>SHVZ01000059.1 GCA_009694025.1 Alphaproteobacteria bacterium | reverse complement strand
CATGATCGCGACGGCTGAGGGGTTCGCCCTGGCCGCCAAACTCGGCCTCGATGCTCAGAAGCTGTTCGACATCAGTTCCAAGTCTTCAGGCCAATGCTGGTCGATGACCAGCTACTGCCCGGTGCCGGGTCCTGTGCCGGCTTCGCCCGCCAACCGTGGCTACAAGGCGGGGTTTGCGGCAGCGATGATGTTGAAAGACCTGAAACTTGCTCAGGAAGCCGCCGCCGCCGCCGGGGCGGTGACGCCGCTCGGGGCGGAGGCGGCCCAGATCTACGGCCTCTTCTGCGGCCAGGGCAACGCCGCCCTCGACTTCTCAGGGGTCATCAGCCTGTTCCAAGAGAGAAATCCAGCCTAGTCCGATCCCTCCGACGGTGGCATTTTGTTACCTCGTGTGATAAATCAACTAGGGGTCGGGGTGCGCTTGGGGGGTCATCAGTCGAGCGAGGTCGATGTGCGCGGAGCTTATCTGGAGGCGATCCGGCTGATCGAGCGGCTGCATCGGCAGTTCCTCGAGGTCGTGAAGACGGAGCTGGACCGCCAGGGCATTGAGGACATCAACAACGTCCAGGCGCTGATCTTGTTCAATATCAGCGAGGACGAGCTCACGGTCGGCGAACTCACGAACCGGGGTTACTACCTCGGCTCGAATGTCTCGTATAATGTGCGGAAGATGGTTGAAAACGGCTACCTGACCCAGGAGCGTTCCGCCCATGACCGCCGTTCGATCCGTATCCGGCTCTCGCCCAAGGGGCTCGACCTCTGCAAGCGCATCGCCGCGATGTTCGATCGGCACGCCGGAGCGATCTCCCAGGGCGCGCTCAAGGATGAGCAGCTGAAGGCCGCGAGTCAGGCCTATCGCGAGCTCGAGCGGTTCTGGTCCGGGCTGCTCGACTACGGCGCCCGGATCCCGCGTGTCGGCGCGACCACCGCGGCCTAAGGTCCCTTCGTCGTCCGATCCGGTATCGCCGCGTCCACGCAGTCGGACGCCGGCGCGGACCCTCGATGCGGCAATCGGCGGGGCGGGCTGCTAGAGTGCCGGCCTTTCGCCGGCCCACCGAAGGATCGTCATGCGTCGCTCCCAGCTGTTTTTGCCGACCCTCAAGGAAACGCCGGCCGAGGCGCAGATCGTCTCGCACCGGCTGATGATGCGCGCCGGCATGGTCCGCCAGACCTCGGCCGGCATCTATGCCTGGCTGCCGATGGGCTTCCGCGTCCTCAAGAAGATCGAGCAGATCGTGCGCGAGGAGCAGGACCGCTCCGGCGCGCAGGAAGTCCTGATGCCGACAATCCAGCCGGCGGATCTCTGGCGGCAGAGCGGCCGCTACGACGACTATGGCAAGGAGATGCTGCGCATCAAGGACCGGCACGACCGCGACATGCTGTTCGGGCCGACCAACGAGGAGATGATCACCGAGATCTTCAAAGCCTACGTGAAGAGCTACCGCGATCTGCCGAAGAACCTCTACCACATCCAGTGGAAGTTCCGGGACGAGGTCAGGCCGCGCTTCGGCGTCATGCGCGGGCGCGAGTTCCTGATGAAGGACGCCTACTCCTTCGACCTCGACTACCCCTCGTCCAGGCACGCCTACAACAAGATGTTCGTGGCGTACCTCAAGACCTTCGCCCGCATGGGGTTGAAGGCGATCCCGATGCAGGCCGATACCGGCCCGATCGGCGGCGACTTGAGCCACGAGTTCATCATCCTCGCCGACACCGGCGAGAGCCAGGTCTTCTGCCACAAGGACTACGTCGACTTCGACGTCTCGGGCCAGCCGATCGACTTCGACGATGTCGCCGGCGTGCAGAAGGTGGTCGAGCGCTGGACCAGCCTCTACGCCGCGACCGACGAGAAGCATGATACTGCGGCGTTCGAGAAGATTCCGGCGGAGAAGCGGGTGACCGCGCGCGGCATCGAGGTCGGCCACATCTTCCACTTCGGCACCAAGTATTCCGAGCCGCTGGGCGCCAAGGTGACGGGCCCGAACGGCGACATCGTGACTGTGCTGATGGGGTCCTACGGCATCGGCGTCTCCCGTCTCGTCGGCGGCCTGATCGAGGCGAGCCACGACGAGGCCGGCATCATCTGGCCGGAGGCGGTGTCGCCCTGGGGCGTCGGTGTCGTCAACCTCAAGGTCGGCGACGGCGAGTGCGACAAGGTCTCGGGCGACCTCTACGCCAAGCTCGGGAACGCCGGCCGCGAGCCGCTCTACGACGACCGCGACGAGCGTGCTGGCTCGAAGCTCGCCGACATGGACCTGATCGGACTCCCCTGGCAGGTCATCGTCGGCCCGCGTGGCCTCAAGTCGGGCGTAGTCGAGGTCAAGAACCGCAGGACCGGCGAGAAGCAGGAGCTGTCGCCCGAAGCGGCGCTGAACCGGCTCACGGCCTGATGGCCGCCTTCGGCACCTTCGAGCGGATGATGGCGACGCGCTACCTGCGCGCCCGCCGCCAGGAGGGCTTCATCTCGGTCATCGCCTGGTTCTCGCTGATCGGCATCGCGCTCGGCGTCGCCACGCTGATCATCGTCATGAGCGTGATGAACGGCTTTCGTCACGAGCTGATCACCCGCATCGTCGGCTTCAACGGTCACATCACCATCTACAGCAACGCCGGGCCGGTGCCGGACTACGAGGACGTCACCCGGTCGGTGCGCGGCATCGGCGGCGTCACCTCGGCCGCGCCGATCATCGACGGCCAGGTGATGGCGACGGCCAACGGCGTCGCCTCGGGCGCGCTGGTGCGTGGCGTGCGTTCGGAGGATCTCGCGTCCCGTAGAACCTTCGCGGGCAAGCTCAGGGCGGGCAAGCTCGACACCTTTGACGATGAGGAGATTGTCATCGGCCACCGCCTGGCGCAGAAGCTGCGTCTCGCTGTCGGGGACAAGCTGACGCTGGTAGCGCCGACCTTCCAGGCGACCGCGCTCGGCAGCATTCCGAGGACGCGCGCCTATCCCATCGCCGCGATCTTCGACGTCGGCATGGCCGAGATCGACGGGGCCTATGTCTTCATGCCTCTGGCCGCCGCGCAGATCTTCTTCCGCTTGCCGGAAGCGGCCTCCGGCGTCGAGGTCATGCTGGAGAACCCGGAGCGGGTCGGCGACTTCCGCGCGCTGGCGCAGAGCCGACTCGGGCCGAACTACCGCCTCTTCGACTGGCAGCAGGCGAATGCCGGTATCATGAACGCGGTCAAGGTCGAGCGGAACGTCATGTTCCTGATCCTGACCCTGATCATCGTGGTCGCCGCCTTCAATATCATCTCCTCCCTGATCATGCTGGTGAAGGACAAGACCCGCGACATCGCCATTCTTCGCACCATGGGGGCGACGCCGGGAGCGATCATGCGTGTCTTCTTCATGAGCGGGGCGGCGGTCGGCGTCCTCGGCACACTCACCGGCTTCGGCCTCGGCCTCGCCTTCGCCCTCAACATCGAGACGATCCGGCAGTGGATCCAGAAGCTCTCGGGCGCCGAGCTGTTCTCGGCGGAGATCTACTTCCTCTCGCAGCTTCCGGCGCGGACCGAGCTGCCGGAAGTGATCGCGGTGGTGTTGATGGGGCTCGGGCTTTCCTTCCTCGCCACCCTCTATCCCTCCTGGCGGGCGGCACGGCTCGATCCGGTCGAGGCGCTTCGCCATGAGTGAGCCGGCGCTGGCGCTCCGCGGCGTCACCCGGACCTTCCGTCAGGGCGAAAGGTCGCTCAAGGTGCTGCGCGGCGTCGATCTGACCCTGGTCCGGGGTGAGATGGTGGCGCTGGTCGGGCCGTCGGGCGCCGGCAAGTCGACCCTGCTCCATATCGCCGGATTGCTCGAGCGCCCGGACGGCGGCTCGGTCGAGGTCGGCGGGGTCGCGTGCTCGACCTTGAGCGACGCCGACCGCACGCGCATCCGTCGCGATACCGTCGGCTTCGTCTACCAGTTCCACCACCTGCTGCCTGAGTTCTCGGCGATCGAGAACGTCATGCTGCCGCAGCTCATCGCCGGCCTGACCAAGAGCGAGGCGCGCGACCGGGCGCGCCAGCTTCTGTCCATGGTGGGCTTGGCCGAGCGCGCCACGCACCGGCCGGGGCGCCTCTCCGGTGGCGAGCAGCAGCGGGTCGCCATCGTCCGCGCCATCGCCAACGTGCCCCGCGTGCTCCTGGCCGACGAGCCGACTGGAAACCTCGACCCGACGACGGCGGAGGCGGTGTTTCAGCAGCTCCACAAGCTGGTCAAGGCGACCGGACTCTCGGCGCTCATCGCCACCCACAACCTCGACCTCGCCCGGCGCTTGGACCGGAGGCTGGAGCTCAAGGACGGGCTGGTGGTCGCCGCCGCTTAGGCGTGGCCGATCGTGAAGTCGTTCTTCCCGGTCCGGTCCTGGCCGCGCAGCAGCCAGAGCGGGCGGCGGGCGAAGTCGACGGTGTAGCCGCTCTTGTCGGTGGTCGCGATCAGGCCCCGGTCGAAATGCGAGGTCGCCGGCATGTAGCGGATGGCGACGCCGGCCCGGCGTTTGGGCGAGCGGTTGGGCGCCGAGCCGTGGATCATGTGGACGTCGTGCAGCGACATCTGGCCGGGTTCGAGCTCGATGTCGACCGACGTCGCCTCGTCGAAGGTGCCGTCGGCGGCCCGCTGGGTCAGTACGAGATCCTTGCGGTCCTCGGTCAGATGCGGATGCAGGATCTTGCCGCGGTGTGAGCCCGGGATGACCCGGAGGCAGCCGTTCTCGGCCGTCGAGGGGTCGAGCGCGACCCAGGCGGTGCAGGTGGCGATCGGGCGGATCGGCCAATACTGGCCGTCCTGGTGCCAGGGCACCTCCATGCCGTCGCCGCCCGGCTTGCAGAAGATCTGGCAGCCCCAGAGGATGATGTCCGGGCCGATGAGATCGGCGACCATGTCGAGGATAGCCTCGTCCTCAGCAAGCTCGAGGAAGGCGCGGCTGCCATGCACGCCCTCAGTGTTCCTGCCCTCGATGTGCGCGCTGACCAGCCGCTCCGGCCGGATCGTCGGGTTGTCGCGGATCAACCGGTCCAGCACCTCTCTGAGCGCGTCGACGCGTGCCGCGGGCAGTCGGTGGCGCGGGACGACATAGCCGTCGTCGCGGTAGCGCGTCTTTTCTCGCTGATCGAGGCCGGCCACAGACTCAGAGCTCCGGGCGGCGGTCGCGCCAGCCGGCCGCCTGCTCATAGGCGTGGCCGGCGCGCAGCACCAGCACGTCGTCGTGCGGCTTGGCGGCGATCTGGAGGGACAGCGGCAGGCCGTCCTTGGAGAAGCCGGCGCAGACGCTCGCCGCCGGCGCCCCGGTGATGTTGAACGGCGTCATGACGAGGCGGCCGCGGCCGAGCACCGAGGGCAGCTCGTAGAGCTCGTCCAGCGTCGGCGCCGGCGCCAGCGAGCAGCCGGTGACGATCACGTCGACCTTGGCCAGCGCCTCGTCGTAGATCCGGCAGAGCTGGCTCCGCCGACGCAGCGCCTGGATGTAGTCGGCCGCCGACAGCATGGCGCCCGAGAGGAGACGCTCGCGGGTGACGCGGGCGAAGATGTGCGGCCGGGTGCGGAGATCCTTCTCGTGGATCGCATAGGCCTCGGCCTGCAGGATGACGCGGCAGCAGGCGTCCCATTCGGCCAGCGCCGGGAGCTGGACGTCGACCAGACGGGCGCCCAGCTTCTTCAGGACCAGGAGCGCTTCCTCGATCGCCTTCCTTGCCTCCCGCGTCGCCTCCACGTCCTTCTCGTAGAAGCGCCTGACGATGCCCACACGCATGCCGCGGATGCCGTCCTTGAGGGCGCGGGTGTAGCCGGGGGGCTTCTCCGGCGCCGACGAGGCGGGGTCGGCCGTGTCCGGCCCGGCGACGGCGTCCAGCAGCATCGCGCCGTCCTCGAGGGTCCAGGTCATCGGGCCGCAGTGGTCGAGGGAGAAGGAAAGAGGATAGACGCCGGCGCGGCTGACGAGGCCGTAGGTCGGTTTGAATCCGGCGATGCCGCAGAAGGCCGAGGGGCCGCGGATCGAGCCGGAGGTGTCCGAGCCCATGGTGGCGGTGACGAGGCCGGCGGCGATGGCGGCGCCGGAGCCGGAGGAGGAGCCGCCGGTGAAGTGGCCTTCCTTCCAGGGATTCACCGCCGGCGGGAACGGCAGGTCCTTCGCCGGGCCGCCGGTCGCGAACTCATGGGTAGCGAGCTTGCCGACCAGCACCATGCCGGCCGCGCCGAGCTTCGCCGCCACAGTCGAATCCGACTTCGGCACGTTGCGCAGCAACACCTTCGAATGCGCGGTCGTACGGATGCCCCTTGTCGAATAGATGTCCTTGAGGCCGAGCGGGATGCCGTGCAGCGGCCCGATGCGCCGGCCGGCCTTGATCTGGCCATGCGCCTTCCTGGCCGCCTTCCGGGCGTCGTCGGCGAGCACGAGGACGAAGGCGTGCAGCTTCTTGTTCAGCTCTGCGATGCGGTCGAGGGAGGCATCGACCAGATCGACCGGCGAGAGCCTGCCTTTGGCGATGCGCCGGGAGGCGTCGGCCACGGTGAGGTAGTGGAGATCGGTCATGGGCTAGCCTCGGCGGCTCGGATGGAAGACATGGGACGGCTCGGCCGCGTAAGGGAGGTCGCGGGGGATGCGCTTGAGCGCGTCCTTGTTGGCGCGGTCGGCCTCGGCGGTCGAGGCGGCCAGCGCCGCGTCGAGGGTCAAGCCGGCGCGGCGGGCCATGGCGGCGACGGGCTCGGGCTTCGGCAGTATCGGCGCCGGGAGGCGACCGAGATGCCCGAAGGCCCAGTCGGCCAGCGCCAGCAGGGTCCGGTCGCTGCCGCGGGCACCGACGAGCTGGACCGCGAGCGGCAGATGGTTGGGGCCGAGGCGGATCGGCAGGCTGACGCACGGCGTGTCGACGAAGGTCCAGAACCGGTTGAATTCGGCATCGCCGGTCCAGGAGAGACCGCGCGGGGCCTCGCCCGAGGTCGCCGGCGTCAGGATGGCGTCGTAGCCCGCAAGAAATCTGTCCACCGCGGCGATGCAGACCTCACGGACGGCTTCTGCCTCGGCGATCATCGCCGGCGAATGGCCGAGGCCCACCCGAAGCCGCTCGCGGAAGCTGCCGCTGAGGAGGGGGAGATGGTCGTGCCACTCGGTTTCGTAGGCTCGGGCGGCGCCGACCGCCATCAGCACTTCCTGCGCGGCGAAACCCCGATCGCAGATACGCGGCAACTCGGCGCGCTCGACGATCGCGTGCGCCGCCAGACTGGCGACGGCCTCCTCCAGCGCTTCCTCGGCGGCGGCGTCCAGCGGCACACGCGCGCCGGTGCGGACGACGGCGATCCGCGGCTTTCTCGACACAGCCGGTCGCGTATCGCGGACGCCGGCAAGAACCGCGTGGAACAGCAGCAGGTCGTCGGGCGTCCGCGCGTAGCCACCGAGCGTGTCGAGATCGGCCGCCAACGGCTGGATGCCGCGCATCGACAGGGCTCCCCGCGTCGCCTTGAAGCCGACGCAGCCGCAGAAGGCGGCGGGGCGGATCACCGATCCGGCCGTCTGGGTTGCGAAGGCGAGCGGCACGAGGCCGGCGGCGACCGCCGCGGCCGAGCCGGACGAGGAGCCACCCGGCGTATGCGCGAGATTGTAGGGATTTCCGGTCGGGCCGGGATGAAGGCCGGCGAACTCGGTCGTTACCGTCTTGCCGAAAGCGATACCGGAGGCCCTGCGCACGGCGGCGACGCAGTCGGCGTCGGCCTTCGGCCTGTGGCCGAGACGGATCGGGGAGTTGCATTCGGTCGGCATGTCGGCGGTATCGATGATGTCCTTGACGCCGACCGGCAGGCCGGCGAGGGCGCCCTTGCGCTTGGACCTGTCGACGGCGCGGGCCTGGGCCAGCGCCAACTCGGGGTCGAGATAGGCGAAGGAGCGGAGGCTCGGCTCGATCGCGGCGACACGCTCGAGACTGGCGTCGACCAGAGCCTCGGCGCTGAGCCGTCCGGACCGGACGGCAGCGGCGGCCTCGCGCGCGGAAAGGTCGGCGGGGCTCGACATCGCGTTAGCGTCGCCGGCTCGGTGAGAAGACGTGCGCCGGCTCGACCGCGTAGGGGAGATCCCGCGGCAGCCTGGCCGACATCTCCTGGAGCACCCGATCGCCGGTGGCCCATGCCTGGCTCAGCTCGGCATCGAGGGTGAGTCCGGCGCGGCGGCCGAGCGCCGCCATCGGTCGCGCCGCCGGCAGCTTCGGCGCGGCGATGCCGCCGAGGATTTCGAAGGCCCAGCCGGCCAGCGCCAGCAATGCCCGGTCGCCGCCGCGGGGGCCGACGAGCTGAAGCCCGACCGGCAGCCGGTTCGGGCCGAGGCCAACGGGAACGCTGACGCAGGGCGTGTCCAGCATCGTCCACAGGCTGTTGAAGTCCGGGTTGCCTGTCCACGAAAGCCCCTTCGGCGCCTCGCCGGCTGCCGCGGGCGTCAGGATCGCGTCGTAGCCGGCGAAGAAACGGCCGGTGGCGGCGATGCAGGCGGCCCGCATCTTCTCGGCTTCGGCGATCCGAGCCGGCGAGTGGCCGCGACCTATCTCGATCGAGTCGAGAAGGGCCACGCTCAGGAGATCGCGATGTCGCTTTTCCAGCGCATCGAGCGCCCGCGCCATCCCCACCGAGATCAGGACCTGCTGGGCATCCAGCCCGTGCTCGCACGGGCTCGGCAGCTCGACCCGATCCACCTTCTCCGCATGCGGTGCGAGCCGCCGGACGGCGGCCTCCATGAGATCGGCGCTCGCCGGCTCGACCTTGGGCCAGGCGGTCGTGCGAACGACCGCGAGACGCGGCTTCTTCGGCAGCTTTGGCCGCGTGTCCTTCACGCCGGCGAGGACCGCGTGGAACAGAAGCGCGTCGTCGGCGCTACGCGCGTAGAAGCCGAGCGTGTCGAGCTCGGGGGACAGCGGATGCACGCCGCCTAGCGAGAGCGAGCTTCGCGTCGCCTTGTAGCCGAAGCAGCCACAGTAGGAGGCCGGGCGGATCACCGAGCCGCCGGTCTGGGTGCCGAAGGCGAAGGGGAGGAGACCGGCGGCGACCGCGGCAGCCGATCCGGAGGACGAGCCGCCGGGCGTGTGGGCGAGGTTGTAGGGATTGGCCGCCGGCCCGGGGCGTCGCGCCGCGAACTCGGTCGTCACCATCTTGCCGAAAACCACGCCGGAGGCGGCCCGAACCGCCGCCACGCAGTCCGCGTCGGTCTCCGGCCGTCGACCGACGAAGATCGCCGAGTTGCACTCGGTCGGCATGTCGCGCGTGTCGATGATGTCCTTGACCCCGACCGGGACGCCGGCGAGCGGCCCCTTGCGCTTGGCCTTGTCGACCGCGCGCGCCTGCGCCCTCGCCAGCCCTGGATCGAGGTAGACGAAGGAGCGGAGCAGGGGCTCGATCGCCTCCACCCGCTCCAGATACGCCTCGACCAGCGCCTCGGCCGTGAGGGTTCCCGCCGCGACTGCCCTGGCCGCCTCGCGGGCCGAGAGATCGGCCGTCCCGGCCATCGCTACCGCGTCCGTCCGGGCTTCGGCGTTCCGTCGAACCACCACTTGCCGCCGACCACCATGCCGGCATTCACCAGCCGGTGCTTGCCGACCAGGGTCTCACCGAGCACGTCGATGTACTCGAACTTGCCCTTGCGGTGGTCGAGCACGACCGCGTCGCCGGCGGCGCCGGTCCGCAAGGTGCCGAGGTCGGGACGGCGGATCGCCTTCGCCGGGTTGACCGTCGCCGCGCGGATCACCTCGTTCAACGGCATGCCGAGGCAGAGGAACTTCGAGAGCGTGATCAGGTTGTCGATGGCCGAATGCTCGGCGGAGAGGCAATGGATGTCGGAGGAGATGCAATCCGGATAGAAGCCGTTCCCGATCATCTCGCGGCCGGTCTTGAAGCCGAAGGAGCCGGCGCCGTGGCCGACGTCGAAGAAGATGCCGCGGGCGCGTGCCTCGTTGATCTCCGAGCGCACCCGGCCGGTGCCGTCGATCGGGGCGTTGGGGAAGGGACGGAAGCAATGGGTTAGCGTGTCGCCGGGGCGCATGCGGTCGAGGACCTCGCGGCGCGACGGCGGCGGATGGTCGAGATGGCACATGACCGGAAGGCCGAGATCGTCGGCGACCTCGACCGCCATGTCGAGCGGCATGTGGCCGGACGTGCCGCCGGCGCCGCGCCCGACCCGGACCTTGATGCCGACGATGAGGTCGCGGTTCTCGTCGGCGACGCGCCGGCACTCGCCGATGTCGAGAAGCCGGATGTCATGGCATTCGCCGATCATCGTCGTCTTCGAGAAGGCGAAGATTCCGGCGAAGGAGATATTGAGGAAGGCGACGATGCGGACCGGGCATGGCTCGATCACGTGCTTGCGGAAGCCCGGGAAATTGCCGGGACCGGCCGAGCCGGCGTCAATCAGCGTGGTCGAGCCGCCCTCCTTGGCGGTCTGCACGGGATCGACGCCGAGCGAGGTGCCCAGGTGATAGATGTGGGTGTGGAGATCGAGGATCCCAGGCACCACCAGCCTACCCGAGACGTCGCGGCTCTCGCCCTTGGGCGAGGCCTTGAGGTTGGGGCCGATCGCGGCGACCTTGCCCTTGTCGAAGGCGACGTCGGCGGGCGTGTCGAGATCCTGGCTCGGGTCGATGACCCGGCCACCCTTAAGCACCAAGTCGTACATGCAGATCCTTCCCCCTATCGGTGCGCGTACTATCGGAAAAATGTTTCGTTCCGGCAAGTTTGCTGGAATCGTGGCGGACCCCGCAAGCAAAACGGAAGGAAATGGCGATGGAAGTCGAATGGTCGCGCCTGAAGGCGCACGAGCTGCGCGATCTCGCCCGGCGCGACGCGATCGTCCTGGTGCCGATCGGCGCGACCGAGCAGCACGGACCGCATCTGCCGGTCATGGTCGACTATCGTCTGGCGACCGAGGTCTGCCACCGGGCGGCGCATATCGTCGCCAAGACCGATCCGATCGCAGTCACGCCGACGCTGCCCTTCGGCATGTCCGAGCACCACATGCCACTCGGCGGCACCATCTCCCTCGACTTCCCGACGATGCTGGCGACCTTCCGCTGCGTCGTCCGCTCGCTGACCCAGCATGGCTTTCGCCGGATCTTCATCCTGAACGGCCATGGCGGGAACACGGCACCGCTCGACGTGATCGTCACCGAGCTCACCATCGAGTTCAAGATTCCACTGGCCTATGCAACCTACTGGGGCATCGGCGAGAAGCGGATCGCTGCCCTCCTCGACCGGCAGAAGGCGCTGCTGCACGCCTGCGAGGCCGAGACCTCGATGATCATGGCGCTGGCGCCGGAGTTGGTGGACCAGGAGTCGCTCTCGCAGATGCACGGGCCCTACATCCCCGGCAACTCCTCGATCGCCGGCGTCAACCCGGCGGCCTACCGCTGGCGCTACATACCCTCGCGCTCGCCGAACGGCATCATCGGCGACGCCGCGACCGCCTCGGCCGAGAAGGGTGAGAAGCTGCTCGAAGCGGTCGCCGAGGAGCTGGCGATCACGCTCAAGAACGAAGATTTCTGGAACACGCCGATCTGAGCGTCGCGCCGCTACCTCACCTCGACGATCGCCTCGATCTCGACCGGAATGCCCGACGGCAGACTGCCCATGCCGACGGCGGAACGGGCGTGGCGGCCTTTGTCGCCGAAGACCTCGACGAAGAGGTCGGAGCAGCCGTTGATCACCTTCGGCTGGTCGCCAAACTCCGGCGTGCCGTTGACCATGCCCAGGACCTTGACCACGCGCTCGACCCGGTCCAAGTCGCCGAGGAAGTCCTTGAGCACGGCGATCAGGACGAGCCCGATCGCGCGGGCGTGCTTGTAGGCATCCTCGACCGAGATGTCCTTCGGCACTTTGCCCGAGGGACGTGGGCCGCTCGTCGGGCCGGGCGGGCCCTTGCCGGCGAGGTAGACGAGCTTCCCGGTCTGCACGGCGTGCACGTAGTTGCCGGCTGCCTGCGGCACGGGAGGAAGCTCGATACCGAGCTCCTTCAGTCGCTGCTCGATCTTCATGGCTACTTGACCTCGACGATGGCTTCGATCTCGACCGTGATGTTCATCGGCAGGCTGCCCATGCCGACCGCAGAACGCGCGTGGCGGCCCTTGTCGCCGAAGACCTCGACGAAGAGATCGGAGCAGCCGTTGATCACCTTCGGATGATCGCCGAACTCCGGCGTGGCGTTGACCATGCCCAGCACCTTGACCACGCGCTGGACCCGGTCGAGGTCGCCGAGGTGGTCCTTGAGGACGGCGATCAGGGTGAGGCCGACGGTGCGGGCGTCCTGGTAGCCTTTCTCGATGGTGACGTCGCCGCCGACCTTGCCGGACGGCATCGGGCCGCCCTTCGGGTCGAAGGGACCCTTGCCGGCGAGATAGACGAGGTTGCCGGTCTGCACCGCATGGACATAGGTGCCCATCGGCCCGCCGACCGCCGGCAGGGTGATGCCGAGCTGCTTCAGGCGCTCTTCGATCTTCATGATTGGCTCGCGTTTTGGGCGGGGAAAGATTGCGAAGACACGCTACGCGGTTTCGCCTAGGAAATGAAGCCCGTCGCCTGAGGAGGAACCATGCGTGTCGCCGATCTTGAAGGAAAATCAGCGCTGGTCACCGGATCGTCGACCGGCATCGGGGCGGCCGTCGCCGTCGCCTTCGCCAACGCGGGCATGAAGGTCGCCGTCCATTACAACGCGAGCAAGGCGGCGGCCGAAAAGGTCGCCGCGGCGGTCGAAGGGGCGGGCGGCAAGGCCATCCTGCTCGCCGGCGACGTCCGCAAGAGCGATGTCTGCAGCGGCCTGGTCGAGGCGACGATCAGGGCCTTCGGCCGTCTCGACGTGCTGGTCAACAACGCCGGATCGGTGGTGACGCGGGCCCCGCTCGCCGAGGCCTCCGACGCGCTTTACGACGAGATCATGGACCTGAACGCGCGTTCAGTCTTCGCCTGCAGCCGGGCGGCTGTCAGGGCGTTTCTTGCCCGCGGCTCCGCCGGCAAGCACTCCGGCAACATCATCTCGACCACCTCGGTCGCAGCCCGCAACGGCGGCGGCGTCGGCTCGATCCTCTATGCGGGATCGAAGGGTTTCGTCTCCAGCTTCACCCGCGGGCTCGCCAAGGAGCTGGCGCCGACCGGCATCCGCGTGAATGCGGTCGCCCCCGGCATCATCCGGACGCCGCTCCACGGCCGCCTGACCAAACCCGAGGCCTACAAGGCGATGGTAGAGGCGACGCCGATGCGCCGGGACGGCACCGCCGAGGAGTGCGCCGGAACCTACGTCTATCTCGCCTCGGACGCGCTTTCGAGCTTCGTCACCGGCCAGGTGATCGAGGTCAATGGCGGACTCCTGATGCCCTGACGGCAGGCGGCGTACGGACCGATCGGGACGGTCGGTTCCCGATCGAGGCATTTCTCAACGTGAAACGCTTTTCTCTCCGGTGCATCCGTAGCTTGTGTCGCCTATGTTAAGGGATTGTTGACGGAGCGACAGGCCATAGGTGAGACTGAGAGTGGCGCTGGCTTCGGGGGGCTCCCTCTCGGTTGGCAAGCCTAACTAAGGTCGAGGGGGAGGCGCGCGGCACGGTCCCCGCCAGAGCGGGGCAGGCGCCGCGCTGCTGTTTCAGGGAGTGCCGCTGGCGCCGGTCGCGCCAAGTGAACCGTAACTCTTCGGACCGCGCGCGCGGGGGTGTTTGATGTATGCCTACCTGATCCGGCGAATCCTCGCGACCATCCCGGTCATGGCCGTGGTTGCGGTCTTCGTCTTCTCGCTGCTCTTCCTCAGCCCCGGCGACCCGGCGGCGATCATCGCGGGCGATCTCGCGACGGCCGACGACATCGCCCGCATCCGCGAGCGCCTGGGCCTGAACGAGCCCTTCCTCGTCCAGTTCGGCAAGTGGGTGTTCAACCTGATGCGAGGCGACCTCGGCGTCTCGATCTTCTCGAACCTGCCGGTCTCCAAGCTCATGCTGCAGCGGCTCGAGCCGACGCTGATGTTGACCTCGACGACGCTGGTTATCGCCATCTGCGCGGCGGTGCCGATGGGCGTGATCGCCGCGTGGAAGGCGGGAACCTTCATCGACCGCGGCGTCATGCTGTTCGCGGTGCTCGGCTTCTCCTTCCCCTCGTTCGTGCTGGGATACCTCCTGATCTACACCTTCTCCATCAAGCTCGAGGTGCTGCCGGTCCAGGGCTATACGTCCATCAGCAAGGGCTTCGGTCCGTTCCTCAACAACATCATCCTGCCGTCGCTCACCCTCGGCATGGTGCAGGCGGCGCTGGTCGCGCGCATGACCCGCACCTCGGTCCTCGAAGTGCTGGCCGAGGACTACATCCGGACCGCCCACGCCAAAGGGCTCGCGACCCACAAGGTGCTGATCGGCCACGCGCTCAAGAACGCCGCGGTGCCGATCGTCACCATCATCGGCGTCAGCTTCGCGCTCCTGATCGGCGGCGCCATCATCACCGAGAGCGTCTTTGCGATCCCCGGCCTCGGCCGCCTGACCGTCGACGCCATCCTCAGGCGCGACTACCCGATCATCCAGGGGGTGATCCTGGTGTTCAGCGGCGCCTACGTCCTGGTGAACCTCGCCGTCGACATCATCTACACCTTCCTCGACCCGCGGATCCGTTTCTGACGGCCTCGCGTAGGCAAGGAGTCCCCGACCCATGACCGCGACAACCCCGGCTGCCGTCATCGACATCATCGAGCCGCCGAAGCCGATCGGCCAGCAGATCGTCGAGTTCTGCCGGCGCAACACGACCGTCGTGTTCGGCTCGATCCTGCTGCTTTCGATGGTGATCATCGCCATTTTCGCCCCGTTCTTCGCTCCGGGCGATCCGCTGGCGCTGGCGCCGGCCAGGCGGCTCAGGCCGCCGTCGGAGACCTACTGGTTCGGCACCGACATGTTCGGGCGCGACGTCTTCACGCGGACGATCTACGGCACGCGCATCTCCTTGATCGTCGGCATCTCGGTCTCCTTCCTCTCGACCCTCATCGGCCTCGTCATCGGCATGCTCTCCGGATATGTCCGCATGGTGGACGCGATCGTCATGCGGATCATGGACGGCCTGATGGCCATCCCCGGCATCCTGCTCGCCATCGCCATGATGGCCCTGACCAAGGCGTCGGTGGAGAACGTCGTCATCGCCATCACGATCCCGGAAATCCCGCGCGTCGTCCGCCTGGTCCGCGGCGTCGTCCTGCAGATCCGCGAGCAGCCCTACATCGAGGCCGCCCAGTCGATCGGCACGCGCTTCCACCGCATCCTGATCAAGCACATCCTGCCGAACATCATGGCGCCGCTGATCGTCCAGGCGACGTACATCTGCGCCGCCGCCGTGCTCATCGAGGCGGGTCTGTCGTTCCTCGGCGCCGGCACGCCGCCGAACATCCCGAGCTGGGGCAACATCATGGCCGAGGGGCGGACCTTCTTCCAGATCGCCTTCTGGATCATCCTGTTTCCGGGGCTGTTCCTTTCTGTGACCGTGCTCGCGATCAATCTCCTCGGCGACGGGTTGCGCGATGCGCTCGACCCGCGTCTCGCCCGCCGCATGTAACCGACCGCACAAGGAAATCGATGGTGCAGGCAACGCAGACGATGACCCGACCCGACCCGGGGTCGGGCGGGGCGGAAAGGGTTCTCGAAATCGAGAATCTGAAGACGCACTTCTTCACGCGCGACGGCGTCGTCCGCGCGGTCGACGGCGTCAGCTACCACGTGCTGAAGGGCGAGACGCTGGGCGTCGTCGGCGAATCCGGATGCGGCAAGTCGGTGAGCGCCTTGTCGGTGCTTCGGCTGATCGCCAAGCCCGGCCGGATCGTCCAGGGCTCGATCAAGATGTCCGGCCGCAACCTCCTCGACCTCTCCGACCGGGAGATGCGCTCGATCCGCGGCAACGACATCTCGATGATCTTCCAGGAGCCGATGACGTCGCTGAACCCGGTGCTGACGCTCGGCCGGCAGATCGCCGAGACGATCATGCTGCATCAGGGGCTCAGCAAGAAGGACGCCTGGGACAAGTCGGTCGAGATGCTGAAGCTCGTCCGCATCCCCGAGGCTGAACGGCGGGTCACCGAATATCCCTTCCAGATGTCGGGCGGCATGCGCCAGCGCGTGATGATCGCCATGGCGCTCTCGTGCAATCCGAAGGTCCTGCTCGCCGACGAGCCGACGACCGCGCTCGACGTCACCATCCAGGCGCAGATCCTGCATCTAATGCTCGAGCTCAAGGAGAAGCTTGGGACCGCGATCGTGCTGATCACCCACGACCTCGGCGTCGTCGCCGAGACCTGTCAGCGCATCGTCGTCATGTATGCCGGCAAGAAGGTCGAGGAGGCGACGGCGGACGAGCTGTTCGAGCGCCCGCTCCATCCGTACACGGTCGGCCTGATGAAGTCGGTGCCGCGCCTCGATCGTGCCGCGGTCGAGGAGCAGGCGCGCCTGATGGAGATTCCTGGCATGGTGCCCTCGCTGAAGAACATGCCGCCAGGCTGCGCCTTCGCGCCCAGGTGCGTCTTCGCGACCGAGCGTTGCCGGATCGAGGAGCCGGGTTTCGAGATGAAGGCCGGGGGGCATTTCGCGGCGTGCTTCAATTCAGATAAGGTGGCGGAGACCTACCATGGCTGAGGCCGCCTCCCCGAAGAAGGGGCACCTTCTCGAGGTCACGGACCTGAAGAAGCACTTCCCGATCCGCAAGGGCATCTTCTCGCGGATTACCGGACACGTCTTTGCGGTCGACGGCGTCAGCTTCACGATCGGTCATGGCGAGACCCTCGGCCTGGTCGGCGAATCCGGCTGCGGCAAGTCGACCGTCGGCAAGGCCATCCTCAAGCTGCTAGAGCCGACCGCCGGCGAGGTCCACCTCAACGGCAAGAAGATCTCGGACCTCAATCAGCTCGAGATGCGGCCCCATCGCCGCGAGATGCAGGTGATCTTCCAGGACCCCTACTCGTCGCTCAACCCGCGCATGAGCGCCGGCGATATCGTCGGCGAGCCGATGTACAATTACGGCTTGGCCTTCGGCAAGGAGAAGGAGGAGAAGACCCGCCAGCTCTTCGCCAAGGTCGGCCTCCGCGCCGAGCACATGCTCAAGTACCCCCACGAGTTCTCGGGCGGACAGCGTCAGCGTCTCGGCATCGCCCGGGCGCTCGCGGTCAATCCCAGCCTGATCATCGGCGACGAGCCGGTCTCCGCCCTCGACGTCTCCGTGCAGGCGCAGGTGATCAACCTGATGATGGACCTGCAGAAGGAGTTCAATCTCTCCTATCTGTTCATCGCCCACGACCTCGCGGTGGTCGAGCACATCAGCCACCGGGTCGCCGTCATGTATCTCGGCAAGATCGTCGAGATGACCGACAAGCGCTCGCTCTTCGTCGCGCCGCAGCATCCCTACACCGAGGCGCTCTTGTCTGCGGTGCCGATCCCGTCGCCGAAGATGAAGAGGAAGCGCATCATCCTCACCGGCGACGTGCCGAGCCCGATCCGGCCGCCGCCCGGGTGCCGGTTCCACACCCGCTGCCCCTACGTCATGGACCACTGCAAGGTGGCGGAGCCGCCGATGAAGGAGGTCGCTCCCGGCCACTTCGTCGCCTGCCATCTCCGCCAGCCCGGCCAGGCGATGTACGCGATCGCCGCGCACGCGACCTCGTCGGCACGGACGGCGGGCGCTACGGAGCACTGAGGCGGCGGGCGGGAGACGGCGGTCCGTCGGTCTTCCCCGACGCGCCGGGCCAGGATTGGGAGGGAGAGAGGCCCGCCTCAGCTCTTGACCGCGCCGGCGGTCAGGCCGGAGACCATGTATTTGCGGACACTGTAGTAGAGCGCCGCCGGCGGTAGGGCGTAGATGACCGACGTCGCCATCAGGAGCGCCCAGGGCGAATCGTCGCTGGAGAGGAAGTAGCCGAGCGCGATCGGCAGCGTCACGGTCTCCGGCCGCGATAGCATCAGGAACGCATAGAGATACTCGTTCCACGACAGGAGCAGCGCGTAGGTGCCGACTGCGACCAGGGCCGGTGCGATCAGCGGCAGGTAGACCTGCCAGAAGATCTGCGGGACGGTGGCGCCGTCGACCTTGGCCGCCTCGTCGAGCTCGACCGGAATGGAGTCTGCGTACTGCTTGAGGACCCAGATCGCGTAGGGGGTGGCGAAGGTCACCATGCTGAGGATGAGCGCCCAGCGCGAGTCCAGCATCCCGTACTCGTTCATGATCTTGTACATTGGGATGGCGAGGAACGCCGCCGGGATCAGGTAGGTGAGCAGCGCCGTATTGGAGATGTAGTGGCTCCACCACAGCTTCAGCCGCCCGATGGCGAAGGCGGCGAGCGAGGCGATCGCCAGAACCAGCACGCAGGTGGTCAGCGCCACCAGCACGCTGTTGCCGAGCTGGATCCAGAAATGGTGCAGGAAGAAGTGCTCCTGGAACACGACGATCCGGTAGTTCTCGAGCGTCGGGCGGGCGGGCCACAGATGGGTCCCGACTGCGTCCTTCACCGGCGTCACCGACAGCATGACCATGTGGTAGATCGGCGTCAGCGTCCACACCAGGATCAGGATGCCGGCGACGATCAGCCGCCCCTCGCGCAGCGCCGCACGGGTCATGCCTGCGCTCCCTTGCCGAGGCGTCCGACCAGGTAGATCACCAGTGGCACCGCCAGCGGCAGCGCCGTGATGACCGCAGCCACGCCGGTCGATACATCGGTCAGCTGGAAGGCATAGCGGATGCCGAGCGTCGCCAGCACGTGCGTGCGGTCGAGGGGTGCGCCGCCGGTCAGGAGGAAGACGCTGTTGAAGTCGCCGAGCGACCAGATGGTCGAAAGCATGGTCGAGGTGATGTAGAGGTTCTTGACGCCAGGCCACGTCACGTAGCCGAAGCGCTGCAGCCCGCTGGCGCCGTCGACCTCGGCCGCCTCGTAGAGATCCCTTGGGATGGCAAGGCGGCCGGCGAGCAGGATCAGGGTCCAGAACGGCAGGTATTTCCAGACGTGGACGAGGATCACCGAGGAGAGGCCGAGCTCCGGCGTGAGCAGCCAGCCCGGTCCCGGGAAGACGCCAGCGACACGGAACAGGACCTCGTTGATCATTCCCCACTCGGAATTGAGCATCCATCGGAATGACAAGATGGTAGGGATCGACGGCACCGCCCAAGGCAGGATGAACAGCACGCTGATCCATCGGATCCAGCGCTGCGAGTGGACGAAGAACCCCGAGATCAGCAGCGCCAGGATCAGCTTGATGTTCACCGCGACGGCGAGGAACACCAGCGTGTTGACGATGGAGCGCTGGTAGATCGGGTCGGCCAGAAGCTTGCGGAAGCTCTCCGGGTTGCTGCCGAGATAGAATCCATAGGCGACCGGATAGACGACGAAGACCAGGAAGACGAGGACGTAGGGGATCACCAGGATGATCCCCCACATCGTCTCCGGAGCAACCCCGCGGGATGTCGAGCGAAGGGCGGACGAGGTCGGCGCGACAGCCGCGAGCTCGCTCATGGCAAGCGTTTCCCTCGTCCGCCCGTGGAGCGGCTTACGATCCCAGCTCCTTGATGCGGGCGATCATCTCGTCGATCGCCCGGTCGGAGGTCCACTTGTCGACGATGATGCGGCCGATCGCCTTGCCGAACACGTTCTCGTTCTGCAGCGCGCTGAAGGCGGCATTGGCCACCGTCGGGAACGGCGCGAGCTGGCCTGTCGTGTATTGCCGGTGGGCGATCGACTTGTGCGGGTCCTTCGCATCGGTCCAGAACGGCGTGTTGGCCAGCTCCGGCATGGTCGGGAACCAGCGGCCGAGCGAACCCTCGACATAGGGCTTGAGATTCTCGGGCTGCAGCAGCGTCGCCATGAACGACTTGGCGCCCGCCTTATTCTTGGACTCGGCGAAGATCACCGCCTGCTTGACCGCGACCGGATAGGCGAGCTTGCGCCCGCCCGGGCCGTCCGGCCACACCACGGTGCGGACCTTGTTGTAGTAGTTGTCGTCGTTCTTGTCGTCGAGGTGCTTGCCGGGGATCGACAACGACGGGTTTGGCGTCGCCACGGTCGTCCGGTTGTGGAAGTTGTTGTTGTTGTCGGCATCGGTCCAGGAGATCGCGCCCGGCGGCGAGCAGCCGTCGGTCTGGATTTTCACGTAGAACTCGAGCGCCTTCTTCATGCCGTCGCGGGTCGCCGAGTCGCCGACCCGGAGCTTGCCGTCGGCATCGACCATGCTGACGCCGTAGGCGCCGAGCACGACGTAGTAGGTGTAGTAGGTGTCCGAGGCGGCGGTCGAGGCCGGCCAGCCGATGCCGTAGACCCGCTGCCCCTTGGCGCGGAGCGCGCCCTGGACCTTGCCGCACCAGAAGCTCCAGAAACCGTCCCAGTCGCGCGGGATGTCGGCGTCCTTGAAGCCGGCGTCGGCCAGCATATCGCCCCAGTAGTGGAAATGCATGGTCTGCATGTGGATCGGCATCGCATAGATGCTGGCCTTGCCGGTCCTCTTGTTCATCATCGTCACCGACGGGATGACGTTGGGCAGGAACTTGTCCTTGAGCGGCAGGACGACGTCGCTGACGTCCTCCAGGATGCCGTTGGCGGCCCATTGCGCCGATGACTGCAGGTCATAGACCCAGCCGAAGCCGATGTCCGGGACGTTCTTGGCCTCGATCGCGCTGACCGTCTTGGTCAGCATGTCGTTCAGCGGGATCAGAGTGAGGTCGATCTTCTTGCCGGGGTTTGCCTTCTCCCAGCGATCGATGGCGGCCAACAGCGCCTTGTCTTCGGCCTCGTAAAAGCCCTTGTTCCACCAGACGACGACCTTCTCCTGGGCCAAGGCGGCGGTGGCGCCGAAGGCGACGCCGGTGGCCAGCGCCAGCGCGACAATTCTCTTCATGCTCGACTCTCCCGACAGGGTTTCCTCTCCGCGTCCCCCGCTCACTTCTTTGCTTCCGTCCATGCGGACGGCGGTTACGGTGGACCCGGACACGATAGCCGACGGTCTCGCGATGTCAAAGTAGGTGTCGCGAGCGTTCGGCGACCCGAGGTCGAAGGCGGCGCTCCTAGCCGAGCAAGCCGCGCTTGGCGAGGTTGCGCATGAGGGCCCCGGTCCCGTAGGTCCATGGCGGCGCCCGGTCGGTATGCGCGACCCGGTTGATCAGCGCGCCCAGCCGCTCGGCCCGGATGGTGACGATATCGCCGAGCGCATGGGTGAATCCGAGGCCGGGCTTCGAGCGGTCCTGGGTCGGCGCGAACATGGTGCCGGAGAAGAGGCAGACCCCGTCCGGATACTGGTGGTTGGCGCCGATGGTCTGCGCCACCAGGTCGGTCAGGTCGCGGCTGATCTCGGCGACCGAGGAGGCCCCCTTCATGACGAACTGGTCGAGACCGTCGACGCGGAGCTCGACCACCGTGTTGCGGAGGTCGTCCAGGGTGTAGTGCTCGTCGAAGAGGCGGATGAACGGGCCGATGGCGCTGGAGGCGTTGTTGTCCTTGGCCTTGCCGAGCAGAAGGCCGGAGCGTCCTTCGACGTCGCGGAGGTTGACGTCGTTGCCGAGGCTGGCGCCGACGATCCGCCCCTTGGCGCTCACCACCATGACGATCTCGGGCTCGGGGTTGTTCCAGGTGGATTTCGGATGGACGCCGATCTCGGCGCCGGTGCCGACCGAGGCCATCGGCGGGCACTTGGTGAAGACCTCGGCATCCGGGCCGATCCCGACTTCGAGGTACTGCGACCAGCGGCCCTTGCGGATCAGCAGCTCCTTCAGGCGCATCGCCTCCTCGGAGCCCGGCTTCAGCGATCTCAGGCTGGTACCGATCTCGCGCTGGATCTCGGCGCGAAGCGCGTCGCCTTTGCTCGGATCGCCCTTGGCCTGCTCCTCGACCAGGCGCTCGAGCATGCTGGAAACGAAGGTGACGCCGCAGGCCTTGACCGCCTGCAGGTCCACCGGAGCCAGGAGGTGCGGCTTCTTCCGGTCGATCGACCCGGCCTCGCTGTTGGCGAGCAGGTCCTGGATGCTTCCGAGGCGCTGCCCGGCGGCGCCGCGGGCCCGCGCCGTGGGATCGTCGGCATTGCAGAGATCCGACATGGTCGGGGCCGCGCCGCTGATGTCGAAGACGCCGTCGGCGGTCACCCTGACGACCGAGGGGCCATCGACCTCGGGGACCCAGGCCCGCCCGACCAGGGTGGATCGGGTCCAGTCGGCCGGAAGGGAGGTGGTGACGTCGAGGGTCATGGTCAGAACTTACCGTATTTGAGGTAGGCCTTCTCGGGATCCATGCCGGCGAGAATCGACTTCCGCATGTCGCTTTCGGTCGAGACCACCCGCTCGGTCTCGGCCACCGCCTCGGCGGCGGCATCCTTCGGCAGGACGACGACGCCGTCGCGGTCGCCGAGCAGATGGTCGCCACTGCGGATCGTCACCGTGCCGATGGTGATGGGCTCGCCGAACAGGTGCTCGTCCGGAATCCAGCGCTCGACGATGTCGGCCGGCGTCGTATGCGTGCAGAAGACCGGGAAGCCCATCGCCAGGATGAAGTCGGTGTCGCGGCAGGCGCCGTCGACGATGTAGCCGCGGGTGTCCTTGACCATGAGCGCGCGTGCCGACAACTCGCCCATCAGCGCGATCGCATGGGTGTTGGGCTGGCAGACGATGACCTTGCCGGCCGGCACCTTCGAGAGGACCCGGGCCCAGCGCAGCAGGGTCTCGTGCTTGGAGACCGTCTGATCGATCCGTCCGGAGATGGTGTAGACCTCGCCGGCCACCTTGACCCGGGGATCGAGGGCGCGGACCGCCGGCGGCAGCACGCAGTTGCCGTGGCCCATGCCCTTGAGCACGTCGTGCACGGCGGAGGCATAGCAGCGCAGCAGGCGGTCGCCGAGGTCGAGCGTCGATTTCTTGCGCGCGGACATGGCCGCGTTATCCTCCCCAGTCTTTTAGTTGCAGGGCATTAGAAGGACGCACATGGCGAGCGTCAAGCAGACCCCGGCCATAGGCGGTACGGACCGGCTGATCGGCGTCGACTGGGGCACGTCGAGCTTTCGCGCCTACCTCCTCGACGGTGGCGGTGCCGTGCTCGACCGCCGTGAGGCGGCCGACGGCATTCTTGCCGTCCAGGATTTCGACGGCTGCTTCGAGCGCCATTGCGGCGCATGGGCCGACGCTCACCCCAAGGCGCCGATCCTGCTCGCTGGCATGATCGGCAGCCGGCAGGGCTGGGTCGAAGCGCCATATTGTCCTTGTCCGGCCGGCGCCGTCGAGATCGTCGGACGGCTGACGCGTCATGCGACCGCTCGCGGCCGCAAGCTCGCTTTCGTGCCCGGTCTTTCCTGGCGTTCGCCGTCGGGAGCGGACGACGTCATGCGCGGCGAGGAGACGCAGATCCTCGGCGCCGCCGGGTCCGGGCGGCAGGTGCTGGTGTTGCCGGGCACCCACAGCAAATGGGTGGAGGCGGTCGGCGGCCGCGTGATCCGGTTCTCGACCTTCATGACCGGCGAGGTCTTCGCTGCCATGTCGAAACACACGATCCTCGGCCGCCTGATGACGGGGGAAGGGCACGACTCCAACGCCTTCGCCGCAGGCATCGACGCCTCGGCGGAGGAGGGCGGGCTGCTTCACCATCTCTTCCGCGTGCGCACCGCCGGGCTGTTTGCGCGCTGGCCGGCGGAATCCTTGTCGGCGCTGCTCTCGGGCCTGGTGATCGGCCATGAAGTCCGCGCCGCGAAGGCCTCATTCGCCGCCGAGCGCGTTCTGGTCGTCGGCGGTGCGGCGCTTTCCGAGCGCTATGCCGAGGCGCTGGCCGCGCTCGGGCTTCCGGCGGAGATCGCGACGGCGGATGCGGCGGCACGCGGCCTCGCGGCGCTCGCCCGCCATATCGCCTAGTACCCGCTATGCCTGAAGCGTGAGTCGTGATTCAAGGGGGCATGGCGAGAGGCATCCCTGAAGCGACCCCGATCATACTGAAGGAAGATGAGCGTGCCCGGCTCGAAGGGTTGGCGCGCTCGACGAAGACGGAGCACCGGTTG
>SHVZ01000005.1 GCA_009694025.1 Alphaproteobacteria bacterium | reverse complement strand
CAACCGGTGCTCCGTCTTCGTCGAGCGCGCCAACCCTTCGAGCCGGGCACGCTCATCTTCCTTCAGTATGATCGGGGTCGCTTCAGGGATGCCTCTCGCCATGCCCCCTTGAATCACGACTCACGCTTCAGGCATAGCGGGTACTAGCCGATTTCCGCCGCCAGTTCCCTACGCTGCCGGGCCGGCCGGGTCAGGCGCTCGAATCGGCCGACCATAAGGGCCGCCGTCACCGCGAGGCCGAGGGCGAGCCCGATCCAGACGCCGATCCCGCGCCAGCCGGCCCAGAAGCCCAACAGGGCGGCGGTCGGGAAGCCGATCAGCCAGTAGCCGATTCCGGCCATGATCATCGGCCAGCGCGTATCCTTGAGGCCGCGGAGGCTACCGGCTCCGACCGCCTGGGTCGCATCGACGAGCTGGAAGACCGCGGCGACGGCGAGGTAGCTGCAGGCCAGGCTGGCGACCAGCGGCGCCGCATCCGCGTCGATGAAGACCGCCACCAGCGGCTCCGGCAGGAACCAGAAGACCGATGCCGCGCCGAGCATGAAGATGCCGGCCAGGGCCCAGCCGACATGGGCGGCTTGCCGGGCGGCGGCGAGGTCGCCGGCTCCGACCGCCAAGCCGACCCGGACGGTCGCGGCCTGGGCCAGGCCCATCGGAATCATGAAGGTCATGGAGGCCCATTGGAGCGCGATCTGGTGGGCGGCGAGCTCCGCCACGCCGAGGATGCCCATCAGCATGACTGCGGCGGAGAACAGCGAGACCTCGAGGACGAGGGTCGTACCGATCGGCAGCCCGAGCTTCAGCAACATCGCCAGCCGCGCGCCGTCCGGCCGCCAGGGAAAGCGGAGATGCCGGCGCAGCTTGGGAACGCAGAGGACGTAGGCGACCAGCGCCAGGAAGCTGACGAGGCTGACCAGGCTGGTGGCGAGGCCGACACCGGTGAGCCCGAGCGCCGGCGCGCCGAAGCGCCCGAACAGGAGCGCAAAGACCAGCACGGCATTGAGCGGCAGACCGAGCAGCGCGACCACCAGCACGAAGCGGGTGTGCCCGTATGTCGCCATGAAGCCGCGGAGCGTGATGAACCAGTTGGCCAGCACCAGGCTCGGCGCCATGGCGAGCGCGTAGTGGCCGGCGGCAGCCGCGTTGTCATGCGTCTGGCCGAGCAGGAGGAGGATCGCCTCGCTCTGGGTCAGCACGAGCGCCAGGGGGAGCGTGACCGCCGTGGTCGCGATCAGGCTCTGCGGCAGCAGGTAGCCGATCTCCCCCGGCCGGCCGGCGCCGCGGGCCTGGGCCATGGGTCCGCCGGCCGCATAGGCGACGCCCATGGCAAAGACGAACAGGGTCACGTAGAGGTTGAAGCCGAGAGAGCCGGCCGCAAGCGTCTCCGGCCCGACCCAGCCCATCATCAGGACGTCGGTGGACGTCTGGGCAATAAAGGCGAGCTGCGAGCCGACCAGCGGCAAGCCGAGGGCGAGAGTGGCTTTGGCCTCGGTGCGCCAGGCGCCCGAGGGGGATGAAACGGCCGTCATTGTCTAAGCCGGCGAATGGAGGCCGCCACCATAGCGACGCCGGCCGAAGGGTCAAGGCGGCGGCGGCTTGGCGCTTGCGGCGCAAGGTCCCTCTCCCTATGCTCCGCGCCGCTTTCCCTGCCTTGTCCAAGAGTTCCCCATGGCCGACACCATCAAGCGCGTCGTGCTCGCCTATTCCGGCGGCCTCGACACCTCGATCATCCTGAAATGGATCCAGGAGACCTACCGGGCCGAGCTGGTGACGTTCACCGCCGATCTCGGCCAGGGCGAGGAGCTGGAGCCGGCCAGGAAGAAGGCCGAGATGCTGGGCGCCAAGAAAGTCTATGTCGAGGATCTGCGCGAGGAGTTCGTGCGCGACTTCGTCATGCCGATGTTCCGCGCCAACACCCTCTACGAGGGCTGCTACCTGCTCGGCAGCTCGATCGCGCGGCCCCTGATCGCCAAGCGCCAGATCGAGATCGCCGAGGAGACCGGCGCCGACGCAGTCGCCCATGGCGCGACCGGCAAGGGCAACGACCAAGTGCGTTTCGAGCTGACCTACTACGCGCTGAAACCCGACATCAAGATCGTCGCCCCCTGGCGCGAGTGGAAGCTCGCCTCGCGGACGGCGCTGATCGAATACGCCGAGAAGCACCAGATCCCGATCACCAAGGACAAGCGTGGCGAGGCGCCGTTCTCGATCGACGCCAACCTCCTTCACACCTCGTCCGAGGGCAAGCTGCTGGAGGACCCGTGGGTCGAGCCGCCGGCCCATGTCTACAGCCGCACCACCTCGCCCGAGGACGCGCCGAACACGCCGACGGTCGTCGAGATCGAGTTCGAGAAGGGCGACCCCGTCGCCGTCGACGGCAAGCGCCTCTCCCCGGCGGCGCTTTTGACCCGGCTCAACGAGCTCGGCGGCAGGAACGGCGTCGGCCGCCTCGATCTGGTCGAGAACCGTTTCGTCGGCATGAAGAGCCGGGGCGTCTATGAGACCCCCGGCGGCACCATCTGGTACGTCGCGCACCGGGCGGTCGAGAGCATCACCCTCGACCGCGGCCAGGCGCATCTCAAGGACGAGCTGATGCCGCGCTATGCCGAGCTGATCTACAACGGCTTCTGGTTCTCGCCCGAGCGACGGATGATCCAGGCGGCGATCGACGACAGCCAGAAGCGGGTCAACGGTACCGCGCGCCTCAAGCTCTACAAGGGCAACGTCCAGGTGATCGGGCGGAAGTCGCCGAACAGCCTCTACCGGCTCGACTACGTCACCTTCGAGCAGGACTCGGTCTATAACCAGAAGGACGCCGAGGGCTTCATCAAGCTGAACGCGCTCCGGCTGCGCCTCGGCAAGATGGCGGGGATCTGAGGGGCTCTACGTCCCGGAGCGACGCTCCGCCGCCCTCAGCGTGTTCTGGAGCAGGCAGGCGATGGTCATCGGCCCGACGCCGCCCGGCACCGGCGTGATGGCGCCGGCCACCTGGACCGCGCCGTCATAGGCGACGTCGCCGACCAGGCGTCTCCGGCCGCCTTCCTCGATCCGGCTGATGCCGACGTCGATCACCGTGGCACCCGGCTTGATCCAGTCGGCCTGGATCATCCGCGGACGTCCGACCGCGGCGATCAGCACGTCGGCGCGACGACAGACGGAAGCCAGGTCGCGAGTGCGCGAGTGCGCCATCGTCACCGTCGCATGGCGCCTGAGGAGAAGCTGGGAGACCGGTTTGCCGACGAGATTGGAGCGGCCGACCACCACCGCCTCGGCCCCTTCGAGCCGGGTTCCGGCCTCGCCGATCAGCAGCATGCATCCGAGCGCGGTGCAGGGAACGAAGCCATCGAAGCCGACCGCGAGACGGCCGGCATTGACCACATGGAAACCGTCCACGTCCTTGTCCGGGTCGATGGCGTCGATCACCCGGCCGGCATCGATGTGCTTCGGGACCGGAAGCTGGAAGAGAATGCCGTCGACCTTCGGGTCGTCGTTGAGGCGGTGGACCAGCGCCAGGATTTCCGCCTCGGGCGTCTCGGCCGGAAGCTTGTGCTCGATCGAGACCATGCCGGCAGCAACCGTCGCCTTGACCTTCCTGCGGACGTAGACCTCGCTCGCCGGATCCTCGCCGACCAGCACCGCCGCAAGCCCTGGGGCGCGGCCATGGGCCTTGGTGAAGGCTGCCGCCTTGACGGCGGTCTCCGCGTTCAAGCGCTCGGCCAGCACCTTGCCGTCGACGATCCGGGCGGTCACGCCAACGCCTTTTCCAGACGTCGCGCCACGTCCCTGGCGTCGCCCTCGATGAACAGGGTCTTGGTCCGGTCGCCGAGCCCGCGGCGAATCTCGATGTCGCGTTTCGGCACGTCGAGGGCGTCGGCGATCAGCTCGATCAGCGCCCGGTTGGCGGCGCCGTCGGCCGGCGGGGCGGTGACCCAGGCCTTGAGCCGGAGCTGGCCCGCCGCATCGGCGTCCGCCCTGCCGAGGCGGGCGCGGCTCGCGCGCGGCGTCAGACGGACGGTGAGGAAGACGCCACCCTCTGCAGGTGTCAGAAGATGTACCAATTGACGAAGTCGCGGAGGAAGTAGATCAGGAGAATCAGGATGATCGGCGAGATGTCGATGCCGCCGAGATTAGGCATGATCCGCCGGATCGGCCGCAGCACCGGCTCGGTGATGCGGTCGAGGAAGTCACCCACCATCGAGACGAAGCGGTTCCGCGTGTTCACCACGTTGAACGCGACGAGCCAGCTCAGGATGACCCAGACGATCAAGCACCAGATGTAGAGCTCAATCACCGCGTTGAAGACGTTCTGAAATGGATTGCCCATTGCCGGCGATGCTTCCCCAGGGACGCGCGAGGGCTGACCCTAACGGGCGGCCGGGACCGGTGCAAGACGGCGGAACGGTTCGGGCGTCGGAGCGCGCCGTTCCTTGCCATCGACGTGCGAAGGCACGCCTATTACCTTGATTGCCGCAACAGGCGGGCGGATTTCGCCGCGGAGGCCCCATGCGACGTCGTCTCACGGTGGCTCTCGCGGCCACCGCTTTCGTATCGCCCGCGGATGCCGGGTTCGTCGGCGGTGTGGACCTCTACGGCCACTGCACCTCGCCCTCGATCAGCGAGCAGTACATCTGCGCCAGCTACATCATGGGCGTGGTCGATGCGACCCAGCATCTCCTGCCGAGGAGCGATCCCGGCCGCGCCTGCATCCCCGCCGGCGCCTCCGCCCAGAAGACCGTCGAGGCGGTCGTCGACTACATCAAGACCGACAAGGAGCGTCGCGATTCCCCCGCCGAGATCCTGGTCGGGCACGCATTGAAGACCATCTACCCCTGCAAGGGCTGATGCGGCCGGATCGAGGGCGAGCCCCCGTCCCTACCCCAACGCGACGCGCGCGGGGGGCCGATCCGTCAGGCCCCCTGGATGGCGGCCACGCCGCCGCCCTGGTGACCCCGTCGCCGCCAGACCAGCCAGCCGATGATGGCGACGTTCGCCAGGTTGAACAGCACGCCGGTGAGGAAGGCCGGCTTGTAGTCGAGGACCGCATCGAAAATGACGCCGCCGAGCCAGGCGCCGAGCGCCATGCCGAGGGTGCCGAAGAGATAGAGGGCCCCCATCCGCCAGCCGATATCGGAGAGGGGGAAGACCTCGCGGATCACCAGAGAATAGGCAGGCACGATGCCGCCGAAGGCGAGGCCGAAGGCCATCGAGAGGACGTAGAGCGGGACCACACCGTCGACGAAAATGTAGAAGGCGAGCGCCACCGCCTGGCCGGCGCCACCATAGAGGATGGTCTTGAGCCCACCGATGCGGTCGGAGAGCTGGCCCCAATAGAGACGGCTCAGAAACGCCGACCCCAGCAGCAGCGACAGCATCTCGGCGCCGCGGGCTGCTGAGATGCCGAGGTCGGTGCAGTAGGCGACGATGTGCGTCATCGGCATCGCCATGGCGACGCAACAGCCGGCAATGGCGAGGCAGAGCAAAAGCTGAACGAGGTTGCCGGGGAGGCCGAGCACGAGATCGCCCTTCTCCGGCACCCGGACGCCAGGCCGGACCGGGGAGACCGGCGGCCGGTGGCGGAGCAGGAAGCACAGCGGCACCATCGCCGAGATCGCCAGCACGCCCCACCAGAACATCGTCGACCGCCAGCCGAACTCGTCGACCGAGTAGCGGAGGATCGGCGGCCAGACCATGCCGCCGATGCTTTGGCCGCTGCCGACGACGGCAACGGCGACGCCGCGGCGGCGGTCGAACCAGCGGGTGATGTTGGCCATCAGCGGCGCGAAGGTGGTGGCGTTGCCGAAGAAGCCGAAGAGGACGCCATGGGCGAAGTAGAGCTGGCCCATGCCCTCGGCGTAGCTGGCGACGATGGCGCCGAGCCCGATCATGGTCGCGCCGATCAGCACGACCCAGGCGACGCCGACGCGGTCGGCGTACCAGCCCATGAGGATGCCGCCGAGGCCGGCGCCGATGTAGGTGACGGCGCTGGCGAAGGACGGAATCGAGCGCGGCCAGTCGAACTCGGCGGCGATCGGCTTCAAGGCTACTATTGTGACGTACGGGCCGCCGAAGCCGATCCCCATGACGAGCATGGAAATGACCGCGATTCGCCAGCCAAGGGGCGATTCGACCGAGGGCGCGGGTTCAGTCACTGGAATTCCAGAAGAGAGCGGCGACGGGTGAGCGGGCCGACAGGGTGCCACATCGTCGGCCGCTACGTCACCGATGGCGCACGATTGTCACGCCGGCGACCAGGTCGCCTTGTCGAGAGGATAGAGCGGACGCGGCGCCCGCTTGAGCACCAGGCTCCGCATGTTGCCGAGGGTCGGGCCGGGGGTGTCCGCCATCAGGATGCGGTCGGCGAAGGGCCCGTAGGCGACGCGGAAGTGCGAGGGCGATTTGACGAAGACCAGGCCCGCCTCGGCCGGGTCGAGGCCGACCGAGTGGTACATGCCGGTGTCCCACTCCATCGCCGGGTGGCTGCGGACCGCAACCCGGAGGGCGCCGATGGCGAGCACGGCGGTCAGGCCGTTGTCGATCCGCATGCCCTTGGCGCCCTTGTCGCGTTGGGCATAGACGCCTTCCGACAAGGTCACCACGCGGGCGGTGATCTCGATCGGCTTGCCGGCATCGACCGAGACCTTGTGGCCGATGCGGAACTTGCGGGTGGCACCGATGCCGGCCGCCGCCGCCTCCTTCGCCACCTCGGCATCACAGAAGGAAAGGTAGATTGGGCGGTCCCACTTGCCAGCGCCCTTCTTCAGAAGCCCGGACAGCACCGCCGTCGAGTCCGCCGCCGAGCCGCCGGTCGGCGTGTCGCCGGAATCGCCGACCACGGTGACGCCGGGCGAGTTCATGGCGATGTCGATCGTCTTCTCGAGCGGCAGCAAATTGGCCTCGAACTCGTCGCGGCGCGTCCACACCATGCTCGCGAGCTCGTTGGCCGCGGCATCGCAGGCTTTCTGGTCGCGGTCGGCGCAGACGAGCACGCCGAATCCTAGATCCGGCAGATCGAGCCAGGGCTGCACCGGGAAGAGCGAGGCGTGCAGCACGCGGCCCTCGGCCTCCATCTGGCGCGCGCGCTCGACCACCGGACGAAGCGGCCCGTCGGTGGTACGGGTCACCATCGGGCTCACCAGCAGCGGCAGCTTGACCAGCGACATCACCGGCTTCCTCTTGCCGGCGAGCACGTCGAGCATGAGCCGGGCCAGGCGCTCGCCGGTCTCGAACATGTCGATGTGCGGGTATTCCTTGTATCCCAGGAGGAAGGTGTTCGGCTGCAGCATGCGCTTGGTCATCAGGCCGTGCAGGTCGAAGCTGACGCCGATCGGGACGTCCGGGCCGACCAGCTTCCTGACGCGCTCGATGGTGGCGCCGTCGGCATCGTCCTCGTGCTCGGCCGCCATGGCGCCGTGGAGGGCCAGCAGCACGCCGTCGACCTTGCCGGCCGCCTTCAGACGCTCCAGCAGCTCGCCGACCAGCGTCTCGTAGGTATCCTTGGTGAGCGCGCCTGACGCGCAGGCGGACGCGGCGATCAGCGGCACCACCTGCGCATTCGAGCTCCTCAGCACCGACAGCATCCCCGGCGTCTCGATCCGCTGGTCGCCGAGCCCCGTCAGCATCTCCTCCCCGTGCAGATAGAAGTACCGCTTGAAGGTCTCGAGCGTGGTCGGAATCGGGGAGTAGGTGTTGGTCTCCTGGATGAGCTGGGCGACGGCGATGCGCATGGGAGGGCCTCGATGGAAAGGGAGCAGGACAATGGTGGTCAGGGCCGGGCGCTTGCGGCAAGCTCTTCCGCCCGCGGGAGGAAGACCTGAATGGATGCGATCGAGGCGATAGACGATCTGGCCCTGGACGGGGCCACCAAGGGCGTTCCCTTCGCCACCGGAACGCTTCGGCTCGGCGATGTCGGCGCCCAGGGCTGGAACGTGGTGAAGGGCGACCTCGCCCTCCCGGCGATGACGCTCCGGGACTCGGCGGTCGCCAACAACCTCGCGCTGATGCGCGACATCGCGGCCTCCCACGGCGTCTCGCTGGCCCCGCACGCCAAGACCACGGGGGCCCCGCAGCTCTACCGGATGATGCTGAAGGACGGCGGCGCCTGGGGCTTCACCGCCGCCACGGTGCAGCAGGCGTTGCTCGCGGCCCGCACCGGGGGGAGGAACATCCTGCTGGCGAACCAGTTGGCGGCTCCGGCCAATGTCGCGCACTTCGCCGGACTCATGGCCGCGTTTCCCCAGACGAAATTCATGGCCCTGGTCGATTCGCCCGACGGCGCCGCCCTCCTCGCCCAATGGGCGAAGCCGCACCTGAACGGCCGGAAGCTTTCCGTCCTGATCGAGATGGGGGCGGCCGGCGGACGGGCGGGCGCGCGCACCCTCGACCAGGCGAAGGCGGTGGTCGCCGCCATCGCCGCCGCGCCCGAGCTCGAGCTCGTCGGCGTCGAGGCCTATGAAGGCGGGGTCAAGGCGCCGACGCCGGAGGAGGTCTGGAAGGGGATCGACCGGCTGCTCGACCTGATGCTCGCGGTCTTCGAGCACGGCCGCCAGATCGGCGCCTTCGCCGGCGACGAGGTCATTCTTTCGGCCGGCAGCTCGACCTCCTTCGACCAGGTGATCCGCCGCTTCGGCCACCTCGCCAAGGACAAGGGCGTGCGCATCGTCGTGCGCGGCGGCGCCTTCCTCGCCCTCGACCACGGCTTCTACCGCCGCCGCGCCCTCGACATGGACAAGCGGGGATCGCTGGCACTGCCCGGCGGCAGGAAAGGTTCGGCCAGCGGCTTCAAGCCCGGCCTCGAGCTGTGGGCCGCCGTGCAGTCCCTTCCCGATCCGCGCGTCGCCATCATGGGCATGGGTATGCGCGACCTTCCCTACGACATCGAGCTGCCGATCCCGCTGCAGCGCTTTCGCGACGGCAGACACGCGGAAGACCTGGGGGCAGGCTGGAAGATGACGCGGTCCAACGACCAGCACTGCTACGTCGAGTATCCGGACGGCGCCGACATCCGCATCGGCGACATCCTGTCCTTCGGCATCTCCCACACCTCCACCGCCTTCGACAAATGGGACGTGGTCTGGCGCATCGCCGACGACTTCCGGGTCACCGGCGCCGTCAAGACGTTCTTCTAGAGGCACCCCATGGGTGAGCACGCCTTCGGTCAGCCGCTGACCCGGCTCGAGGACGACGCGCTGCTGCGCGGCGCCGGCCGCTTCACCGACGACATCCGCATGGCCCGGGAAGCGCGCGCCGTCGTGCTGCGCTCGCCCCATGCCCATGCCCGCCTCCACCGCATCGACGCCGGGCGGGCCCGGGCGCTGCCGGGCGTGCTCGCCATCCTCACCGGCGCCGACGTCGCCGTCGACGGGCCGGGCCCGGTCCTGTCCGAGCTCGGCTTGCCGACCTTCCCGAAGACCGGGCCGACGCCGGGCCCCGTGGTCAAGCCGACCCTGCCGGTGCTGTCCGATGGCATCGTCCGCTTCGTCGGCGAGCCGGTCGCGCTGATCGTCGCCGAGACCGAGACCGCTGCCCGCGACGCGGCCGAGGCGATCGAGATCGACTATGAACCGCTGCCGGCCGTCATCGACATGACCGAGGCGATCTCGGGCGCGCCGGCGATCTGGCCGGACGCACCCCGCAACATCGCCTTCGAGTGGCATGGCGGCGACCCTGAAGCGACGTCGGCCGCCTTCGCCAAGGCGGTCCATGTCTCGCGCCTCACCGTCGTCAACAACCGGGTCGCCGGGGCGGCGATCGAGACCCGCGTCGCCATCGGCGTCTTCGACGGCCGCTACACGCTGACGACGGGCACGCAGATGCCGCACGGCATCAAGGCGACGCTGGCGCGCATGCTGCGAGTCGAGCCGGCCATGGTCCGCGTCGTCTCCGAGGACGTCGGCGGCGGCTTCGGCCTCAAGAACGCCCTCTACGCCGAGCACGCGCTCGTCCTCTGGGCGGCGAAGCGCCTCGGCCGGCCGGTACGCTGGGTCTCCGACCGGGCCGAGGCCTTCGCCACCGACTATGCGGCCCGCGACAACCTGACCACGGTCGAGATCGCGATGGACGCCGAGGGCGACTTCCTCGGCATGCGCGTCGACTCGCTCGCTGCCCTCGGCGCCTACATCTCGCCCAAGGGCCTGAACTCGCCGGTCAACAACACTCCGGCCTTCGCCGGGGTCTACCGGACGCCAGCGATCCATGTCCGCGTCCGCGGCGTCTTCACCAATACCGCCTCGACCGACGTCTATCGCGGCGCCGGCCGGCCGGAGGCGCTCTATGCCCTCGAGCGCGCCGTCGACGCGGCGGCGCGCGAGACCGGCCGCGATCCTATCGCGCTTCGGCGCCTCAACCTGATCCGCCCGGCCGACCTGCCGCGGGCGACGCCGCTCGGCCTCCTTTACGACTCCGGCGACTTCGAGCGGATCCTCGATCGCGCGCTGGCCGAGTCGAAGCACCGGAGCTTCGCCGCCCGCCGCGACGACAGCGCCAGGCGCGGCCAGCTCCGCGGATTCGGCTTCGCCCATCTCTGCGAGCGGGTCGCCGGCGCCTGGCCCGAGTCCGCCGAGCTCAGGATCGAGAAGGGCAAGGCGACGATCTACGCCGGCACCATGGCCAACGGCCAGGGGCACCACACCGCCTATGCCCATCTCGTCGCCATCCGCTTGGGCCTCAAGCCGGAGGAGATCGGCTTCGTCCAGGGCGACACCGACCGCATCGCCGACGGCCACGGCACCGGCGGGTCGGCCTCGCTGGTGCTCGGCGGCTCGGCCCTCCACGGCGCCATCGAGGAGGTGATCCGGAAGGCGCGGCCGAAGGCGGCCGAGCGGCTGGAAGCGGCCGCGGTCGACCTCGAGTTCGACGACGGCGCCTATGTGGTGGCGGGCACCGACCGGCGCCTCGCCTTCGCCGAGCTCGCCCGCGACCTGACGGTGAGCGGCCAGCATCTGTTCAAGCCGACCAACCACACCTATCCGAATGGCTGCCACGTCGCCGAGGTCGAGGTCGATCCGGAGACCGGCGTCGTCGAGATCCGGCGCTACCTCGTCGTCCACGACTTCGGCGTGATCCTGAATCCGCTGCTGCTCAAGGGCCAGATCGACGGCGGCGTCGCCCAGGGCCTCGGCCAGGCAGCCATGGAGCAGATCGTCTACGGCAAGGACGGACAGCTTCTGACCGGCAGCCTGATGGACTACACGCTGCCCCGCGCCGCCGACTTTCCGGAGATCGAGTTCATCTCCTGCCCGACCCCGGCCCCGACCAACCCGCTAGGCGTCAAGGGCTGCGGCGAGGCCGGCTGCGCCGCCGCCCCGCCCGCCCTGGTCAATGCGGTGATCGACGCGCTCTCGCCCTACGGCATCAGACACATCGACATGCCGCTGACACCCGAGCGCGTCTGGCGGGCGATCCAGGCGGCGCGCTAGACGCCGACCACGTTCCGCGGCTTCCCCGCGACGAAGGCTTCGATGTTGTCGATGAGCTGGTCCGAGAGCGATTGGATCGCCTGCTGGCTGGCCCAGGCGGTATGCGGGGTCAGGATGAAGTTCGGCAGGTCGAGCAGCTTCATCAGCGTCGAATCCGCCGGCGGCGGCTCCGGCGAGGTCACGTCGATGCCGGCGCCGGCGATCAGCTTCTCGCGCAGCGCCTTGGCCAGATCCTCCTCGTTGACGAGGCCGCCGCGCGCGGTGTTGACCAGCAGCAGGTTCCGCTTCATCTGCTTGAACTCCGGCAGCGCGATCATGTTGCGGGTCTGGGGGGTCAGCGGCGAATGCAGCGTGATCACGTCGGAGGTCTCGATCACCTCGTCCCAGGGCGTGTAGAGCGGGCCCAGGCCCTCGACGCCCTTATGGGCGGCGAACATGACGTGCATGCCGAAGGCGCGGGCGATGTTGGCCACACCCTGGCCGATCACGCCCTCGCCGATGATGCCGAGCCGCTGGCCGTGGAGGTCGGAGATCGGGTGGTTGAAGAAGCAGAACTGGGCCGCCTTCTGCCATTCGCCGTTGACCACGTCCTGGCGATAGCCGATCAGGCCGCGGCGAAGGGCCAGGATCAGCGCGAAGGCGTGCTCGGGAACGGTATGCAGCGCATAGCCCCGGATATTGGAGACGGTGACGCCACGTTCCGCACAGGCCTTCAAGTCGATGTTGTCGGTGCCTGTTGCCGCAACCGCGATCAGCTTCAGCTTCCCCAGCGTCTCGAGCGCCGGGCGTTGGAACCTGACCTTGTTCACGACGGCGATGGTCGCGTCCTTCAGCCGCTCGACGAGCTGCTCGGGCGTGGTGCGGTCGTAGTCGGTCCAGCCATGGGCGAAAGACGGACGACGGACGACCACCTCGGGCGCGATGGTGTCGCGCTCGAGGAAAACGATAGTTTGCGACACGTTTCCCCCAGGAAGTTTTCTTTTAGGCGAAGCCGGCGATGCGGTTGAAGCGCGACCAGGCGCGACGATAGGGCGCGGCGGTCTTGCCCCGGCATTCCATCGCCGGGACCGTCTCCGCCCAGCGCGCCTCGGCGGCGTCGGCCTCGGCCCAGCAGGCGGCGACCGCCTCGCGCCGGACCTCGGCGTCGGCGCCGAGCACCTTGGCGATGCGCCCGGCGAAAGTGCGTTCGAGCGCGTCGCGCTCGCCGGCGAGGGCGGCCGACCGCGCATCGAAGTCGTCGATGATCTGGCGGTGGAGCTGCTCATGCTTCCACCAGCGGGTCTTCGGATCGAATTTGCCTGATGGCGTCTTCTCCTTCACCGGCAATCCCAAGTCGACGAAGACCGGCTTGAAGATCGAGAGGCAGGGTGCCGCCGATCCGGTGATCCAGTGGACGGCCGGGCGGCCGCGTTTCAGCCAGCTCGCCATCGCGCCGGTGGTCTGGCCGCCATTGTTGCCCCAGGCGGCATGCATGCAGATCGCCTTCATATGCGCCTGGTCGGGATGCCAGCCGCGCTCCTCCGGCCCGTGGTCGCGAAGCGCCGCCATCACCGAATGGACGTCGAGACGGCCCCGGCGATTGCCGAGCACGGCGGTCGAGCGGGCACAGCGCTCCTTGCCCTGGCTCAGCTTGTCGCGCCGGGGGTTGGTGATCGTGCTGGCGACGCCGCGGTCGCCGACCTTGGCGCGGAAGCCGTCGCTGATCTTGTCGTAGCCTCTCTCGATCGAGAGCGCGTTCGAGATCGTGCGGACGCCGTCGACATGCTCGGCGACCCAGTCCTTGCCGATCGTCTCCAGCACCCAGGCGCCGGAGGCGTCGGCGATGATGAAGGAGTTGTGGTAGGTGCGGGTCTTCAGATGTCCGCAGTTGCCCCCCTGGCCGTGCTTGGTGAGGAGACGCGTGATCACGTCGAGGGCCTCGTCGGCCGAGGCGCCGCGTTCGAGGCCGAGGCGGAGGTAGTCCATGCCGATGACACCCGGCTTCGGCGACGGCATGCGCTTGCCGTAGACCGCCTCGTTGCCGATGACGACGCCATGCTCGTTGGCGCCGATCTCGGCGCCCCAGATCCAGAACGGCTTGGACAGCAGCACCGCATGGGTCTCCGGCACCTGGGTGACCTCGACATGGGTGAGCTTGAGGCCGCTGCCCTTGCGGTGGCTCTTTCTCGGCAGCGCTTCCAGGTACTGGGCCTCGTTCCGCTCGCGGTCGCTGTTCTTGCCGAAGAGCACGGCGCCGTCGATCGACTGGCCGCCTGCGGCCACCATGGTGTCGCACATGTCGAGCGTTCCCCCTGCCGGATTTTCGAGCGAGCCTAGCGAGACAAACCCGGCGCTGGCAATCGGATTGGCAACGCCGTCAACCTTTCGACTTCGCCTGCCGGCGGATCTCGCTTAAGGAGGCGCGGATGGTCAAGGCCTCCGGGTGCAGCTTGAGCTCGATCACCGCGAGCTTGTCGGAGGCCCGTGCACGCTCGAAGGCCGGTTGGAACTCCGCGGTCTTCGTCACCGTCTCGCCACGGCCGCCATAGGCGCGGCCGAGGGCCGCGAAGTCCGGATTGACCAGGTCGGTGCCGGAAACACGCTCCGGATATTCGCGCTCCTGGTGCATACGGATGGTGCCGTACATGCCGTTGTTGACGACGATGACGATGACGGCGGCGCCGGCCTGGGCGGCCGTCCCCAGCTCTTGCATCGTCATCTGGATATCGCCGTCGCCGGCGAAGCAGACGACGTCGCGCCGGGGATGGCGGATCTTGGCGGCGACCGCGGCGGGGAGCCCATAGCCCATCGAGCCGGAGGTCGGCGCCAGCTCGGTGCCGAGCCGCCGGTAGCGGTGGAAGCGGTGGACCCAGGTGGCGAAATTGCCGGCGCCGTTGGTCCAGATCGCGTCGTCGGGCAGTGTGGCGTCGAGCCAGGCGACGATCTCCGCCATCTGCACGTCGCCCGGGCATTTGACCGGCTTGGTGTAGGCGAGATAGTCGGCATGCGCGGTCTCCGTCCCCCTGGCCCAGGCCGAGGCGTCGACCGGGTCGAGACGCGCGAGCGCCGCGGCGAAGGCCTTGACCCCGGCATTGACGGCGAGCGCCGGCCGGTAGACGCGGCCCAGCTCCTCCGGGTCGGGATGGACGTGAACCATGGCCTGGCTCGGCGCAGGGATGCCGAAGAGGGTGTAGCCGCCGGTGGTCATCTCGCCCAAGCGTGCCCCGACGACCAGCAGCAGGTCGGCGGCCTTGATCCGCTCGGCGAGCTTCGGGGCGAGGCCGATGCCAACGTCCCCGGCATAGCACGGGTGCAGGTTGTCGAAGCGGTCGGCGCGGCGGAACGAGGTCCCGACCGGCAGCCGGTTCGTCTCGGCGAAGACCTTGACCGCCTCGCAGGCCGCCTCGTCCCAAGCGGAACCGCCGAGGATGACGAAGGGGCGCTTCGCCTTGGCCAGCAGTCCGCGGATCTCGGCCATCGCCGCCGGGCCCGGATGGGCTTCGGCCGCGCGGAAAGGCTCGGCATCGGCGACGGACGCCTTGGCCGTCAGCATGTCCTCGGGCAGCGCCAGCACCACCGGCCCCGGCCGGCCCGAGGTCGCCGTGTGGAAGGCCCGGCTCAGATATTCAGGGATACGGGCGGCATCGTCGATCTGCGCCACCCACTTCGCCATCTGCCCGTACATGCGCCGGTAGTCGATCTCCTGGAAGGCCTCGCGCTCGATCGCATCCAGGCCGACCTGGCCGATGAACAGGATCATCGGCGTCGAGTCCTGGAAGGCGACGTGGACCCCGGAGCTGGCGTTGGTGGCGCCGGGGCCGCGCGTCACCATGCAGATGCCGGGCCTGCCGGTCATCTTGCCATAGGCGTCGGCCATCATCGCCGCCCCGCCCTCCTGGCGGCAGATCACGAACTTGATCGAGTTGACATCGTGCAGCGCATCCAGGACCGCGAGGTAGCTCTCGCCGGGAACGCCGAAGGCGGTATCGACCCCGTGCAGCTTCAGCTGATCGACCAGGATCTGGCCGCCGGTCCGTTCCTTGAGCGCGCCCATGATTCAGGAAATCCGTCGGGGAGAGGGGGTCCGGATATAGCAGCCCGTCAGGCCGGTTGCGAGCGCGCACGCACCCGCTCGCGATGCCAGACGTAGACGCCGCTGGCGACGATGATGCCGCCGCCGATGTAGGTGAAGAGATCCGGGATGTTGCCGAACACCGCCCATCCGAGCAGCGTCGACCACAGCATCTGGCTGTAGCTGAACGGGGCCAGGGTCGAGGCCGGGGCGTGGCGGAATGCCCGGATCATCACGGTCAAGCCGATGAGGTTCCAGGCGGCGGCGAAGGCCATCAGCGCCCAGGCCTGCCAGGACGGCCAGCCCCAGAACGGCACCACCATGATCGAGGCGCCGACGAGCCCGACGATCGTCGTGTAGGTGAGGGTGGTCAACGGGTGATCGCCGCCGGTCCGTCGGGTCAGGATCAGACTGATCGCCCAAAGGAACGCCGAGAGGATCGGCAGCAGAGACCAGGACGAGAAGTCGGCGCCTGGACGGATGACGAGGAGCACGCCGAGGAAACCGACGACGACGGCGGCCCAGCGCCTGGGGCCCACGTGCTCGCCGAGAAAGACCATCGAAAGGGCGGTCACGAACAACGGTGAGACGAAGGCGACGGTGATGGCGAAGGCGAGATCGAGATGGGCGAGCGAGATGGTGAAGCAGGTGCCCGACAGCAGCATGGCGGCCGATCGCCAGACATGCGCCGCCGGCCGGGCCGTCGCCACCGTCCGGCGAACGCCTCGCCAAAGGACGATCGGCGCCAGGTACAGCACATAGAAGATGTAGCGCGACCACACGATCTGCACCGGGCTGACCTCGTCGGTCAGGTACTTCGCGATGGTGTCGGTGATCATGTACATCGCCATCGCCGCCAGCATCAGGGCGATGCCGGTGAGTGGGCGATCGGGCTTCATGGAGGCGGCGCTGGCGGGATCGGTCATCGGCGGCAGAGGCGTTTTCTAGCGTCTTCGGGCACCCGGCGATAGGATCGCCCCAGCCCCGTCGATCTGGAAACGCCTAGCCTGCCCCCGCCTTCGCCGAATAGGGGGAGGGGTGGGGACCGAGCGAAGCGAGGTTGAAAGCCTTACACCCGTTGTTGCAGGAGGAACCCGGACGCGGAGCGGTCTGCGGCGCTTTCCAGCGTTGACAGCGTTGCTGCGGCGCGGCAAATGTGCGGGCCGTCGCCCATCTTGAGGCGGCTAACCTCCTCTTTGGAAAGGACATCCGATGTCGTCGCCGGTCGTCGCGGTGGTGGGCGCCACCGGTGCCGTGGGGGTCGAGCTTCTCCAGTGCCTGGAGGGGCGCCGCTTCCCCATGTCCGAACTCCGTCTCCTCGCCTCGGCCAGGTCCAAAGGCAAGAAGATGACGTTCAAGGGCACCGCGATCACGGTCGAGGAGCTCACGCCTCGGAGCTTCAAGGGCATCGACATCGCGCTCTTCTCAGCCGGCGGCGCCATCAGCCGCGAGCTCTGCCCGGTCGCCGCCAAGGCCGGCGCGATCGCCGTCGACAACTCCTCGGCCTTCCGCATGGACCCGAACGTGCCGCTGGTGATCCCCGAGATCAACGCCGAGGCGATCGCCGGCCACAAAGGCATCATCGCCAATCCGAACTGCTCGACGATCATCGCCATCACGCCGCTCTGGCCGATCCACAAGAAGAACCGGATCAAGCGACTGATCGCCGCGACCTACCAGGCGGCATCCGGCGCCGGCGCGGCGGCGATGGAAGAGCTTCGCGCCTCGACCCAGGCCTACATCGAGGGCAAGGAATACAAGAACACCGTTCTGCCGCATCCTTATGCCTTCAACCTCTTCAGCCACAACTCCAAGATCGACCCGGCGACCGGGTACAACGAGGAGGAGATGAAGATGGTGAAGGAGACGCGGAAGATCTTCGCTGATCCGGATATCCGGATCTCGGCGACCTGCGTTCGCGTCCCCGTGCTCCGCGCTCATTGCGAGGCGCTGACCATCGAGTGCGAGCGACCGATCACGCCCGCCGACGTCCGCGAGATTCTCGCCGATGCTCCCGGCGTGAAGATCGTCGACGATCCGGCGAGGAACTACTTCCCGATGCCGAACGACGCCTCCGGCCAGGGCGACATCCTGGTCGGCCGCATCCGCCAGGACATCAGCGACCCGACCGGGCATTCGGTGACGATGTTCGTCGCCGGCGACCAGCTCCTCAAAGGGGCCGCGCTCAACGCCGTGCAGATCGCCGAGAAGCTGGTGTGAGTTTGCGGCAGGCCGGCTTGGCGCCGTCAGGCGTGGCCGGCCTCGCCCGACAGGACAGCGAGATCGATGCCGATCTTGCCGATCGCCCGCGTCCACTTGGTGTCGAGCTCGTCATCGAAGACGATGCCGGGGTCGGCCGGCGCATGCAGCCAGCCGTTCGCCTGGATCTCGCCGTCGAGCTGGCCGGGCGCCCAGCCGGCATAGCCGAGCGCCAGGAGCGCCTGCTGCGGGCCGCTGCCCTCGGCGATCGCCTTCAGGATGTCGATGGTCGCGGTGACGGAGTAGCCCGGCCTGACCTTGACCGTGCTTTCCTGCTCGTACTCGTCGGTATGCAGGACGAAGCCGCGACCCATCTCGACCGGGCCGCCGAAATGCACGCGCCGGTCGGCGGCGCCCTCTTTGGGGATGCCGAGCTGGCGGAGCAGCTGGGAAAAGGTGAGGGAGCCGACGGCTTTGTTGATGACCAGGCCCATCGCGCCTTCGGCATTGTGCACGCACATGTAGATGACCGTGCGCTCGAAGCGGGGGTCGCGCATGTTCGGCATGGCGATCAGGAGATGGCCGGCAAGATAGTTCTCGACGCCCTTCTCGCTCCGCGCCGATCCCATGCCGGAAACGAACATGGACTCGTTCGGCGGCTCCTTCTCGGCGCGGTGCGACTCAGCGGGCGCCTTCTTCGACGGCTGCTTCGACCGTTCCGGCTTGTCGCCCCCTTCCTTGCTGCGCGCCATGGTGCTCACCTCGTCCACGGGCCGGCCACGTGAATGTGACACTCGGCATCGCGACCGGATCGACTATATAGAGACTTATGCTCCCAGACAAAATCACCCGAACCTTCGCGATCGTGTTCGGATTGCTGGCGATCCCGCAGTCTCCGTGCGCGCTCGAGTCGAACCTGGCGGCCGGAGATTTCGGCGCGGCGCGACTCGTCAGCGCGGTCGTCGGCACGGGCTCGCTCGAACGGATTCCTCTCGGTCTCCACGTGACGTTGCCCGCGGGCTGGAAGACCTATTGGCGGTCGCCGGGCGACGCGGGTCTGCCGACGCGAATCGACTGGAGCGGATCGACCAATCTCGCCGGCGCCGAGATCCGCTGGCCGATTCCCGAGCGCTTCAGCCTGTTCGGGCTCGAGACTTTCGGCTACGAGCGCGAGGTCGTCCTACCGATCCTTGCCCGCCCTCAAACGCCCGGCGCCGCGATGTCGCTGACGGCAAATGTCGACTATCTCGTCTGCAAGGACATCTGCGTTCCGATCACCGCGCTCCTCAGGCTCGACCTCCCGGCGGGTGCGGCGCGGCCAAGCGCGTTCGCCCACCTGATCGACAGGTTCAACGCCCGTGTCCCCTCGCCCTCGACTGCAGTCGGCCTCGCGATCGAGGACGCGACAGCCGTCGGCCGCGGCGAGTTGTCGCGCCTGGTGGTGACCGCGCGTTCGGACACGCCCGTGGTCCGGCCAGACCTCCTGGTGGAGGGCCCGCCCGGCCTCGCCTTCGGCAGGCCCCGGGTCGAACGCGACGAGGGGGGACGCCTCGTCCGCTTCGTCTTGCCGGCGTTTCCGGCAGCCGATGCGTCGCTGGCCGGCACGCCCCTCACGCTGACGCTGACCGACGGCGACCGGGCGGTCGAGACAGCGATCACGCCCGTACCGGGCGCCGACAGCGGTGATGGCGTCACGGCATTTCTCGTGGCCCTGCTGGCCGCGCTCCTCGGCGGCCTCATCCTCAACCTGATGCCGTGCGTGCTTCCGGTGCTTTCGATCAAGCTCCTCGGCGTCATCGGCCATGGCGGCGGCGCGCGGTCGACGACCCGCCGGGCCTTCCTCGCGTCGTCCGCCGGCATTCTCGTCTCCTTTGCCGTCCTCGCCACGGCGGCTGTCGCGGTCAGAGCCGCCGGAGTGACGGTCGGCTGGGGCATGCAGTTCCAGGAGCCGCTCTTCCTCGTCTTCATGATCGTGGTGGTCACGCTGTTCGCCGCCAACCTCTGGGGCGTGTTCGAGATACTGCTGCCGACGAGTCTTGGTGGGCGCCTCGGCAGCACGCCGTCATCGGGACCGGCCGGACACTTCCTTACCGGGGCGCTCGCCACATTGCTGGCGACGCCGTGTTCGGCGCCCTTCCTCGGCACGGCGGTCGCCTTCGCGCTATCGCGCGGGCCCGGTGAGATCTACGCGATCTTCCTCACTCTCGGCCTCGGCCTGGCGCTTCCCTATGTCGCGGTCTCGATGTTTCCCGGCCTCGTCACCCGACTGCCGCGGCCGGGGCCATGGATGGCGACGCTCCGGCGTCTCCTCGCGTTGGCGCTTGCGGCGACCGCCGTTTGGCTTCTCTGGGTTCTGGCGTCGGCGAGCGGGCAGCCAGCCGCGATGGCGGTCGGCGGGCTGATGGCGGCATCGGTTGCCGCCTTGGCCTTCCTGCCGCGGGCCCGGGCCACGGTGATCGGCCTCGTCGTCTTCGCCTTCATCGCCCCCGGAGCGCTCGGCATCTCGACGGCGCCGGAGACGCTCGCCGACCGCGGTCCGTGGCAGCCCTTCGACCGCCAGGCGATCCCGCGCCTGATCGCCGAGGGGAAGACCGTCCTGGTGGATGTGACCGCCGACTGGTGCCTCACCTGCCAGGTGAACAAGCGCCTGGTGATCGCCGACCAGACGGTCGCCGCCCGGCTCAAGGCACCGACGGTCGCGGCACTTCGCGGCGACTGGACGCGGCCCGACCCGGCCATCGCCGACTACCTCGCGAGCCACGGGCGCTACGGCATCCCGTTCAACGTCGTCTACGGGCCTAACCGGCCGGACGGCATCGTGTTGCCGGAGCTGCTGACGGTCGCCGCCGTGGTCGAGGCGCTGGAGACGGCCGGGAGGCGTTAGGCCTCGGTAGGGACCTGCGGGTGGTCGTCGCGCAGATAGCCGAACAGCAGGTGGTCCTGCCATTCACCATTGATGCGGAGATAGCGGCGCGCGATGCCTTCCTCGCGGAAGCCGCAGCGACGCAGGACCGACCGGCTCGCGGCGTTGTTCGGCAGGCAGGCGGCTTCGAGCCGATGCAAGCCGGCATGCTCGAAGGCGAAGGTGGCCGCGCAGCGGACCGCTTCGGTCATGTAGCCGCGCTGCGCGAAGGGCTCGCCGATCCAATATCCGAGGCTCGCCATCTGAGCGACGCCACGGCGGACGTTGTTCAGGTTGACGCCCCCCATCAGCGCGTCGTCGGTGCGCCGGAAGATGAAGAAGCAGTACGCGGTGTCCCGCTCCCACTCCTCCGACTGGCGATCGAGCCGGCGGCGGAAAGCGGCGCGGGTCAGCGCGTCGGAGGGCCAGGTCGGCTCCCACGGCACCAGGAACGCGCGACTGGCCGTCCTGAGCTCGGCCCAATGTCGCCAGTCGCGGCGGATCGGCGGGCGCAGGAAGATCCGCGGCCCTTCGACCTTGGGCTCGTCGCGTTCGAGGAGGAAGAAGGCCATGGCGTCCTCCTCAGGCGGCGAAGCGGAGTGCCAGGCGCTCGTAGGATTCGAGCGCCGAGAGGGGTCCGACGGCCGCCACGGTCGGGCGGCCGGCGCGAATCCGCTCCGTCACCCGCCGAATCGCCGCGGCGTCCACCGCGTCGATCTTGGCGACGGACTCGATGACCGGGATCGGCCGGCCGAAGATCAACATCTGGTTGGCGAGCGTCTCGGCGCGATTGCCGGTCGACTCGCGTGACATCAGCATGCCGGCCTTGAGCTGGGTTCGCGCCCGCTTGAGCTCGGATTCGGTCAACGTATCGGCGACCCTCGCCAGCTCCTCGGCCAGCACCGGAACCAGCTCCGTCACCTGCTCGGGCGAGGTGCCGGCATAGATGCCGAATATGCCGCCGTCGAGAAAGGCCGAGCCGAAGGAATAGATCGAGTAGGCAAGCCCGCGCTTCTCCCTGACCTCCTGAAAAAGTCGCGAGGCCGAGCCGCCGCCGAACAGGGTCGAGAAGACCTGGAGCGCGTGGTGGTCGGGGTGGTGATAGCCGAGTCCGGGGAATCCCAGAACCACATGCGCCTGCTCGAGGTCGCGCTCGTCGCGTCGCTCGCCGCCGGCATAGACGGCGAGCTCCGGCTTCGCGCCTTCGGAGGGGCCGAGATCGCCGAAGTGCCGGCCGACGAGATCGACCAGCATGTCGTGCTCGACCCGGCCGGCGGCCGAGATCAGCATGGTGCCGATGCCGTAGTGGCTCTGCATGTAGCCCTTGATCTCGTCGCGCCTGAGCGCGCCCACGATCTCGGCCGAGCCCAGGACCGGGCGGCCGATCGCCTGCCCGGGAAAGGCGGCCGCCTGGAAGTGGTCGAAGACGATGTCGTCGGGCGTGTCCTCGGCCTGGCCGATCTCCTGCAGGATCACCTGGCGCTCGCGGTCGAGCTCCTGGGGATCGAAGACCGAGTGCTGGAGGATGTCGGCGAGGATGTCGACGGCCAGCGGCACATCGGCGGCAAGCACCTTGCCGTAATAGGCGGTCTGCTCGCGCCCGGTATAGGCGTTGAGGTATCCGCCGACCGCCTCGATCTCCTCGGCGATCTCAAGGGCCGAGCGGCGCTCGGTACCCTTGAACGCCATGTGCTCGAGCATGTGGGCGACGCCGTTGACCTCGGCCGGCTCGTGGCGGGCTCCGACGCCGATCCAGGCGCCGACCGACACCGACTCGACATGGTCCATGGTGTCGGTGGCAACCCTGAGGCCGCTCGGGAGCGTGGTGACGCGGACGGTGGACATCGTGCTGATCCTAGCTCCGAACCCGGTCGGCGATGAAGGCCTCGACCGCCTCGAGGTCGTTGGGCATGCCCTGGAACCTCTCCTTTGCCCCCATCACGGCGGCGAGCCGCTCCGGCAGCTTTGGGCGGAAACCGACCGCCCGCTCGATCGCGTCCGCGAACTTGGCCGGATGCGCGGTTGCCAGCGAGACGATGGGCATGCCCGGATCGAGCCGGCTTCGCTCGGCGGCGGCGACCCCGATCGCCGTGTGCGGGTCGATCAGCTCGCCGGTCTCGCGGTAGACGCGGCGGATGACCTCGACGGTCCCGGCATCATCCAGGCGATGGCCCTCGAAGAGGCCGCGGATCTGCCCCATCGCCGCCGCCTCCAGCCGGAAGCGGCGGTCCTCGCGAAAACGCCTCAGGATTTCAGCGACCCGGGATCCGTCGCGGCCGAGCGCCTCGAACAGAAGACGTTCGAAGTTGCTGGAAACCTGGATGTCCATGCTTGGCGACAGGGTTGGCTCGACCGGCGCCATCGACATCTCCGCCGAGGCGAGAAAGCGGGTCAGAATGTCGTTCGAGTTGGATCCAAGGATCAGCCGCTCGATCGGAAAGCCCATGCGCCGGGCGGCGTAGGCCGAGAAGACATTGCCGAAGTTGCCGGTCGGCACGGCGAAAGCGATGCGTCGGTCGGGCGCACCCAAGGCGACCGCGGCGGCCGCGTAGTAGGCGATCTGAACCGCGATACGGACCCAGTTGATGGAGTTGACCGCCGAGAGCCGGTGACGGTCGCGGAAGCCCTGGTCGTTGAACATGGCTTTCACCATGTCCTGGCAGTCGTCGAAGGTGCCGTCGAGGGCGATGCAGTGCACGTTGGCCGAGTCGACCGTCGTCATCTGCCGGCGCTGGACCTCGGACACCCGGTCCTTCGGAAACAGGATGAAGATGTCGATCGCCGCGCGGTCGCGGCAGGCCTCGATCGCCGCCGACCCGGTATCGCCTGACGTGGCGCCGACAATGGTGACGCGCTCGCCGCGCTTGGCGAGGACCCAGTCGAAGAGCCGTCCGACCGCCTGCAACGCATAGTCCTTGAAGGCGAGCGTCGGGCCGTGGAAGAGCTCGAGCAGCCAGTGCCTTGGGCCGATCTGCTTCAGGGGCGCGACCGCGGCATGGCCGAAGCCGCGATAGGCCTCGGTGAGGAGCTGGCGGAGGTCGTCATCACCGAGCGCGCCGCCCACATACGGGACCAGCACCTTTGTTGCCGTCTCGGCGTAGGACTTGCCCGAGAGCCCGCGTATCTCGACGGCCGACAGCGCCGGCCAAACCTCGGGCACGTAGAGGCCGCCGTCGCGGGCGAGGCCCGCCAGCAGCACGTCCTCGAAGCCTAGGACCGGCGCCTGGCCACGGGTCGAAACGTAACGCACGGACGGAGGGGTCCTTCCAGTCAGGGGCCGGACGCTACAAGCCCGGCCCGGCCTCGGCAAGGGAGCGAACGCGGTCCCTAGGACAGGTAGCGCGCCGTCAAATGCGCCTTGAACACGGCAGGATCGAGCGAACGCCCGGTCGCTCGGGTCAGGAGCTCGTCGGTAGAAAGCTTCGATCCCTGGCCATGCACATGCGCCTTGAGCCAGCCCATCAGCGGCGCGAACTCGCCGGTGGCGATGGCCGGCAGGATCGAGGCATCGGCGCGTTTGGCCGCATCGAAGAGCTGAGCCGCGGTCATCGCGCCGAGCGAGTAGGTTGGGAAGTAGCCGAAGATCCCCTCCGGCCAGTGGATGTCCTGGAGGCAGCCGCGGCGGTCGTCCGGCGGTACGATCCCGAGCAGCCGCTTCAGCTCCTCCGACCAGGCGCCCGGCACCTCCTCGAGCCGGAGATCGCCCGCAATCAGCCGCTTCTCCAGCCGATAGCGAAGGATGACGTGGGCCGGATAGGTCACCTCGTCGGCCTCGACCCGGATAAAGCTGCGCCCGACCTGGGCATAGATGCGCCGGAGGTTATCCGTCTCCCAGGCGGGGCCTGAGCCACCGAACGCCTCCCGCATCAGCGGCGCGGCGAAGGCCATGAATTCCGGTCCGCGGCAGACCTGCATTTCGATCAGCAGCGACTGGCTCTCGTGCACGCTCATGCCGCGGGCCTCGCCGACCGGCTGCCAGCGCCAGCGCTCGGGCAGCTGGCGCTCGTACATGGCGTGGCCCGTCTCGTGCAGGACGCCCATCAGACTCTGGGTGAAGTCGTCCGTGGAATAGCGCGTCGTGATCCGGACGTCGTCTGGAACCCCGCCGCAGAAGGGATGAGCGCTGACGTCGAGCCGGCCATGGGCGAAGTCGAAGCCGATGACCTTCATCAGATGTTCGCCGAGCGCCTTCTGCCTGTCGATCGGGAACGGACCCGGCGGGCGGATCGGCGGCGGGCGGCTCGCCTGGCGGGTCAGCACGCGCTCGAGGAAATCCGGCAGGAACGCGGCGTAGTCGTCGAAGATCGCGTCGATCCGCTCGGTCCGCCCGGACGGCTCGTACTCGTCCATCAGCGCCTCGTAGGCGGGAATGCCGAGCGCGGCGGCCTTGATTCTCGCCTTCTCGCGGGTGAGCTCCAGCACCTTCTTCAGATGCGGCATCAGCATCGCGAGGTCGGAGGCCGGCCGCGCCTTCCGCCACACCATCTCGGATTCGGACGTGGCCCTTGAAATCGCCGCCACGAGGTCGGCCGGCACCGCCGTCGCGTGCAGCCGCCAGCGACGCATCTCGGCAAGATTGGCGCGCTGCCAGTCGTCGAGCCGGTTGTCGCCGCCGACCTCGTCCATGAGGTCGCCGACCTCGGTGTCGGTGAGCATCTCGTGCCGGAGCACGCGGAGGGTCGCCACCACCTCGGAGCGGGCGCCGTTGCCGCCCTCCGGCATCATCGCCGCCCGGTCCCATCCGAGCATCGAGCCGGCATCGCCGATCAGCGCCATACGCCTGAACCGGGATTCGAGCTCGAGATAGGCGCTCATCGGTCCTTGCTCTCATCGGCCGGCTTCAGGTGGTAGAGGACGTAGATCACCACCAACGCCACGGCCAGCGCGAACCAGGTCACGGCGTATTGCAGGTGGTCGTTGCGGAGCGCCACCTGGATCTCGCCTCCGACCGGAAAGCCGCCGGGGATCGGCTGACGGAGGCCTTCGACCAAGTAAGGCCTTATCTCGGGAAGGCCGGCCCTCCGCGCCATCGCTTCGACATCGGCCGAGAACCACAGGTTCTTCTCCGGCTCGTTGTCCGGAGTGAAGTAGTTGCGGATGTTCGCCCGGCGGATCACGCCCTCGACCGTGGTCGGTCCGTCGATCAGGCTCTGCGGCCGGGTTTGACGCTCCTTCTTGTCGAGCGGGACCCAGCCGCGATCGACGATGACGAGGGCGCCGTCCGCGGCCTGGAACGGCGTCAGCACCGCCCAGCCGCCGCGGCCATTGAAGGTGCGGCCGGCGAGGAACATCTCGCGGTCGTTGAGGTAGCGTCCGGAGAGCCGGATGCGCCGGTACTCGACCTCCTCGACCGCGCGCCCGGCCGGCGCCGTGGTGAAGGGCTCGGCCGAGACCCGCTCGGCGAAGGCGCGGATCAGCTCTTCCTTCCAGGCGAGCCGGTTCGCCTGCCAGCTCCCGAGGGCGATCAGGACCAGGAAGGCCGGGACCGACATCGCCGTCGGCCAGAAGGTCGGGCGGAAGCGCCGGTTCACGGGCCGTCGCCACCGAAGCCGCGGTGGCGGAATTGGAGCGCCACCAGCACGCCTTTGAGCGGGCGCAGCATCAAGATCGCGAGCGCCAGGATCACCGGCGGCCAGACCACTGCATGGAACCACATCGGCGGCTCGAGCTTAGTCTCCGCCAAGAGCGCCATCGGCACCACCAGCGCGCCCAGGAGCAAGATCACGAACACCGCCGGCCCGTCGCCGGCGTCGTGGGCGCGGAAATCGAGCCCGCAGCGCTCGCAGGCGTCGCGGACGGCGAGAAGGCCGAGAAGCCGGCCCTCGCCGCAGCGCGGGCAGCGGCAGCGAAGCCCGGTCAAGACGGGCGAGAGCGGCGGATAGGCGTCGGGCATGGCTCCCTGTGCCTGAAGCGGACGGTCAAAACAAGAGGGGCCGCGCCTGGGCGCGGCCCCTCGTCGCAAGCGGCGACGGCGGTCAGTGGCCGCCGCCGGCATTGGGGCCGGATCCCCACCAGTAGATGCAGATGAACAGGAACAGCCAGACCACGTCGACGAAGTGCCAGTACCAGGCCGCCGCCTCGAAGCCGAAATGCTGCTCCGGCTTGAAATGGCCGGCGAGCGCCCGGAAGAAGCAGACGAGGAGGAATAGCGTCCCGACCAGAACGTGGAAGCCGTGGAAGCCGGTCGCCATGAAGAAGACTGTGGAATAGATGCCGTCCTTGAAGGCGAAGCCGGCGTGGCTGTACTCGTAGGCCTGCACGCCGGTGAAGAGCGCGCCGAGAAGGACAGTGACGCCGAGACCCTGGATCAACCCTTTGCGGTCGTTCTCGAGCAGCGCGTGGTGCGCCCAGGTCACGGTGACGCCGGAGAGCAGCAGGATGAGCGTGTTCATGAACGGCAGATCGAAGGGATCGAAGGTCTTGACGTTGGCCGGCGGCCAGACGTTGTTGATCGCGTCCGTCGGGTAGAGGGCGTTGCCGAAGAAGGCCCAGAAGAAGGCGGCGAAGAACATCACCTCGGAGACGATGAACAGCGCCATGCCGTAGCGGAGCCCGATCTGGACCACCGGCGAGTGGTGGCCCTGGTGCTCGGCTTCGTTCACCACGTCGCGCCACCAGAAGAACATGGTGGCGAGCACCATGGCGAAGCCGGCGATGATGACCCACGGCCCTTTGTCGACGAACCACATGAGCGTGCCGGCGATCAGCACCAGCGAGGCAGTCGCACCGACCAGCGGCCAGATGCTCGGATCGACGAGGTGGTACTGGTGCGGTTGGCTGCCGACGACGACGGGGTTTTCGCTCATCTGACGCCTCTCGGGATGACGCTAGTTGACCTCAGGACCGAGAGGCCCGGGGGCGGCCGCGACGGTGCGCGCGCCCTCCTGGCTCTTCGCCCGGAAGAAGCTGTAGGACAGGGTGACGGCGCCAAGACCGTCGAGGTGGCGGTCCTTGGCGAGGTCGGGATCGAGGAAGAAGGTCACCGGCATCTCGACCTTCTCGCCGGGCTTCAGCACCTGCTCGGTGAAGCAGAAGCATTCGAGCTTGGTGAAGTAGGCCCCGATCTTGGACGGCGTGACGTTGAAGGTGGCGGTGCCGACGACCGCCTCCCGGCCGAGGTTCTCCGCCACGTAGCGGATCAGCACCGGCTCGCCGACCCGGACCCAAACCGAGCGCTCGGCCGGACGGAAGCTCCAGGGAAGATCCGGCGCGACGTCGGCGTTGAAGCTGACGGTCATCCAGCGGTCGATGGCGTGGTCGGGGGCCGTCTCGGCCCGCTGGGTCGTGCCGCCGTAGCCGGTGACCTGGCAGAAGAGCCGATAGAGCGGCACCGAAGCGTAGGCCAGCGCGAACATGCCGACGGCGATCCCGGCGACGAGCGTAGCAACCCGGCGGTTGGAGACGGCCATCACTGGCCTCCCATCCGCGCGATGGTCATGACGTAGAAGAGAACGGTGAGGCCGAGCAGGACCAGCAGCATGGCGCGGTTTCGCGCCCTCCTGCGCCTGACGAACTCCTCGGCTTCGGGCCCGGTCATCGTCGTCATCCCGCCCGATCCACAATCAGCAGCGCGAACAGCGCGAAGAGATAGAGGATCGAGAAGCCGAACATCTGCTTCGCGGGGCGGTCGTCCTCGCTCCCGAGCACGCGGAGCGCGGAGACGACGAAGAGCGCGCCCAGGATCGTCGCTCCTGCCGCGTACCACGGCCCGGCGATGCCGAGGCCGTAGGGCCCCAGCGCGAGCGGCAGCAGGATCAGCGTGTAGAACAGCATCTGGCGCTTGGTCGCCGCCGCGCCCGCGACCACCGGCAGCATGGGAACGCCGGCCTTGGCGTATTCGTCCGAGCGGAGCAGCGCCAGCGCCCAGAAATGCGGCGGCGTCCAGAAGAAGATCAGGAGAAAGAGGACCGCCGAGGCGACGGAGACGTCGCCGGTGACGGCGGCCCAACCGATCATCGGCGGGAAGGCGCCGGCGGCGCCGCCGATGACGATGTTCTGCGGCGTCCGGCGCTTCAGCCACGCGGTATAGACGAAGACGTAGAAGAGGATGGCGAGGAGCAGGAGCGCCGCCGCCTGCCAGTTGACCCCGAGTCCCATGACGACGACGGAGCCGGCCGCCAGCACGACGCCGAATCCGAGCGCCTCGCCCGGCTGCACCCGTCCCGCGGGGATCGGCCGGCCGGAGGTGCGGGACATGACTGCGTCGATGTCGCGGTCGTACCACATGTTGATGGCACCGGCGGCGCCCGAGCCGACGGCGATGCAGAGGACCGCGATCGCCGCCAGGACCGGATTGAGATGCCCCGGGGCGACGAACAGTCCGGCGAAGCCGGTGAACACCACGAGAGACATCACCCGGGGCTTCAGCAGCTCCCAGTAGTCGGACACCCGGGGGCCGTCGAGGACGGCCCCCAGAGCGCCGACGCGGGCGTCGATCGAGGTGTCGGACACGAAGCCGCCGCTACTTCACGACCGGGACGCGGTCATAGGTGTGGAACGGCGGAGGCGAACTCACCGTCCACTCCAGCGTGTTCGCCCCCTCGCCCCAGGGGTTGGCGCCGACCCGCTTGCCCGCCAGCAGGGTGTGGAAGACGATGACGATGAAGAACAGGGTCGAGGCGAAGGAGATGTAGGAGCCGTAGGAGGCGACCATGTTCCAGCCGGCGTAGGCGTCCGGATAGTCCGGGATGCGGCGCGGCATGCCGGCGAGACCGAGGAAGTGCATCGGGAAGAACGTCAGGTTGACGCCGATGAAGGTCGTCCAGAAGTGGATTTTCCCGAAGGTCTCGTTGTACTGGCGCCCGCACATCTTCGAGATCCAGAAGTAGAAGCCGCCGAAGATCGCGAACACCGCGCCTAAGGACAGCACGTAGTGGAAGTGCGCCACCACGTAATAGGTGTTGTGGAGCGAGACGTCGGCGCCGGCATTCGCCAGCACCACGCCGGTGACGCCGCCGACGGTGAACAGGAAGATGAAGCCGATCGCCCACAGCATCGGCGTGCGGAACTCGATCGAGCCGCCCCACATGGTGGCGAGCCACGAGAATATCTTCACGCCCGTCGGCACGGCGATGACCATGGTCGCCGCGGTGAAGTAGGCGCGGGTGTCGACGTCGAGTCCGACCGTGTACATGTGGTGCGCCCACACGACGAAGCCGATCGCGCCGATCGAGACCATGGCGTAGGCCATGCCGAGATAACCGAACACCGGCTTCCTCGAGAAAGTCGAGACGATGTGGCTGATCATGCCGAAGCCCGGCAGGATCAGGATGTACACCTCCGGATGGCCGAAGAACCAGAAGAGGTGCAGGAACAGCACCGGGTCGCCGCCGCCGGACGGCTCGAAGAACGCGGTACCGAATTGGCGGTCGGTCAGCAGCATGGTGATCGCGCCGGCGAGCACCGGCAGCGACAGCAGCAGCAGGAATGCCGTCACCAGCGTCGCCCAGACGAACAGCGGCATCTTGTGCAGCGTCATACCGGGCGCGCGCATGTTGAAGATGGTGGTGATGAAGTTGATCGCGCCCAGGATCGATGACGCACCGGCCAGGTGGAGCGAGAAGATCGCCATGTCGACGTTCAAGCCCGGGTGGCCGATCGTGCTCGAGAGCGGCGGATAGACGGTCCAGCCGACGCCGGCGCCGCCGTCCACCAGCGATGATCCGACCAGCAGCACGAGCGAGGGAATCAGCAGCCAGAAGCTGATGTTGTTCATGCGCGGGAACGCCATGTCCGGCGACCCGATCATGATCGGCACCAGCCAGTTGCCGAAGCCGCCGATCATCGCCGGCATCACCATGAAGAACACCATGATGAGTCCGTGCGCGGTGATCAGCACGTTGAAGAGCTGGTGGTCGCCGCCCAGCACCTGGTCGCCTGGCGACTGCAGCTCCATGCGGAAGACGATGCTTATGGCGCCGCCTATCAGCCCGGAGACGACCGCGAGGATCAGGTAGAGGGTGCCGATGTCCTTGTGGTTGGTCGAGCAGAACCAGCGCACGAAGAAGTTCGGATAGTGGTCGTGATGGGCGTCGTGCCCGTGGGCATCGGTCTTGGCCTGGGACATGGACGGTCTCCCTCGCCTATCGCTGCTGGAGCTGGGCGAAATTGGTGGATGGGGCGGGGGCATGGACGAATTTCTTCTTCGCCTCCTCCGCCCATCTGGCATAGGCGTCCTTGGACAGCGCCTGGACCTTGATCGGCATGAACCCGTGGTTCACCCCGCAGATCTGGTTGCACTGCCCGTAGTAGGTGCCTTCCTTGGTGATGTTCACCCAGCCTTCGTTGAGGCGGCCGGGCGTCGTGTAGACCTGCACGCCGAGCGCCGGCATGAACCAGGAATGCATGACGTCGACCGAGGCGAACTGGATGCGAATGTTGGTGTTGATCGGCAGCACCACCGGCTGGTCGACTTCCAGCAGGCGCTTCTGACCGGGCTTGAGATCGGCGGCGGCGATCAGGGTCGAGTCGAACTTGACCTCGCCCAGATCCGGGTACTCGTAGGACCAGTACCACTGGTGGCCGACCACCTTGAGGGTCATGTCCGGGTTCGGCGTCCGGTCCCCGTAGTAGAGAAGCTTGAAGGACGGCACCGCGATCACCACCAGGATGATCACCGGGATCACCGTCCACAGCACCTCGAGGGTGGTGTTGTGCGCGTTCTTGGACGGAGCCGGGTTCGCGCTCTGCCGGAACTTGACGCAGATGTAGACCATCAGCGCGAGCACGAAGATCGTGATCAGCGTGATCACCACCAGCAGGAAATCGTGGAAGTCGTGGATCCGGGCCTGCACCAGCGAGGCCGGTTCCTGGAATCCCAACTGCCAGGGTTTCGGCTCGGCAGCGAGAACCGGCGCGATCCCGGCGAGGAGCGCCAGCAATCCAAAGCCGAGGCGTTGCATCATCCGCGCGATCTCCAGCATCGGTCTCGGACCTGTGTTAAATGGCTGAAACAAATGGAGCCGCGATCGGCAAACACTCGGACACAGCCCGGCGAACCGACCCGCCACCTTCCCTAAGGTCTTGCCCTTAAAAGGACTTGCCCCGGGTAGGCGCTGATCCGGCCATCCTGTCGGCGAGGCTATCCAACGCCCGGCCCTCCCGCAAGGCGGCCATGCTTGCGCCAAAGTGTCGCGCCAGTCCACGAAACCTACGGGTCCCGCCGTGGACGGCCGTTCCGGGCCGGGCCTATAGTCCTCTCATCGAGGGAAAACGACTGGGATGAGCCGATGAGCGCCCGGCGACCGGATAGCGAGCAGCCGACCCGACCGGGGATCGAGGACTGGCAGCGGCTCGCCGCCAAGGACCTGGGGCCGGGCGGCGACCCCTCGACGCTGGTCTGGCAGACGCCGGAGGGGATCCCGGTCAAGGCGCTCTATACCGAATCGGACCTGGAGGGGATCGAGCACCTGGGCGGCCTTCCGGGCCTTCCGCCCTATGTCCGCGGCCCCCGGGCCACGATGTACGCCAACCGCCCGTGGACGATCCGGCAATACGCCGGCTTCTCCACCGCCGAGGAGTCCAACGCCTTCTACCGGCGCTGCCTCGCCCAGGGGCAGATGGGGCTCTCCATCGCCTTCGACCTCGCCACCCACCGGGGCTACGACTCCGACCACCCGCGCGTCGTCGGCGATGTCGGCAAGGCCGGCGTCGCCATCGACTCGGTCGAGGACATGAAGGTGCTGTTCGACGGCATCCCGCTCGACCGGATGAGCGTGTCCATGACCATGAACGGCGCGGTCCTGCCGGTGCTGGCGGGCTACGTCGTCGCCGCCGAGGAGCAGGGGGTGCCGCAGGCGAAGCTCGCCGGCACGATCCAGAACGACATCCTCAAGGAGTTCATGGTCCGGAACACCTACATCTACCCGCCCGGCCCCAGCATGCGCATCGTCGCCGACATCATCGAGCACACGGCGAAGCACATGCCGAAGTTCAACTCGATCTCGATCTCCGGCTATCACATCCAGGAAGCGGGAGCGACCTGCGTGCAGGAGCTGGCCTACACGCTGGCCGACGGCCTCGACTACGTGCGCGCGGCGCTGGCGCGCGGCCTCGCGGTCGACGACTTCGCGCCCCGCCTCTCCTTCTTCTTCAACATCGGCATGAATTTCTTCATGGAGATCGCCAAACTGCGCGCCGCGCGGCTGCTGTGGGCGAGGCTGATGAAGCCGTTCGATCCGAAGAAGCCGGCGAGCCTGGCGCTCCGCACCCATTGCCAGACATCGGGCGTGAGCCTGACCGCGCAGGACCCGTACAACAACGTCGTCCGCACGACCATCGAGGCGATGGCCGCCGTGCTCGGCGGCACCCAGTCCCTGCACACCAACTCCTTCGACGAGGCGCTGGCGCTGCCGACGACCTTCTCGTCCCGTATCGCCCGCAACACCCAGCTCCTCATCGCCGAAGAGACGGGCATCCCCAAGGTGATCGACCCGCTCGGCGGCAGCTACTACGTCGAGAGCCTGACCCAATCGGTCGCGGAAGCGGCGATGAAGCTGATCGACGAGGTCGAGGCGATGGGCGGCATGACCAAGGCGATCGAGGCGGGCCTACCCAAGCTCCGCATCGAGGAGTCCGCCGCCCGCCGCCAGGCGCGCGTCGACAGGGGCGAGGACGTCATCGTCGGCGTCAACAAATACCGCCCGGACGAGGCGACCGAGGTCGAGATCCTGGACATCGACAACGGCCGCGTGCGCGAGACCCAGCTCGCGCGCCTCAAGCGCCTCCGGGAGACCCGCGATCCGGCCAAGGTCGAGGCGGCGCTCGCCGTCCTGGCAAAGGCGGGCGAGACCGGCGAGGGCAATCTGCTCGCGCTCGCCATCGAGGCGACGCGGGCGCGCGCCACCGTCGGCGAGATCTCCGATGCGCTCGAGCGTGCCTTCGGGCGCTACCGCGCCACCATCCGGAGCGTCACTGGCATCTATGGCGGCGCCTACCGCGACGACTCGAAGTTCCGCGGCATCCGCGCCGAGACCGAACGCTTCGCCCACGAGGAAGGCCGGCGGCCGCGCATCCTGGTGGCCAAGCTCGGCCAGGACGGCCACGACCGCGGTGCCAAGGTGATCGCCACCGCCTTCGCCGATCTCGGTTTCGACGTCGACATCGGCCCCTTGTTCCAGACGCCGGAGGAGGCCGCCCGCCAGGCGATCGAGAACGACGTCCATGTCGTCGGCATCTCGAGCCAGGCCGCCGGCCACAAGACGCTGGTGCCGGCGCTCCGGAAGGCGCTCGACGCCGAGGGGGCATCCGACGTCCTGATCATCTGCGGCGGCGTCATCCCGCCCCAGGACTACGCTTTCCTGAAGGCCCACGGCGTCTCGGCGATCTACGGCCCCGGCACCAATATCCCGGACGCCGCCGCGGAAGTGCTGTCGCTGATCCGCAAGGTGCGGAGCAAGGCGGCTTAGTCGGCCGCGATCACCTCGGTCTCGACCAGCCACTCCGGCACCAGGGTCTCAGCGACGATCGTGGTGGTCGGCACGACGCGGCCGTTGAGCGCGGCGACGCGGGCGTTCTGGTTCTTCTCAGCGTAGGACGGATCGCGGAGATAGCTGGTGACGCGGACGACGTTGTCGACGGTCATGCCGGCGCTCGCGAGGATCGCCCGTATGTTCGACTAGATGAGGTCGAGCTGCTCATCGAGCGTCTTGCCGGGTGCTCCTTTCGAATCCAGCCCCATCGTGCCGCTGACGTAGAGGAAGCGCGCCGGCGCCTGGACCTCCAGCGCGTGGATGTAGTCGGGCGCCGCCGGATAGATGCCGGCCTTCGGGTTACGCGCGATGGTTTTCATGGAAACTCCTCGTGCCCTCTCTCCCGCCGCAGGCGGGGGACGGTTGGGGTGGGGGCCTGAGCGAAGCGAAGGGAGGAAAAAGCGCCGAGCCGGTGGAGAAATCCTCGCTGCGCTCGGGCCCCCACCCTGCCCTCCCCCGCGCTTCGCGCGGGAGAGGGTTTCGATGTATCTACTCCGCCGCCGTGCGCAGGCTGGCGTCGGTCTGGGTGAGGCCCAGCATCAAGTCCATGTTCTGGACGCAGGCGCCCGACGCGCCCTTGCCGAGATTGTCGAGGCGCGTGGTCAGCAGGACATGGCCGCTTGCGGCGTTCTCGAAGACGAAGATCTCCATCCGGTTGGTGCCGTTGAGCGCATCGGGCGCGAGCCCCGCGGTCGAGCTCCCCATCGGCATCACCGTGACGAAGCGCTGGCCGGCATAGCGCTCGGACAGCAGCACGTGCAGGTCCTTGGCGCTCGCGGTCTTCGCCAGCGTCCGCAAATGCAGCGGCACGTTCACCAGCATGCCTTGCGCGAACGCCGCATAGGACGGCTGGAACACCGGCGGGCCCGAGAGCTTGCCGTAGACCTTCATCTCCGGCAGGTGCTTGTGCTTGAGCTCGAGCCCGTAAGCCAGGTAGACGTCACGCGGCTTCGCCGTGCTGCGGCCTTTATAGACGTCGATCAGCGACTTGCCGGCGCCGGTGTAGCCGGAGATCGCGTTCACCGTCACCGGATGATCCGGCGACATCACGCCGGCGTCGACCAGCGGGCGGATCAGCGCGACCGCCCCGGTCGGATAGCAGCCGGGATTGGAGACGCGCCTGGAGTCCCGCACCCGGTCGGCCTGCCCCGCCATCATCTCCGGGAAGCCGTAGGCCCAGTCCGGATCGACCCGGTGGGCGGTCGAGGCGTCGATCACCCGGACCTTCGGGTTGTCGATCAGCGCAACCGCCTCGCGCGCTGCGTCATCCGGGAGGCAGAGGATGGCGAGGTCGGCCGCGTTCAGCATCCGCTTCCGTTCGGCCGGGTCCTTCCGCTTCTCAGGATCAATGCTGACCAGCTCGATGTCCGGACGGCCGCGGAGACGCGCCTGGATCTGCAATCCGGTCGTTCCCGCCTCACCGTCTATGAACACCGCCGGCCGAGCCATCGCTAAGTCTCCTTGAGAAAAGGTCATTCAGACAAAGACAGCAGCGAGGCGTTGCCGCCCGCTGCTGTCGTGTCGATCGATATTATGCGTTCGGTCGCGAAACGATGCAAGTAGAAGGGTCCGCCGGCCTTCGGTCCGGTGCCGGAAAGTCTTTCCCCGCCAAAGGGTTGGACGCCGACGACGGCACCGATCATGTTGCGGTTGACGTAGGTGTTGCCGACCCCGACGGCGCGGATCACCCGATCGACCGTGCCGTCGATACGGCTATGGATGCCGAGGGTGAGCCCGAAGCCGGTCGCGCGGATCTCCGCCAGAATCCGGTCGAGATCGCGGGCCCGGTAGCGCACCACGTGCAGGATCGGGCCGAACACCTCGCCGGGGAGCCGGCGGATCGAGTCGATCTCGACCGCCATCGGCTGGAAGAATGTTCCTCTGGCGCAGTCGGGGTTGGCAGGGGTGCGGGCGACCAGCCGACCCTCGCGCATCATCCGGGTCGCGTGCGCGTCCAGCATCTTCAGCGCGTCCGCGTCGATCACCGGCCCGACATCGGTCGCGAGCAGGCCGGGATCGCCGAGCGTGAGCTCCTTCATCGCGCCGGCGAGCATGGCGAGGATGCGGTCGGCGACTTCCTTCTGCAGGAAGAGGATGCGGAGCGCCGAGCAGCGCTGGCCGGCGCTCTGGAAGGCCGAGGTGACGGCGTCCTGCACCACCTGCTCGGGGAGCGCGGAGGAGTCGACGATCATCGCGTTCTGCCCGCCGGTCTCGGCGATGAACGGGACGATCGGCCCGTCGCGGTCGGCGAGCGCCCTGGCGATCTTCCGCGCGGTGTCGGTCGAGCCGGTGAAGGCGACGCCGGCGATGCGGGGATCGGCGACCAGCCTGGCCCCGACCTTGCCGTCGCCCGGCAGCAGATGGACGACGTCGCCCGGGATGCCGGCCTCGTGCATCAGGCGGACGGCGTATGTCGCGATCGCCGGCGTCTGCTCGGCCGGCTTGGCGACGACGGCGTTGCCGGCCGCCAGCGCCGCCGTCACCTGTCCGGTGAAGATCGCGAGCGGGAAGTTCCAGGGGCTGATGCAGGCGAAGACGCCGCGGCCGTGCAGCTCCAGGCGGTTCCTTTCGCCGGTCGGGCCCGGCAGCTCGATCGGCCTGGCGAAGTCGGCGCGGGCGCGGGCGGCGTAGTAGCGGCAGAAGTCGACGGCCTCCCTCACCTCGGAGACCGCGTCCGGCAGCGTCTTCCCGGCCTCGCGGACGGCGAGCGCCATCAGCGCCGGCATGTGGTCCTCGTAGAGCTGGGCGAGACGGTCGAGCGCGAGCGCCCGGTGCTCCGCCGGCGTCACCTCCCAGTCCCTGGCGGCACCTGAGGCCGACGACAGCGCCTTGGCGACCGTCGCGTCGTCGGCCTCGACGACGGCGCTGACGCGGCGCGCGGTATCGGCCGGATCGAAACCCGGCCGCTCGCTGCCGGCGACCGCCGTGCCGCCGACCAGCGGCTCGGCCCGCCACGGCGCCCTGGCCGCCTCCGCCATCGCCTTAGCCAAATTCATCAGCGACGGGTCGTCGGAGAGGTCCAGCCCTCGCGAATTGGCGCGCTCCGGGCGATAGAGGTCGAGCGGGTGTGGGATGCGCGGGTGCGGCTTGACGGCGAGACCGCGCAGCCGCGACACCGGATCGGCGACGATCTCCTCGACCGGCAGCGACTCATCGACGATGCGGTTGACGAAGGAGGTGTTGGCGCCGTTCTCGAGCAAACGGCGGACCAGGTAGGCGAGCAGGTCCTCGTGCATACCCACGGGCGCATAGACCCGGCACGGCACTTCGCCGATAACCTGCTCGTAGAGCGCTTCACCCATGCCGTGGAGACGCTGGAACTCGAACGGAAGGTCGCCGGCGAGCACACGAACCGCCGCAAGCGTGTGCGCGTTGTGGGTGGCGAACTGCGGGAAGAAGGCGTCCGGCGCGGCCAGAAGCCGCTTAGCGACGGCGAGGTAGGCAACGTCGGTCGCGATCTTGCGGGTGAAGACGGGATAGCCGAGGCCCCGCTCCTGGGCGCGTTTCACCTCCGAATCCCAATAGGCGCCCTTGACCAGGCGGACCATCAGCCGGCGCCGGGAGTCGCGCGCGATCTCCGCCAGGCGGTCGACCACCGCCGTCGCCCGCTTCTGGTAGGCCTGGACCGCGAGGCCGAGCCCGTCCCAGCCCTTGAGCGCGGGCGCGGCCGAGACCGCGGCGATGACGTCGAGGGAGATCTCCAGCCGATCGGCCTCCTCGGCATCGACGGTGAAGCCGATGCCGTGCGTCGCCGCATCCTCGGCGAGCGCGACCAGCCGCGGCACCAGCTCGGCCATCACCCGCCCGCGCTTGCCGTGCTCGCAGCGGGGATGCAGCGCCGAGAGCTTGACCGAGATCCCCGGGCTCGCGACAGGCCCCCTGCCCTTCGCCGCCTTGCCGATGGCGGCGATGGCGGCCCGATATGCCGCGAGATAGCGGTCGGCATCCTCCTGGGTGCGGGCCGCCTCGCCCAGCATATCGTAGGAGTAGCGGTAGCCTTTCGACTCCATCGGCTCGGCGAACTCCAGCGCCTCGTCGATGGTGCGGCCCATGACGAACTGGCGACCGAGGATGCGCATCGCCTGGGTCACCGCCTGGCGGATCACCGGCTCGCCCGAACGCCGGACGATGCGGCGGAACACACCGGCCCAGTCCTGGTCCTTGGCCTCGGCGAGCCCGATCACCCGGCCGGTCAGCATCAGGGCCCAGGTCGAGGCGTTGACGAACAGCGAGTCCGACTGGCCGAGATGGGTCTCCCAGTCGGCGCTGCCGATCTTGTCGCGGATCAGGCGATCGGCGGTCTCGGCATCGGGAATGCGAAGCAGCGCCTCGGCGAGGCACATCAGCACGACGCCCTCACGGCTGGAGAGCGCGTATTCGTGGAGGAAGGCGTCGAGGCCGCCGGCCCCGACCCGGCGCTTGCGAACCTCCTCGACCAGGGTGCGGGCCGACTGAGTGACCTGCCGCATCTGCTCCAGCGTCAGCCCCGCCTCGGCGAGAAGGGCCTCGACCGTCTGGGTCTCGTCGGCACGGTAGAGCGCCTGGAGCTTCGCCCGGCTTCCACCGATCGGCGGCGGCGGTTGGTCGAAGACGAACGGGCGATCCATCACCCCGTCTCCTCGAGACTCAGCGCGGCGGCATCACCCCCCACCCCCGCCACCCCCCGCAAGGGGGAGGGGGTTTGCAGAGCGGGCTTCTCTTACCCCCTCGCCCCTTGCGGAGGAGTGCGGAGGTGGGGGGTGAGCTGCGCACGGTCGCTCCGACTACGCCTGCTTCTTGAAGAAGCCGCTGGACCTCGCCCATTCGAGCACCGTCCGCCGATACTCCTCGCCGAAATGCTCGGGCACGAACGGCGAGGCGCCGGAGAGATCGACCGGAACGAAGGCGTCGCCCTCGCGCCGCATCGCCCAGAAGCCCGTGTACGACGACACCGGGCCTAAGACCTCGGCGACCGCGAGCGTCACGCCGGGGTGAAAGGCCTTCCGGTTCTTGGGATCGACCAGCGCGTCCCGGTCGATATTGTCGCGGGCATAGGCCTCGTCGATCTCCGTCACCTGCTGCTCGAGGTCGTCGCCGCAGAGGAGCCCGCCGTCGGCGACCAGCCGCCGCGCCTCGGTGAGATCGGCGACGACGTCGGCGTAGTAGTGCGAGCCGTCGACATAGACGATGTCGAAGGCCCGCTCGCGCAGCATCGACAGCACGTCCTTGGACCGGCCGCGCAGATGGTCGACGCGAACCTTCTTCGGCACGCAGGAGGCGTTGTGGCGGAAGACGGCATAGGCGAGGTCGATCGCCGCCGCCCGGTCCATGACGCGGTAGGCGCCGTCGACGTTGATGTCGTCGACGCCGAGGTAGGGCGCCCAGGTGTCGACGCACAGGATCTCGCCCTCGCCGGCGACGAAGCGGTCGATCGCCGCCGCCCAGGTGAGCATCGACGCGCCCATCCACGAGCCGACCTCGAGGATGCGGATCCCGGTGCCGGGCTGCGCCAGGAGCGAGACCGAGGCGGTCAGCCAGAGATGGCGCATCGCGTTGGCGCGGCCGAGCTGCATGGCGTTGAGGGCATCGGGCAGGAACGGCTTGCCCGGGGAGATCAGGTCGAGGATGTCCTTCATGGCGGCATCATAGCGCAGCCGATGGCCGTGACACCCCCTCTGCGACGCAGCTTTCCTGTTGGAAACATCGTCGCCCGCATGGCAATCTCCGCCCCTCCCCGTCTGCAGGAGCTCCCGCCATGACCGCCGTCCCGATCCGCGCCCGCTCGACCTCGGCCCAGGAGGAGGCGGAGTGGAAGCTCCGCACCGACCTCGCCGCGGTCTTCCGCATCCATGCGCGTTTCGGCTGGAACGAGCAGATCGGCAACCACCATTCCGTCATGCTCCCGGGCGGCGGCGACAAGCCGTTGTTCCTGATCAACCCGCGCGGCCTCCTGTTCCAGGAGCTGACCGCCTCCAACCTGATCGTCTGCGACCTCGAGGGCAACGTGGTCTCGGGCAAGGGCGAGCTCCGCAAGGTCGCCTTCTTCATTCATGCCCGCATCCACCTTGCCAATCCAAAGGCAGTCGCCGTGCTGCACGTTCATCCGCAGTATCTGACGGCGCTGTCGATGATCGATCACGGCCGGCTCGAGCTCTGCCACCTCAACAACCTGACCCTCAACGACCGCATCGCCTACGACGAGGAGGCACCCGGTACGATCAACGTCGACGAGGGCGACCGGTACGCTCGCGTTCTCGGCGACAAGACCATCCTGATCATGCCTGGCCACGGCGTCACCGTAGTCGGTCCCACCATCGAGGAAGCGTTCGACGAGCTTTCCGGCGCCGAACGGACGGCGATGTACCAGATCACCGCCATGCAGTCCGGCCAGAAGCTGCTCAAGCTCCCCGACGACGCACGACGGCGCCACCTCGGCCCCATCGGCGAGCGCTGGGATTCCCGCATGCATCTGGACGCCTGGCGGCGAATCCTCGACAAGGAAACGCCGGACTATGCGAACTAAGGAAACCGACCGATGACCGACACCTCCGCCTCCCGCGCCAACGACAATCCGTATCTCCGCCTCAACGTCCGGCCGTTCATCAACTGCGCCTCGGTCCGTACCATCCACGGCGGCAGCCTGATGCGCCCGGAGGTGAGGGCGGCGATGTCCCGCGCCGCCGGCCAGTTCGTCAACATCTACGAGCTGATGGAACAGGCGGGAAAGCGCATCGGCGAGCTGATGGGTTGCGAGTTCGGCATCGTCACGCCGGGCAGCGCCGCGGCGGTCTGCCTCGGCACCGCCGGCGCGGTCGCCGGCAACGATCCCGAGCGCATCTCGCGCCTGCCGCTGACCGAGGGCATGCGCAACAAGGTGCTGATGCCGAAGGGTCACCGCTTCTCCTACGACCACGCCATCCGCATGGTCGGCACCACCATCCACGAGTTCGCTTCCAGGGACGAGCTGGCGAAGCTCCTCGAAGACCCGACGATCGCGATGATCTGCGTCTATGGCCTGATCGAGCCGGAGGGTCCGGTCTCGCTCGAGGAGATGATCGAGCTGGCTGAGCCCAAGAACGTGCCGATCATGATCGACGCCGCCTCCGAGCACATCGAGCGCCCGTCGCCCTGGCTGGTGCGCGGCGCCGACATGGTGATCTATTCCGGCGGCAAGTTCCTGCAGGCGCCCCAGGTCACCGGCCTCCTCCTCGGCAAGGAGAAGATCATCCGCGCCGCCTGGGCCAACGCCTCGCCGCATCAGGGCATCGGCCGGCCGATGAAGGTGTCGAAGGAGGACATCATCGGCGTGGTCACCGCGCTCGAATACTGGATCGGCGAGCGTGACCACCCGAGCGAGCGCAAGCAGTGGCATGCCTATCTCGACATCATCGCCAAGAAGGTGTCGGCGGTCGCCGGCGTCGAAGCCAAGATTCGCCCGCCCTCGGGCGGCGTCAAGGTGCCGCGGCTGGTCATCTCCTGGGACCGCGGCAAGGTCGCGTGCGGCGGCCTCGACGTCCGCCAACGCCTGCTCGACGGCGAGCCCCGCATCATGCTCGACGATATGGAGGCGACCGACCGATCGGTGGTCGTCGATCCGTTCAACCTGGTGAAGGGCGAGGCCGAGCTGGTCGGCGACGCGCTCGTCCGCGCCCTCTCGACGAAGCCGGTCGCGGCGCCGGCGCCGGCGCCCACGGTCAAGGTCGGCGGAAGCTGGGAGGTGAAGATCGACTTCGGCGACGGCCCGGCGACCCACCGCCTCGAACTGACCCAGGCCGATGCCAAGGTCGGCGGACGGCACAAGACCCGTTATTTCGACAGCGACGTGACCGGCACCGTCGCCGGCGACCGCGTCACCATCTCGGCGCTCCATCGCTACGAGGGATGCCGGCTGGGATACCGCTTCGAGGGAACCGTCGGCAACGAGGCGATATCGGGCGACGTGACCCTGGGGACCGGCGGCGAGGCCTACCAGGGGCCGGTCAACCTGTCCCAGTACGGACGAACGACGTTCACGGCGAAGCGTGTCGGCGGCTGACCCTCCGACGGGGCGGCGGCCTCTTCGGCGCCGGCGCCCGACTTTGTTTTCTTATGAGAAATCATATCGAAGGACCTGACGGCCATGCGCGTGTTCACCGCCTCGCTGGCGACCGAGACCAACACCTTCTCGCCGATGCTGACCAGCCGGAGGGAGTTCGAGGAGTCGTTCTACGCCCCGGCCGGCAAGCACCCGGACCACCCGAAGCTGTTCACCGCGCCGCTGGCGGCCGCGCGCAAACGCGCCAAGTCGTCGAACTGGGAGGTGGTCGAAGGCACGTGCACCTTCGCCGAGCCTGCGGGCACGGTGACGCGGGAGGCCTATGAGGGCCTGCGCGAGGAGATCCTTGGTCAGCTCAAGGCGGCGATGCCGGTCGACGCGGTGCTGATGGGCCTCCACGGCGCCATGGTCGCCGACGGCTACGACGACTGCGAAGGCGACCTGCTCGCCCGCATCCGCAAGATCGTCGGGCCCAAGGTGCCGATCGGCGCCGAGCTCGATCCGCACTGCCACATGACCGAGACGATGCTCTCGTCGACCGACGCGATGATCTGCTTCAAGGAGTTCCCGCACACCGACTTCGCCGAGCGCGGCGAGGAGCTGGTCCAGATCATCGCCGACACCGCCGTCGGCAAGCTCAAGCCGGTGCAGAGCCTCTTCGACTGCCGGATGATCAACTCCTATCCGACCTCGCGCGAGCCGATGCGGAGCTTCGTCGACAAGACCAAGGCGATGGAGGGGAAGGACGGCGTGCTCTCGATCTCCGTCATCCACTGCTATCCCTACGCCGACGTCCCCGACCTCGGCACCAAGATCCTGGTCGTCACCGACAACAAGAAGGCGTTCGGCGACAAGCTGGCGAAAGAGCTCGGCGAGGAGCTGATCCAGATGCGCGATTCCGTGCGTCCGCCGTTCCTCACCCTCGAAGGCGCGCTCGATGCCGCGCTCAAGGTCGAGGGCGGGCCGGCGGTGGTGGCCGAGCCAGCCGACAATGCCGGCGGCGGCGCGCCGTCGGACTCGACGTTCTACCTCGAGCTCTTGCGTAAGCGCGGCGTTAAGAACGTCGCGGTCGGCCCGGTCTGGGACCCGATCGCGGTCAAGATGTGCCACGCCGCCGGCGACGGCGCCTCGTTCGACCTCCGCTTCGGCGGCAAGATGGGCCCGACCTCGGGCGAGCCGATCGATGCCAAGGTCAAGGTGATCAAGTGCGTGAAGGCCGGGACCCAGACCTTCTCCGGCGCCGTCGTCGACATCGGCGATGCAGCCTCGATCGAGTTCGACGGCATCACCGTCGTCCTGATCTCCATCCGCACCCAGGCGCTGGGGACCGACCTCTTCACCAACCTCGGCGTCGACCTCAAGTCGAAGCGCATCATCATCGTCAAGTCGACCAACCACTTCCACGGCGCCTTCGGCCCGATCGCCAAGCAGGTGCTCTACTCCGACGGCCCGGGAGCCTTGCCGCGCGACTTCAAGAAGATACCGTACACGCGGGTGAAGCGCCCGATCTGGCCGCTCGACGACAATCCGTGGGCGGCGCGCTGAGTCCGCGGCTGCCGCCGCCGTCCCGACACCGAGCGCAAGAAGCCGGCGCGGCGCTCGCACCCGATCCCTGGAGCCCCTCATGAGCAAGTCGCAAGCGTCGCCCCGCCGGTCCAACGAGAGCGTCTATCAGCGCCTCGGGCTTCGGACCATCGTCAACGCCTCCGGCCCGTCGACCCGGCTGACCGGCGGCATCATGCGCCCGGAGGTCGCCGAGGCGATGGCGGAAGCCTCGCAGTGGTGCGTCGATCTCGCCGAGCTGCAAGGCCGCGCCTGCGAGATCCTGGCCGAGGCGACCGGCGCCGAGGCGGGCTATGTGACCGCCGGCGCATCGGCGGCGCTGATGCTGGCGTCCGCGGCGTGCCTGGCCGGCCTCGACCCCGCGAAGATGAACCGCCTGCCCGACACGACCGGCATGGCGAACGAGGTCGTGATGTCGCGCAGCCAGCGCAACATGTACGACCATGCCGTGGCCCAGGCCGGCGCCAAGCTGATCGAGGTCGGCATCCCCGACCGCTTCTCCGGCGCCGGCGTCCGCGACGCCCAGGTGTGGGAATACGAGGCCGCGATCACCGACAAGACGGCGGCGATCCTCTGGGTCGCCCAGGCGCACACCGAGCCCAGCCTTAAGGAGATCGTGACCTTGGCCCGCCGCCATGGCGTGCCGGTGATCGTCGATGCGGCAGGCCAGCTTCCTCCGGCCGAGAACCTGAAGCGCTTCGTCGCCGAGGGCGCCGACCTCGTGGCCTTCTCCGGCGGCAAGGCGATCGGCGGCCCGCAGGCGTCGGGCATCCTCGCCGGCCGGCGCGATCTGGTGCAGTCGGCCGCCCTCCAGCAGCTCGACCACGACACCTATTTCGAGCAGTGGAGCCCGCCGGCCTCGCTGTTCGACAAGCACAAGCTGGTGGGCTTCCCGGCGAGCGGCATCGGCCGCGCCTCCAAATGCGGCAAGGAGGAGATCGTCGGCCTGCTCACCGCGCTCAAGATGTTCCTCGAGGAGAACACCGAGGAGCGCCACAAGCGCTGGCTCGCGCTCGCCCAGGAGGTCGCGAGCGGCCTCAAGGGCGTCAAGGGCGCCACCGTCACCCTGGTCGACAAGAAGTACAAGGGCGCGCCGGCGGTCGAGCTGACGGTTCACGAGGACGAGCTCGGATTCTCCGCCCGCGACCTGGTCAAGCGGTTGCAGGACGGCAACCCCTCGGTCCACGCCAACCACGCCCGCGTCCGCGACGGCATGGTGGTCTTCGGCCCCACCTGCATGAAGCCGGGCGACCCGGCGATCGTGGTCGAGCGCGTGCGCGCCGAGCTGAAGGCGAAATAGGGGCGCCTCAGCCCGCCTTCTTCTCCAGGTCGAAGGTATAGACCCGGTCGGTCTCGTTCCAAGCGATGATGGTGTGGCCGGCCGCCTCGCAGAGCGCGTGAAAGTCGCCGACGGCGCCGGGGTCGGTCGCCAGCACGCGAAGCCGCCCGCCGGGCGGCAGCGCCTGCAGCAGCTTCCGGGCCTTCAGGACCGGCAGCGGGCAGGTGAGCCCGCGGGCGTCGAGGGTCGTCAGGTCCAACGTGAAGCTCCGGGTCCGGCGCCCCTTGCGGCGGGGCGCGCGAAAGATACTGCTATATTGGCGAGGAAATCTACTGTGCCGAGAGGGGCGTCGTGGACGAATTACAACCAAAATACGTGGTTCTGACCCTCGGCTTCGTCCTCGGCCTGGTCTTCGGCGCCGGCGTCCAGCGCAGCAAGTACTGCACGATGGGCGCGATCTCCGACCTGGTGCTGATGGGCGACACCCGCCGCCTTCGCGCCGCGCTTCTGTCGGTGGCGGTCGCGACGATCGGCAGCCAGCTCCTGGACGCGCTCGGCCTCGCCGACCTCTCACGCTCGATCTACCGGACGCCGGCGCTCGGCTGGGCCGGCGCCATCGTCGGCGGCGGCGCCTTCGGCTTCGGCATGGTGCTGGCCGGCGGCTGCGGCAGCCGCATCCTGGTGCGCGCCGGCGCCGGCAACCTGAAGAGCCTGGTCGCCGTGCTTGTCCTCGCCGTCACCGCGCTGACGACGCTGAGGGGCGTGCTCGCGACGATCCGTCGGCCGTTCGAGCAAGCGACGCAGATCGATCTGAGGGCCATCGGGGTCGCCTCCCAGGGGCTTCCCGATCTGCTGGCACGGGCGAGCGGTCTCGGCAGCGGCGTCTGGCGGGCGGCGCTGACCCTGGCCCTCGGCCTCGGGACGGCCGCCTGGGCGCTGTCCTCGCCGGCGCTGAGGCACGATCGCGCGCTCCTCGCCGCGGCGGTGCTGGTCGGCCTCATCATCCCCGCCGCCTGGGCGGCGACGAGCTGGGGCGCGGCCGATCCCTTCGAGCCGATGCAGGTGGCCGGCCTCTCCTTCGTCGCGCCGACCGGCGAGGGCCTGCAGTATCTGATGTTCTTCACCGGGGCCAGCCTCGGCTTCGGCGCGGCGACCGTCGGGGGCGTGCTCGTCGGGTCCTTCCTCGCCGCCGCTTTCTCGGGCCAGCTCCGGCTCGAAGGATTCCGCGACACGCCCGATCTCGTCCGTCACATTTTCGGCGGCATGATGATGGGCGCGGGCGGCGTGCTGGCGCTCGGTTGCACGGTCGGCCAGGGCCTCTCGGGCCTCTCGACGCTGGCCCTCGGCTCGTTCATCGCGGTCGCCGCGATCGTGGTCGGCGCCGTTCTGGCGCTCCGCTGGCTTGAGGCCGGCAGCCTCGCGGGCGCGCTCCGTGTCCTGCTCGGCCGCGCCTGATCGGCCTTGCCGCGGCAACCGTCAGCAGATAAGCCAAGGGCTGAGTTCTCACCCCAGGAGCCGTACAGATGACGGGTTTCGACGACCGCCAGAAGGACGCAGAGAAGAAGTTCCAGCGCGACGAGGAGATGCGCTTCAAGGTCATGGCGCGCCGCGCCAAGATGCTCGGCCACTGGGTCGCGGGCCAGCTCGGGCTCAAGGGCGACGCGGCGGAAGCTTATGCGAAGTCGATGGTCGCCGAAGATATGAGCAAGCCCGGCGACAGCGACGTCGTCGCCAAGGTGTTGGCCGACCTCAAGGTCAAGGGCATCGAGATGAGCGAGCACCGCATCCGCAAGGAGCTGGAGAACTTCGCCGTCCAGGCGCGCGAGCAGCTGATGAAGGAGTGAGTGCGGGCGACTCCGCTCGCCTCACCCGCGCCCCGCCGAGACCTCGAGCGGGGCGCCTCGCTTCTCAGCCGAACATCTCGCCGGTGATGCTGGCGTACCAGCCGTCGGCGTAGACCGACTCAAGCCGACGGTTCTCGTCCTCCCACTGGCGCGGGCTGACGCCGCCGGAGTCCGCGACCTCGATCAGGCCCCTGTCGGGCGTGCCCCGGTAGACGCCGGCAACCGAGATCGCATAGTCCTTGGCGACGTGGCTGTAGCAGGTGTTGACCATGCTCGGCGCCGGCGAGGTCCGGCCCTGGAGCATGGCGACCGCCGCAGCTGCGGCGACCTTGCCCTGGCTGTTGGCGGCGAAGCCCGACTTCGGCATCGGCGCGGCGATGGTGGCGTCGCCGACGACGTGGACGCCCTTCACCAGCTTGGATTCGAAGGTCATGGCGTCGATCGGGCACCAGCCGGATGCGTCGGCGAGGCCGGACTCGCGGGCGATCCTGCCGGCCATCTGCGGCGGGATGACGTTGGCGACGGCGGCCTTGTGGACCTGGCCGAACTCGGTTTCGAGCGTGCGCGCCTTGGCGTCGACCTTGACGACCTTGCCGTCCTTGCCTGATGGCACCCACTCGACCATGCCGGCGTAGAACTTCTGCCAGCCGTCCTGGAACAGCGGCTGCTTGGAGAAATTCTCCTTGGCATCCAGGATCAGGATCTTCGACCTGGGCTTCGACTGCTTCAGGTAGCTCGCGATCATCGACACCCGCTCATAGGGTCCGGGCGGGCAGCGGAACGGATTGGCCGGGGCCGCCATGACGAACAGGCCGCCGTCGGGCATCGACTCGAGCTGACGACGAAGCACCAGCGTCTGCTCGCCCGCCCTCCAGGCATGGGGCATCGCCTGCGCTCCGGTCTCGTCATAGCCGGCGATGGCGTTCCAGCGGATGTCGATGCCTGGCGAGACGATCAGCCGGTCATAGGACAGCATCCGTCCACCGGCGAGACGCACGCGCTTCTTGTCGTGCTCGATCGCGGCGGCAGTGTCGTGGACGACGGTGATGCCGGCCCGGGTGAGCTTGTCGTAGCCGAAGGTGATGGAATCGATCTTCCGCCAGCCGCCGATCACCAGGTTCGAATAGGGGCAGGTGACGAAGCGCCGGCTGGGCTCGACCAGCGTCACCTGGAGCTGGGGCGACGCGATCTTCAGATAGCGGGCGGCGGTGGCGCCGCCGAAGCCGCCGCCGATGACGACGACGCGGGCGGCACCCTGGCCATAGGCGATGGCAGGCAGGCCGAAGGCGGCGGAAGCACCGGCGGCGCTGGCGATGAAGCGACGGCGTGAGAACTGAGTCATGGGCGGCCTCCTCCTACCTGAGCCGGGAGAAATGGACGGCGAGGCCGGCGATCTCTTCGTCGGTATAGCCCTTGGCCAGGCGGTTCATCACCGTGGCCGGACGGCTGCCGGCCTTGAAGGCCTTGAGCTGGTCGGCGAGATAGATCTGCTGCTGGCTGCGGAGCCCGGGAATGCCGCCGGAGCCGTTGGCATTGGCGCCATGGCAGCCCGAGCAGGTCGAGGCCAGGATCGAGACATCGGCGGTCTGGGCCGAGGCCGGCCCGGCGGCCAGCGCCAAAATTAGCGCAATTTTAATGTTTATTTTCATATGACCCCCTCGAGTCACGTGAATCATGGGCCGAGTTTCGGCCGAGATCAACCTCACGATGCTGGCGTCCGGCGCTGCCCTGGCTATGATCGTGCCCTTTCGCAGAACCGCCTCGGACGCTCCCGACATGCCCTCACCCGCTTGCCGCTCGATCGTCATCTTCGACCTGGGCGGCGTCCTCCTCGATTGGAATCCGCGCTACCTCTACCGCAAGCTGATCGCGGACGAGGCGGCCTGCGAACATTTTCTGACCGAGGTCTGCCACCCCGAGTGGAACGTGCGCCAGGACGCAGGGCGCAGCTTCGCCGAGGCAGAGGCCGAGGCGATCGGGCGCCACCCCGACAAGGCCGACCTCATCCGCGCCTGGCTCCACCGTTTCGATGAGATGATTCCGCACGCGATCCAAGGGACCGTCGACATCCTGGAGCGCCTGCATGCCCGCGGCACGCCGCTTTATGCGCTCACCAACTTTTCGGCCGAGACCTTCCGGCCGACGCGAAAGCGGTTCGCCTTCTTCGAGCGCTTCCGCGGCATCGTCGTCTCCGGCGACGAGAAGATGCTGAAGCCGGAGGCGCGGATCTACCAACTCCTCTGCGAGCGCTACGGCGTCGACCCGAAAGAAGCCGTCTTCATCGACGACTCTCAGAAGAATGCCGAGGGAGCCGGCGCCGTCGGCATCCATGGCATCCACTTCCAGGGATCGGAACGGCTTGCAAATGACCTTGCCGCCCTCGGCCTCCTCTGAGGCTTTGAACCGAAAGCCCGCCAAATACGACTCACTCCCGAAGGATCAACTTCAGGAGCCCAAAATGGGCAAGCGCGTGTGGTCGGACGAGGCCCGTGAGCGGGTGCGCACCCTGTTCACCACCGAAGGATTAAGCTACGGCCAGATCGCCCAGCGCCTCGGCATGAGCCGGGACATGGTCGCCGGGCTGGTCAACCGCCTGAAGCTCATCGGCAAGGGCCGCAACCCGGCCTATGGCGGTCACGGGACGCGCCTTCAGGCCGAGGTACGCCCGATGAAGACGGCGGACAGCCTGATCGACCTGGCGCGTGCCTGCTGCGCCTGGCCGATCGGCGATCCCAAGGATGCGGATTTCCGTTTCTGCGGCACCCCGAGCGAGGGCCGCAGCCCGTATTGCCTCGCCCACCGGCAGAAGGCCTACACGATCGCCCAGCCGCGCGAGAAGCGCGAGAGGTCCAACGAGGAGAGGCGCGACCGCCGCGGGCTGTGGGGCTGAGGGCCGGCTAGACGTTCCCCGCGTCGGGCCGGGTCAGCACGTCGCGCTTGCCGACGTGGTTGGCCGTCGTGACCAGGCCCTCCTGCTCCATCCGCTCGACGATGCGGGCGGCGCGGTTGTAGCCGATCTGCAGGTGGCGCTGGACGAAGCTGGTCGAGCACTTGCGCTCGCGGATCACCAGCGCGACGGCCTGGTCGTAGAGTCCGTCGCCCGAGCCCTCGCCGTCCTCGCCCGCCATCGCCGCGAAGGCCGCCTCGTCCTCCGGGTCCTCGGTCACCGCTTCCAGGTATTCGGGCTGGCCCTGGGATTTGAGGAAGCGGACCACGTCCTCGACCTCGCCGTCGGAGACGAAGGGGCCGTGGACGCGGGTGATGCGGCCGCCGCCGGCCATGTACAGCATGTCGCCCTGACCCAGGAGCTGCTCCGCCCCCTGCTCGCCGAGGATTGTCCGGCTGTCGATCTTGGACGTCACCTGGAAGCTGATCCGGGTCGGGAAGTTGGCCTTGATCGTGCCGGTGATGACGTCGACCGAGGGGCGCTGGGTCGCCATGATGATGTGGATGCCGGCGGCGCGGGCCATCTGGGCGAGCCGCTGGATCGCCCATTCGATGTCCTTGCCGGCGACCATCATCAGGTCGGCCATCTCGTCGACGACGACGACGATATAGGGCAGCGGCACGAGATCCAGGGTCTCGTCCTCGAACACCGGCTTGCCGGTATCCGCATCGAAGCCGGTCTGCACGCGCCGCGTGATCATCTCGCCCCTGGCCTTCGCCTCCTCGACCCGCGCGTTGTAGCCGTCGATGTTACGGACGCCCAGCTTCGACATCGAGCGATAGCGGTTCTCCATCTCGCGCACCGCCCATTTGAGGGCGACCACCGCCTTCTTGGGATCGGTGACGACCGGCGCCAGGAGATGCGGCACGCCGTCATAGACCGACAGCTCCAGCATCTTCGGATCGACCATGATGAACCGGCAATGCTCCGGCGAGAGGCGGAACAGGAGCGACAGGATCATGGTGTTGATGGCGACCGACTTGCCGGAGCCGGTGGTGCCGGCGACCAGCAGGTGCGGCATGCGGGCCAGATCGACGACGACCGGCCCGCCGTTGATGTCCTTGCCTAGTATCAGCGGCAGGCGCCCGCCGGTGTGCTCATAGGCCTCGGTGCCCAGCAGCTCGCGGAGGTACACGGTCTCGCGGCTGGCGTTCGGCATCTCGACGCCGATGACGTTGCGCCCGGGGATGACGGCGACGCGGACCGAGAGCGCGCTCATCGAGCGCGCGATGTCGTCGGCAAGCCCGATGACCCGCGAGGACTTTATGCCCGGCGCCGGCTCGAGCTCGTAGAGGGTGACGACCGGGCCGGGCCTGACCTTGACGATCTGGCCTTTGACGCCGAATTCCAGGAGCACGGATTCAAGGAGGCGCGCATTCGCCGAGAGCGCGCTTTCGTCGAGCTTCGCCGCCGGGCCCGACCTGGTCGGCGCCAGGAGATCGAGCGGCGGCAGGCGATAGTCGCCGCCGGCCTCCTCGAGCGCGAGCCGCGACTGGCGGCGGGTCTCGGACTTCTTCGGAGCCACCGGCTTGACCGCGACCAGCGGCTCGGCCCGCAGCGCCTTCGCCTCGGCGGCGCGATCGAGCACCAGCGGCGGATCCTCGGCGTCGCCGTCATCGACCGCGGCCTTCGACCGGGACATCAGGCGCGGCTCGATCCGCTTCGGCGTCTTGGCGAGCGCGCTCGCTTTCTTGTAGCCGGCGGCAGCGGCGCGGCTGCCGGCCCGGCTGCCCCACACGCCGAACCGCAAGGCGGCACGACCGCCGGCCGCGACCCCCTTGCCACCGCTCCGCGCCAGCGACAGCCAATCGCCGGCCGAGAGGCCGAAGGCGACGGCGGCGAGCGGCGCTGCGAGCGCGGCGGCGCCGGCCGAGATCAGGCTCGTCGCCGCGAGGCCGCCCCAGGGCGGGACCCAGGCGATCAGCCGCCCGACGATGAGCTGCCCGACGACGCCGCCCAGGCGCAGGTCCGGGAGCTCCGGCCATAGGATCTCCGCCGGCAGCAGCGACAGCGCTACCGACGCCGCCAGGGTCGCCGCGGGCAGCGTGGTCAGGCGGAGCCAGAACCGGCTCACCGGCCGGTGCAGGAGGAAGCGCAGCCCCCACGCCAGGACCACCAGCGCCAGCACCAGGCCGGAGGCGCCGAGGCCCTGCACCAGCACGTCGGCGACATTGGCGCCGAGAGCGCCGAGCGGGTGCGCGATCGGCCGGTCGACGGCGACGCTGAAGGAGCGGTCGCCGGGGACGTAGAAGAGGACGCAGGCGGCAAGGAACAGGCCGAGCAGGGTCAGCGCCGTGCCCGCGACCTCCTGGCTCCGCCGTTTGAGGAAGACCTCGGCGCCTTCGGGGAGGAAACCGGCTTCGGCGACCATGGCTCTAGAGCACCTGGGTCATGAGCTTGAGCGCGGTCTCCATCATCGGCTCGTCATAGACCATGGCGACACGGATGTAGGGTTGGCCGTGGTTCTTCCCGGTACGATCGGGCCAGGACATGAAGCCGCCCGGCAGCACGCGGATGCCGGCCTCGCCCCACAGCTTCTTCGCCGCCTCGGCGCCGTCGCCGACGTCGAGCCAGAGATAGAAGCCGCCGGCCGGCCGGTAGTAACCGAAGCGCCCGCCCAGCACCTTGTCGGCGATGTCGAAGTTGCGTCGGTAGATCTCGCGGTTGGAATCGACATGGGCTTCGTCGGACCACAGCCGCGTCGCCGCCGCCAGGATCGGCTGGCTCATGCCGGCGGCGCCGTAGTTCAGCACGTTGACGAAGGCCTGGATCGACTCGAGCGCGCCGGCGACGAAGCCGGAACGAAGCCCGGGCGCGCTCGATCGCTTCGAAAGCGAATGCGCAATCACCACATGGTCCATGCTTCCGCCCAAGGCGGCGCAGGCTTCGAGCGCTCCCGGCGGCGGCGTCTTGTCGTAGATCTCGGCGTAGCACTCGTCGACCACCAGGAGAAAGTCATGGCGGCGCGCCAGCTCGACCGCGCGCTTCAGATAGTCGAGCCCGGCGACCGCACCCTGCGGATTGGCCGGCGTGCAGAGGTAGAAGATGGCGGCGCGGTCGAGGTCGGCCGTGGCGACGGCATCGAGATCGGGAAGGAAGCCGGTTTCCTTCCGCGCCGGCAGGTAGACAAGATCGGCGCCGGCGATGATCGCAGCCCCCGTGTACACGTGGTAGGAGGGATTGGGAATCAACGCCGCCGGCTTCTTCCCGGCCTTGGTCTCAGGCACGGCGAACAGCGCGGCCATGAACAGCCCCTCGCGCGAGCCCGGCACCGGCAGGACGTGCTTCTCCGGGTTCACCATGCCCGACGGCAGGCGGTAGCGCCGGGTGAGCCACGCGGCCACCGCCTTCCGGAACTCCGGCGTGCCCGCGTGGTCGGTGTAGCGGTTCCATTTGTCGGCGTTCTTCGCCATCTCCTCGGCGATGAAGGCCGGCGGCTGGTTCTGCGGCTCGCCGACCGAGAGAAGGATGGGCGCCCGGTTGCTCCGGGGCTGGATCGGGGTCAGGAGCTCCCGGAGCTGGCGGAACGCATAGTCCTTGAGCGGGTCGAGGCGATGGTTGGTCATCAGTCTCAGGGCAGCTCGGGCGGGGCCATGCCCCTTAAAAAGGATCTCGAACGGCATTGGGACAAGCAATGCCCAGGAGTTACAGTATATAGCTGAAGCTCGGTGTCAGGACCACTAAATCCTGCGGTTTCTGAGAGTTTAACCCCACCGTGGCCGGACGGCCGCCCATCGCTGCGGCCCCTTCCGCCCTAAGCCTCGCGTAGCATCGGGGCGGCCTTTTGGCCGAGCGCGTGCCAGGTGCCGATGAGCCCGAGCAGGACGGTCAGCACCACCGACAGCGAGGCCGATCCGGCGACCGCGGTCGCCGAGAAGACAAAGTCGCTCTTCATCGCGAAGACCAGGATCGCCCAGCCGGCGACCGTGCCGACAGCGGCGGCGATGGCGGCGATCACCAAACCGAGCAACCCGAACTCGAGCAGGTAGGCCGCCAGCACCTCGATCCGACGCGCACCCAGGACCTTGAGCACGACCGCATCCTTGACCCGGCCGCGGTGCCCCGCCGCGACCGCGCCAGCCAGCACCAGCGTGCCCGCGGCCAGCGTCACCGCCGCGGTCACCCGTACGGCGAAGGCGATGCCCTCGAGGATACGGTTGGCGGCGTCGAGCGCATCCTTGACCCGGATCGCCGAGACGTTGGGGAAGGCCTTGCCGACGGCCGCAAGCAGGCGCGCCTCCTCGGACGGCGTGGCCAGGTGCACCGTCGCCAGATGGGTCTGCGGCGCCCGGTCGAGCGCGCCCGGCGCGAAGATGAAGGTGAAATTCATCGCCAGCGTGCCCCAATCGATCTCGCGGAGCGAGACGATCTCCGCCTCGATCTCGCGGCCGAGCACATTGAGGCCGATACGGTCGCCGACACCGATCGCGAGGCCACGCGCGATGTTGGCGTCCATCGAAACCAGCGGCCGGCCGGAATAGTCCGGCGGCCACCACTTGCCCTCGACGATCCGGGCGTTAGCGGGAGGCAGCTTCGCGTAAGAGAAGCCGCGGTCACCCTGGAGCGCCCAGGCCGACCCCGGCGCCACCGTTACCCGATCCGCCGGCACGCCGTTGACGCTGGTGACGCGGCCTCGGATCATCGGCGTCCTCAAGAGATCGCTGGCGCCGGGCGTGCCTTGGATCAGCCGGTCAAAAGCCTCCGCCTGGTCCGGCTGGATGTCGATGAAGAAGAAGGTCGGCGCCCGCTCCGGCAGGCGCTCGTTCACCTGGCGGTCGAGGTTGCGCTCAATCAGCGCGACCGCGACCAGAACGGTCAGGCCGAGGCCGAGGGAAAGCGCCAACGCGCCCATCGGCGACCCCGGCCGGGTGAGGTTGGCGAGCGCCAGCCGGAGCAGCGGCCGGCTCGGACGCCCCGCCCGTCGCGCGAGCGCGGCGATCCCGGTGGCGGTGCCGTGGAAAACCAGCACGGAGCCGACGGCACCCAGGAGAAACCAGAGGGCGAGCCAACGGTCCTGCGCGGTCGACACCATCAGGAGGCAGAGCGCGACGAAAGCGGCGGCGGTGCCGAGGATCGGCAGCCAGCCGGGGAAGCGCCGGGGCGGCGAGATCTGCGCCCGGAAAAGATCGCCCGGTGACACCTGCGAGGCCCTCGCCAGCGGCACGAAGGCGAAGGCGAGCGTGGTGAAGACACCGCAGGCGGCGGCGACCGCGAGCGGCTGCCAATAGATCCCGACCCGGGCCTGGATCGGCAGCACCGAGGCGAGCGCCTTGGCGAACATCACCGGCGTCACCGCGCCGAGGAGGAGGCCGAGCAGGATGCCGCCGGCCGCCATCACCAGGACGAGGATCAGGTAGGTGGCGAAGGCGAGCCTCGCCGGCGCGCCCAGCGCCTTGAGGGTGGCGATCGCCGCAAGCTTGCCGTCGAGGTAGCTCATGACCGCATTGCCGACGCCGACACCGCCGACCAGGAGCGCCGTCAACCCGACCAAAGTCAGATACTGGCCGATGCGCTCGAGAAAACGGCGGAGCCCCGGGGCCGCTTCGTCGAAAGCGCGGATGCGCCAGCCCGCTTGTGGAAGTTCCGCCGCCGCCGCCTCGCGGAGATCGACGACGGTCAAACCAGGCGCGAGCGCGATCCGGTAGAGGTGGCGGACCAGGCTGCCGGGAAGAAGCAGTCCGGTCGCCCCGAGCGTATCGGCGGAGACCAGGACGCGAGGGCCGAAGGTGAAGGCGCCGGTCGCCTTGTCAGGCTCGCGGACCAGGATCGCCCGCACCTCGAGCCGCACGTCGCCGACCGACAGGGTATCGCCGACCGCGAGTCCGAGCCGCGCGGCCAGGGCCGACTCGACCATGGCGCCGCGGTCGGCAATCGCCTGGGCGAGCGGCCGATCGGGCGCGAGCGCGAGCGACCCGACCAGCGGATAGGCCGAGTCGACCGCCTTCAGCTCGATGAGCGTGCGGTCCTCGCCACCGGCTTTCACCGCCATGGCGCGAAGCTCCGCCACCTGCGAGATCCGGCCGAACCGGGCGAGGAACCCGCGCTCGGCGGCGGTGACCTCGCGCTGCACCAGCGCCACCTCGACGTCGCCGCCGAGGATGGCGCGGGCGTCGGCTGCGAGCCCCGCCATCAGCGAGGATGTCACCGAGCCGACCGCGGCGATGGCGCCGACGCCGAGCGCCAGGCAGGCGAGGAAGAGGCGGAAGCCCTTGAGTCCGCCACGCAACTCGCGACGGGCCAGGCGGAGAGCGAGCGCGGTCATCAGGCGTGCCCGCCGACCACCTTGCCGTCAGCCAGGCGGATGGTCCGATCGGCGCGCGCCGCCAGCTCCGGGTCATGAGTAATCAGCATCAGGGTCGAGCCGGTCGCCCGCCGCCGCTCGAACAGCAACTCGATGATCTGGTGGCCGGTGTCGCCGTCGAGGTTCCCGGTCGGCTCGTCGGCGAGGATCAGCGACGGCCTGGCGACGACGGCGCGCGCGATGGCGACGCGCTGCTGCTCGCCGCCGGAGAGCTGGTCGGGATAGTGCTCCAGACGATGGCCGAGACCGACCGACACCAAGGCTTCGGCCGCCGAATCGAAGGCGCCGCCCCGGCCCGCCAGCTCCAGCGGCACGGCGACGTTCTCGAGCGCCGTCATGGTCGGCACCAGGCGGAAGCTCTGAAAGACGATGCCGACATGCTTGCGCCGAAGAAGCGCGAGGCCGTCTTCATCGAGCGTCGAGAGCGCCTGACCTGCGAGCGAGATCCGCCCGGCGCTGATGCGCTCCAGACCGGCCACCACCATCATCAGCGTCGACTTTCCGGCGCCGGAAGGACCCACCACCGCGACAGCCTCGCCGCGGCCGATCGACAGGTCGATGCCGCGCAGGATGTTGACGGGCCCGACCGTGCTCGGCAGGCTGACATGCACGCCCGCAAGCTCGAGCAGAGCACCGTCGGTGGAAGCATCGGTCATCGGGCGCGTTCCGGGGGACTTTGCGTGTGCGGTTGAGCTCGGCCGACAGGCCGGTGCGGGATTGAAAGGTGGTCCCTTGCCGAAGATTGTCAACGTGTTGAAAGCCGCGCTCGCGGCCTTGTGCCTGTTTCTCGGGCCGGCCGAGGCGGCACCCGCTCGCGTGCTCATGCTCGGCGACAGCCTGACCGCCGGCTTCGGTCTGCCGCCCGGAGAATCGCTCCCGACCCAGCTCCAGGCGGTCATGAACGGTCAGGGCCTCGACGTCCTGATCCTCAACGGAGGGGTCTCCGGCGACACCACGGCCGGCGGCCTCGCCCGCCTCGAATGGGCGCTCGCCGACAACCCGACCCATGCCCTGGTCGGGCTCGGCGCCAACGACGCGCTCCGCGGCTTGAGCCCGGAGAAGGCTTACGAGAATCTCGATGCCATCGTCGCCAAGCTGAAGGCGAAAGGCGTCAAGGTGCTGCTGCTCGGCATGCAGGCGCCACCCAATCTCGGGCGCGACTACGGCGAGCGCTTCGCCGGGATCTATCCCAAGCTCGCCGAGAAGCATCGCGTGCCGCTCTATCCCTTTCTCCTGGACGGCGTCGCCGCCGATCCCAGGCTGAACCAGGCCGACGGCATCCATCCGAACGCCGCGGGCGTGCGCATCATCGCCGGGCGCATCGCGCCGCTGGTGAAGCGGCTGCTGGAGACGCCGGGATGAGCGCCTTCGTCTCCTCCCACGCCGCCGACGACGACGCCGACGAGGTGGTAGCGCTCACGCTGGCCGGCCTCTCGCCGCTGCTGGCGGGCGCCAACCTCGGCTTCGTCTATGCGACCGATACCTTCGCCGCGGAGCTACCCTCCCTGGTAGGGCGTTTGCGCGAGGCGACCGGCGTCGCCGAGTGGGTGGGGACGGTCGGGCTCGGCGTGACCGCGACCTCGGCCGGATATTTCGACCGCCCCGCTCTTTCGGTCATGGTCGCGGCCCTGCCGGAGAATTCGTTTCGCGTCTTCTCCGGCCTCGAGCGCGGCATGGAGGCGTTCCGCCGCGCCCATGGCGCCTGGATCGCCGAGAGGCGGCCGAGCTTCGGCGTCATCCACGCCGATCCGCGCAACCCGAAGACGCCGGAGCTCGTGACCCGGCTCGCCGAGGAGCTTCCCTGCTATCTCGTCGGCGGACTCACCTCATCGCGCAGCCGCCACGCCCAGGTCGCCGGTTCCGGTCCCGGCGCCGCCGAAGGCGGACTCTCCGGCGTTCTCTTCGCCGGGAACATCGCCGTCGCTTGCGGCCTCTCCCAGGGGTGCTCGCCGATCGGCCCGTCGCGCGCGGTGACCGAGGCCGAAGGCAACGTCATCAAGGCGATCGAGGGGAGGCCGGCGGTCGAGGCGCTGAAGGCCGACCTCGAGGCCTCCGGCCAGCGGCGCGGCCAAGCCCTCCATGTCGCGCTCGCGGTGCCGGGCTCCGACACCGGCGACTACCTCGTCCGCAACCTCCTCGGCGCCGACCCGGAGCGGGGCTGGATCGGCGTCGGCGACCACGTCAGCAGCGGTGACCGCGTGATGTTCTGCCGCCGCGACCCGAAGAGCGCGGGCGAGGATCTGGAGCGGATGCTGGCCCGGCTGAAGGCGCGGCGGAACACCACCCCGGCCGCCGGCCTCTACTTCTCCTGCGTCGCCCGCGGCCCTCACCTGTTCGAGGGCGAGTCGACCGAGGCGGAAGCGATCGCCGGAGTCCTCGGCGCCTTTCCGCTCACCGGCTTCTTCGGCAACGGCGAGATCTCGTCCAGCCGGCTCTACGGCTACACCGGCGTTCTTGCTTTGTTCGAGTAACGGCTGGACCTGCCGCCTGCGCCACCCCCCAGGCGTTTACTTCTCCCGTCCCCCTTGGTAGAAACCGGCCGCCGGCGGCGGACGGATCGTCAAGCCGGGACCGGGGTTTCGCGCGCCCCGGCCAAAGGGGTCTCACGCATGAAGGTCATGACGGGCAACAGCAATCGGCCGCTGGCCGAGGCGATCTGCGCGTATCTGAACCTGCCGCTCGTCAAGGCCTCGGTAAAGCGCTTCAGCGACCATGAAGTGTTCGTCGAGATCCACGAGAACATCCGCGGCGAGGATGTGTTCGTGGTCCAGTCGACCTCGTTTCCGGCCAACGACCACCTGATGGAGCTGCTGGTCGCGATCGACGCGCTCCGCCGCAGCTCGGCGCGGCGCATCACCGCGGTCATGCCCTATTACGGCTATGCCCGCCAGGACCGGAAATCGGGCCCGCGCACGCCGATCTCGGCCAAGCTGGTCGCCAACCTGATCACCACCGCCGGCGCCGACCGTGTGCTGACCATCGACCTCCACGCCGCCCAGATCCAGGGCTTCTTCGACATCCCGCTCGACAACCTGTTTTCGGCGCCCGACTTCGTGAAGGACATCCAGCAGCACCATGACGGCGCCGAGCTGGTGGTGGTCTCGCCGGACGTCGGCGGCGTGACGCGCGCGCGCGCCGTCGCCAAGCGGCTGGAATGCGACCTCGCGATCATCGACAAGCGGCGCGAGCGCGCCGGCGTCTCCGAGGTCATGAACGTCATCGGCGACGTCAAGGGCCAGCGCTGCCTCCTCATCGACGATATCGTCGATTCCGGCGGCACGCTCTGCAACGCCGCCGAGGCGCTGATCGCCGAGGGCGCCGTCGGCGTCTCCGCCTACTGCACCCACGGCGTCCTTTCCGGCCAGGCGGTCGACCGCATCGTCCACTCGCCGCTCGAGGCGCTGGTCATCACCGATTCAATCGCCGCGACCCAAGCGGTCCGCAGCGCGCGCAACATCCGCCAGCTGCCGATCGCCACCCTGGTCGCCGAGGCGATGCGCCGGATCAGCGAGGAGCGTTCGGTTTCGAGCCTTTTCGACTAGACTTCACCCAAGTTTCCGGTGCCGGCACCCCTGGAGGCCGGATCGGATGTCCCGGGCCGCCCAAGGGCCCATCGTTCTGACGAGGAGTAGACGTGACATGTCTGAGACTGTGACCCTCGCCGCCGAGCGGCGAGACCGGGCCGGAAAGGGGGCCGCCCGGGCAACCCGTCGCACCGATCGGGTTCCCGGCGTCATCTACGGCGACAAGAAAGCCCCGATCTTGATCAGCGTCGAGCATCGCGCGCTCGCGCGGGTCGCCAACAAGGAGAGCTTCTTCGCCAAGCTGGCGACCGTGACCGTCGACGGCGAGAGCCACCGCGTGCTGCCGCGCGAAGTGCAGCTCGATCCGGTGAGCGACAAGCCGATCCATTGCGACTTCCTTCGCGTCGGGCCGAAGACCCGCATCACCGTCGCGGTGCCGATCCATTTCGAGAACGACGCGGCCTCGCCGGGCCTGAAGCGCGGCGGCGTTCTCAACGTCGTCCGCCACACGGTCGAGGTCTACTGCCTCGCCGACTCGATCCCCGAGGCCTTCACCGCCGACTTGACCGGCCTCGACATCGGCGACTCCATCCACATCAGCCACGTGAAGCTGCCGGAGGGTGTCAGGCCGACCATCGGTCGTGACTTCACCATCGCTTCGGTCGCCGCTCCGACGGTCTACGTCGAAGAGGTGCCGGTTGCCGCAGCCGCCGTCGAAGGCGAAGCTGCCGCTGCCGCCGGTACGGAGGGCGCCGCAGCGGCACCGGCCGCGGGCGCAGCCCCAGCCGCGGGCGACAAGGGCGAGAAGGGCGAGAAGGGCGACAAGAAGCCCGAGAGAAAGCCCGAGAAGAAGTAAAGACCGGCCGTCATGTGGCTCTTCGTCGGTCTGGGCAACCCCAGGCCGGGAGACGCCGGCAACCGCCACAACATCGGCTTCATGGCGGTCGACCGCATCCACGACCGCCACGGCTTCAAGCCGTGGCGGTCGCGCTATCGCGGCCTTGCATCCGACGGAAACCTGGCCGGCGAGAAAGTTCTCCTGCTGAAGCCGCTCACCTACATGAACCTCTCCGGCGAGTCCGTGGGCGAGGCCCAACGCTTCTTCAAGATCGCGCCCGAGCAGGTCGTCGTCTTCTACGACGAGATCGACCTGCAGCCGGGACGGGTCAAGGTGAAGAAGGGCGGCGGCTCCGGCGGCCACAACGGCATCCGCTCGATCGCGGCAGCGGTCGATCCGGACTTCTGGCGGGTGCGGCTCGGCGTCGGCCATCCCGGCCACAAGGACCTGGTCCACCCCTGGGTCCTGAACGACTTCGCCAAGACCGATCGCGAGTGGCTGGCGAAGCTGCTGGACGTGGTCGCCGCCGAGGCGCCGCTATTGATCGAAGGCCGCGATGGCGAATACATGAACCGCGCCGCGCTCGCCCTCTTCCCGCCCCGGCCGAAGCCGCCGCGGAAACCCCCTCCTCCTCCCGAGACCGATCCAGAGACCTGACATGGGCTTCAATTGCGGCATCGTCGGCCTGCCGAACGTCGGCAAGTCGACGCTCTTCAATGCGCTGACGGAAACCGCGGCGGCCGCCGCCGCGAACTATCCGTTCTGCACGATCGAGCCCAATGTCGGGCGCGTGCCCGTCCCCGATCCGCGTCTCGACGTGCTGGCGAAGCTCGGCAAGTCGCAGAAGATCGTCTCGACCGTCCTCGAGTTCGTCGACATCGCCGGCCTGGTGCGCGGCGCCTCCAAGGGCGAGGGCCTCGGCAACCAGTTCCTCGCCAACATTCGCGAGGTCGACGCGATCGTCCATGTGCTGCGCTGCTTCGAGTCCACCGACGTCACCCACGTCGAGGGCTCGATCGACCCGATCCGTGACGCCGAGACGGTCGAGACCGAGCTGATGCTGGCCGATCTCGACAGCCTGGAACGCCGGGTTCAGGCCGACCAGAAGCGCGCCCGCGGCGGCGAGAAGGAGGCGAAGGAGCGGCTCGCCATCGCCGAGCGGGTGCTGGAGGCGCTCCGCGCCGGAAGGCCTGCGCGCACCGTCCAGGTCTCCGCCGACGAACGGAAGACCTTCCGCGGCCTGCAGCTCCTCACCTCCAAGCCCGTGCTTTACGTCGCCAATGTCGAGGAGGCGTCGGCGGCCACCGGCAACGCCGTCTCGGCCAGGGTCGAGATCATGGCTAAGACCCAGGGCGCCGCCGCGGTCGTCATCTCCGCCGCGATCGAAGCCGAGGTGGCGCAGCTCGATCCCGAGGAGCGGAAGGTGTTCCTCGCCGATCTCGGCCTGGAGGAGGCCGGCCTCGCCCGGGTCATCCGAGCCGGTCACAAGCTCCTCGACCTCATCACCTTCTTCACCGTCGGGCCGAAGGAGGCGCATGCCTGGACGGTGCGGAACGGCGCCAAGGCGCCGGAGGCGGCCGGCGCCATCCATACGGATTTCGAGCACGGCTTCATCCGCGCCGAGACCATCGCCTGCGACGACTTCGTCGCCTCGGGCGGCGAGCAGGGAGCGAAGGACGCCGGCAAGATGCGGGTCGAAGGCGCCGACTACGTCCTCAAGGACGGCGACGTCCTGTACTTCCGCTTCAATGTATGATCGAGGCACGGCCGTTCACCGGGAGACCAGCATGGCGGAGACGATCAGGCTCAAGGCGTCCGACGGGCACCAGTTCGACGCCTATGTCGCGCAGCCGGCGGGTAAGCCCCGCGGCGGCCTCGTCGTCATCCAGGAGATCTTCGGCGTCAACCAGCACATGCGGAAGCTGGCGGACGGCTTCGCCGCCGAGGGCTACCTGTGCGTGACGCCCGCCCTCTTCGACCGCGCCAAGCCGGCCGTCGAGCTGGGATACGGGCCGACCGACATTCCCCAGGGCCGCGACATCAGGGCGTCGCTCAAGCTCGATCAGGTGCTGCTCGACCTGAAGGCCGCCGCCGACGCCGCCAAGGCCGCCGGCAAGGTCGGCGCGGTCGGGTATTGCTGGGGTGGCTCGCTTGCATACCTCTGCGCCACCCGTCTCGGGGTCGCTGCCGCGGTCGGCTACTACGGCGGCCAGATCGTGCCGCACAAGGAGGAGAAGCCGGGCTGTCCGACCATGCTCCACTTCGGCGAGCGCGATAAGGGCATCCCTTTGACCGACGTCGAGATCATCCGGAAGGCTCGGCCGGACGTGACCATCCACATCTACCCCGCCGACCACGGCTTCAACTGCGACGAGCGCGGTAGCTGGGAGCCGACCTCGGCCAAGATCGCGCGTGAGCGCACCCTTGAGCTGTTCCGGAAGCACGTCGGCTGAAATCCGCACTCCCGGCAACGAAAAGGGCGCGGAGGTTTCCTTCGCGCCCTATCGTTTTTGGCCGGGTAGCTACTGCTGGACGGTGACGGGAACGCCCTTGCCTTGCAGGAGTCCCTGGAGCTCGCCCGACTCGAACATCTCGCGGATGATGTCGCATCCGCCGACGAATTCGCCCTTGACGTAGAGCTGGGGGATGGTCGGCCAGTTGGCGAACTGCTTGACGCCGTCCCGGAGCTCGGGATCGGTCAGCACGTTGACGCCCTTGAACTTGACGCCGACCTGGCTCAGCACCTGGACGACGGCGGCGGAGAAGCCGCATTGCGGGAACACCGGCGTCCCCTTCATGTAGAGGACGACGTCGTTGTCCTTGATGTCCTGGCGGATGCGGTCGAAGACGGCGGGATCGCTCATGGCGGTTTTCCTTAACTGGCGGGAGTCGAGGTCTGCAGCGCGAGGGCGTGCAGCTCGCCCCCCATGCGGCCCTTGAGGGCCTGGTAGACCATCTGGTGCTGCTGGACGCGGGACTTGCCGGCGAACTGGGCGGAGACGACGTGGGCGGCATAGTGGTCGCCGTCGCCCTTTAAGTCCTCGATCGACACGGTCGCGTCCGGGATCGCCTCCCGGATCATCCGCTCGATCGTGCCCGCATCCATCGCCATCGTCCGTCGTCCTAGCTCATGTAGTTCGGCAACCATCCTTCGTGGATGGCGCGCAGCTCGTCCAAGGATATGGCACCGGCCCCCGCCAGCGTCAACGAACCGGCGGCGGTTTCTCCGATCCTGCGCGCCGGCACGCCCGCCGCCGCGGCCGCCTTGAGGACCGCCTCTGGTGCCGTCGTGGCAACGACATAGCGGGCCTGATCCTCCCCGAACCACCAGCCATGGCCCGGAAGACCCGTGGGCGCGGCGTCGAGCCGGGCGCCGGTGCCGCCGGCCAGCGCCATCTCGGCGACGGCGACCAGGAGGCCGCCATCGGAGAGATCGTGGCAGGCCTCGACGGTGCCGCCACGAACCAGGCCGCGGACGAGGTCGCCGGTCCGCTTCTCGAGGGCAGGGTCGACCGGCGGCGGCGCGCCCTCCTCCCAACCGGCGATCTCGCGGAGATAGATCGAGGCGCCGAGCCAACCCCTGGTCTCGCCCAGCAGGATCAGGGCGCGGCCGGGGGCGGCGAGGCCGATGCCGACGGTCTTCGTATAGTCGTCGAGGAGGCCGACGCCGCCGACCACCGGGGTCGGCAGGATCGCCTGGCCGTTGGTCTCGTTGTAGAGCGAGACGTTGCCGGAGATCACCGGGTAGTCGAGGACACGGCAGGCCTCGCCCATGCCTTCGATGCAGCCGACGATCTGACCCATGATCTCCGGGCGCTCGGGATTGCCGAAATTCAGGTTATCGGTGATGGCGATGGGCAGGGCGCCAACCGCCGACAGGTTGCGCCAGGTCTCGACCACCGCCTGCATCCCGCCCCGCCTGGGATCGGCGGCGCAGTAGCGGGGCGTGCAGTCGACCACCATCGCCAACGCCTTCCGGGTGTCGCGCACGCGCACCACCGCAGCGTCGCCGCCTGGGGTCTGGATGGTGTCGTTCCCGACCAGGTGGTCGTACTGGTCCCAGATCCAGCGTTTGGAGGCGAGATCGGGCGAGCCCATCAGCTTCCGGAGCGCCTCGAGCGGCTCCGCGGCCTTGACGTTCGCTGCCTTGATCTCCGCGCGCTTCGGCGAGGCGACATAGGGGCGCCGGTAGAGCGGCGCCTGGTCGACCAGCGGCGCCACCGGAATGTCGATCTCGACGGTGCCGTTTTTGGAGACGATCAGGCGGCCGGTCTCCGTCACCACGCCGATGTCGGCGCAGTCGAGCTCCCACTTGGCGAAGATGCGCTCGGCGATCTTCTCCGCGCCCGGCTTGACGATCAGGAGCATGCGCTCTTGGCTCTCCGACAGCATGATTTCGTACGCGGTCATGCCGGTCTCGCGGATCGGCACGCGATCGAGATCGAGCGCGATGCCGAGACCGCCGCGCGCCGCCATCTCGACCGAGGACGAGGTCAGCCCGGCCGCGCCCATGTCCTGGATGGCGACGATCGCGTCCTCCGCCATCAGCTCGAGGCAGGCTTCCAGCAGCAGCTTCTCGGTGAAAGGATCGCCGACCTGGACGGTCGGGCGCCGGGCTTCCGACTCCTCGGTGAACTCGGCCGACGCCATGGTGGCGCCGTGGATGCCGTCGCGGCCGGTCTTGGCGCCGACATAGAGGACGCGGTTGCCGGGCCCGCGGGCGGCGGCCTTGAAGATGCGGTCGGCCCGGGCGAGGCCGACCGTCATCGCGTTGACCAGGATGTTGCCGTTGTAGGAGGGGTGGAAATTGGTCTCGCCGGCGACCGTCGGCACGCCGACGCAGTTGCCGTAGCCGCCGATGCCGGCGACGACGCCGGCGACCAGATGCCGGGTCTTGGGATGATCGGGAGAGCCGAACCGCAAGGCATTCAAGTTGGCGATCGGGCGGGCGCCCATGGTGAAGACGTCGCGGAGGATACCGCCGACGCCGGTCGCGGCCCCTTGATAGGGCTCGATGAAGCTCGGGTGATTGTGGCTCTCGATCTTGAAGACCGCGGCGAGACCGTCGCCGATGTCGACGGCGCCGGCATTCTCGCCCGGCCCCTGCAGCACCTTCGAGCCCGAGGTCGGAAAGGTCTTGAGCCAGACACGCGAGGACTTGTAGGAGCAGTGCTCGCTCCACATGACCGAGAAGATGCCGAGCTCGGCCAGGCTCGGCTCGCGGTCCATGATCTTGAGGAGCAGCGCGTACTCGTCCTCGGTGAGGCCGTGCTCCTTGACGACCTCAGGGGTGATCTTGGCGTTGGGAATCATCAGTGGAGCGCGTCGACCAGGCTCTTGAACAGGCCGATGCCGTCCATGCCGCCGGCATTAGGGTCGGTCGCGTCCTCCGGGTGAGGCATCAGGCCGAGCACGGTCTTCGACTCGTTGAAGATGCCGGCGATGCTGCGGATCGAGCCGTTCGGGTTCGCCTCCGGCGCGGCCCGGCCGTCGGGCGTGACATAGCGGAAGGCGATCAGGCCGCGATCCTCGAGACGCTTCAGCGTACCCTCGTCGGCGGTGTAGTTGCCGTCGGCATGGGCGACGGGCACACGGATCACCTGACCCTTCTCGTAGGCGTTGGTGAACAGCGACTGACTCTCCTCGACCCGGAGATGCACCTGCCGACAGACGAATTTGAGGGTGGCGTTCCGCATGAGGGCACCCGGCAGCAGGCCCGCCTCGGTCAGGATCTGGAAGCCGTTGCAGACGCCGAGCACCGGCACGCCCTTGGCCGCCCTCTCCTTCAGGGCCTTCATCGCCGGCGAATGCGCCGCCATGGCGCCGGAGCGCAGGTAGTCGCCGTAGGAGAAGCCGCCGGGGAGCACGATCAGGTCGCAGTCCGGGATCTCGGCATCGCCGTGCCAGACGACGACCGGTTTCCGGCCCGATGCGCGCTCCAGCGCCATCACGATGTCGCGCTCGCGGTTGGAGCCGGGGAAGCTGACGACCGCGGCCCTCATCCTCCGATCTCCACCCGGTAGGCCTCGATCACGGTGTTGGCGAGCAGCTTCTCGCACATCGCCCTGACCGCCGCCTCGGCCTTGGCCCGGTCGGTCTCGGCGAGATCGAGCTCGAGGAACTTGCCCATGCGAACCGAGGTGACGCCGGAGAATCCGAGGCCCGAGAGCGCGTGGCCGATGGCCTGGCCCTGGGGGTCGAGGACGCCGGGCTTGAGGGTGACGTGGACGGTCGCCTTCATGGCTCTCCTTCGACGACGAGGGGGCGCATGCGCCCCCGGTTAACCGGCTCTCCGGCCCTCATGCTTCGACAAGCTCGGCACGAGGGCCTGGTGGAGACCTCGTCCTGAGCCTGTCGAAGGACGAGGTCGGGATCCGTCACGTCAGCACGCCGAGACGGCGGGCGACCTCCTGATAGGCTTCCTTGACGTTGCCGAGGTCCTGGCGGAAACGGTCCTTGTCCAGCTTCTCGTTGGTGCGCACATCCCAAAGACGGCAGTTGTCCGGGCTGATCTCGTCGGCCAGGACGATCCGCATCTCGTCGTTCTCGGTGTAGAGCCGGCCGAACTCGAGCTTGAAGTCGACCAGCTTCAACCCGACGCCGAGGAGGAGGCCGACCAGGAAGTCGTTCACCCTGAGGCCCAGCGACAGCATGTCGTCGAGGTCCTGGGTGGTGGCCCAGCCGAAGGCGGTGATGTGCTCCTCGGAGACCATCGGGTCGCCGAGCTCGTCGGACTTGTAGTAGTACTCGACGATCGAGCGCGGCAGCGGCGTGCCCTCCTCGATCTTGAAGCGCTTGGCGATCGAGCCGGCGGCGACGTTGCGGATCACCACCTCGATCGGGATGATCTCGACCTCGCGCACGATCTGCTCGCGCATGTTGAGCCGGCGCACGAAATGGGTCGGGACCCCGATCTCGGCCAGCTTGGTCATCAGGTATTCGGAGATGCGGTTGTTCAGCACCCCCTTGCCCTCGATCACGCCGCGCTTCTGGTTGTTGAAGGCGGTCGCGTCATCCTTGAAATACTGGATGAGGGTGCCGGGCTCGGGGCCTTCGTAAAGGATCTTCGCCTTGCCCTCGTAGATGCGCCTGCGTCGAGCCATGGGATCCACTTGGAGGCTACCTGCGAGGTATAGCAGCCAGGGGCTGCCGAAACAACGAACCGGTCAGGAATGGAAGGCGACGACCGCCCCGGTGGCCTCGTCGGCGGCCACCAGAAGCGACCCGCCGGGCCCGGGACGAGGGTCGACCCCGGTCGATTCGAGGGCCGCCTTGCAGCGCTTGAGGTCGCCGACGCGGACGGACATGCCGACCAGGCACGGGAGCGGCCGGCCCGGCCTTGCGCGCACACCCGGAAAGACCGCCTCCAGATCACCGGGCGCCACGACCTCGATGCGCTCGCGGCCGGTCTCCACCACCTGGCCTCGAATCGCCTGGGGGCCGAAGATCCGCCCGAGGGCGTCGAGGACCGGCTTGGGATCGGCGGCAGCGACGACGAAGCCGGAGGCGGCGATGGCCCCGTTCGGGTGCGCGAGCCAGGCCGGCTCCCGTACTTCGTCCGGCGACAGGTGACAGCAGACGAAGCCGCGGAAGCCCGGGACCGCCCCGTCCGGGAGGTTGACGAGGTCGAAAGCGAGCCGGACATCGGCGCCGTCCCGCTCCAGCACGCGCTCGAGCCGGGTCGGCCCGGTCGGCGCGAGGCCGGCCGATTGCAGGTGCCGGGCGGCCTCGGCCGCCGACGGGGCTCCGAAGGCGAGCCCGATCGGGCCGGGCCCGTGCGCCAGATGGGCGTCCAGGTTCGAGGTCGGGAGCGCCGGATCGACGACGCCGATCAGCTCGATGTAGCCCTCGCGCAGCATCAGGCAATAGTTGCCGCTGCCACGGTTCAGGTGCCGGCCGCGAGGCGTCGGCGTGAAACCGAGCCGGGCCCAGGTGCGTCGTGCCATCTCCAGGTCGCGGACGACGACCTGGACGTGATCGACGCCGAAGACCGGATTCATCTCTTGAGAACCCGCCCGGCGACGGCGTCGAGCTTGGCTAGCAGCTCGGGATCGCGCATCTCCGGGCGCGTCATGATCGCGTGCTCGAGCGCGGTCTGGCAGCCGTGCTTGCACGGACCCTGGTGATCCTTCATCCGCGGCGCGGCGGCGCAGACCAAGCCGCGGGCGTGGTCGGCGTTGGCGAACACCACCTTCACCACCGCCTCGACCGTCACGTGGTCGTGGTCAGGATGCCAGCAGTCGTAGTCGGTGACCATCGCCACGGTCGCGTAGCAGATCTCCGCCTCGCGGGCGAGCTTGGCTTCCGGCATGTTGGTCATGCCGACGACGCTGCAGCCCCAGCTCCGGTAGAGGTGCGATTCCGCCTGGGTCGAGAACTGCGGGCCCTCCATCACGATGTAGGTCCCGCCGCGGACGATCTTGTGGCCGAGCGACCTGCCGGCGGCCATCAGGTGGTCGCCGAGCCGCGCGCACACCGGGTGGCCGAGCGCGACGTGGGCGACGCAGCCGGCCGAGAAGAAGCTCTTGGTGCGCGTGATGGTGCGGTCGATGAACTGGTCGACAACGACGAAGGTGCCAGGTGGCAGCTCCTCCTTGAGCGAGCCCACGGCGGAGACCGAGATGATGTCGGTCACGCCGACCCGCTTCAGCGCGTCGATGTTGGCGCGGTAGTCGATGTCGGAGGGGCTGCGCCGATGGCCGCGGCCGTGGCGCGGCAGGAACACCAGCCGCTGGCCGTCGAGCGTGCCGAACATGAGCTCGTCGGACGGCGGTCCCCACGGGGTCTGGACCGCCCGCCATTCGACCTCGGTCAGGCCGGGAATGTCGTAGACGCCGCTGCCGCCGATGATGCCGACCAGGGTCATGGCTTCGCTTCTCCCCTGAAAGCGACGAGGGCCGCCCTACCGCGGCCCTCGATCGAATTCCGACGCAAGAGGGACCGGTCTCAGTGGACGGCCGCCCAGACCTTGCGTTTGGCGGCGTAGAGAATGCCGGTGAAGACGATCAGGAACAGCAGAACCTTGACGCCCATCTGCTTGCGGGCTTCGAGCGTCGGTTCGGAGGCCCAGGTGAGGAATGTCACCACGTCCTTCGCCTGCTGCTCGACCGTCATCTTGGTGCCGTCCTGATAGGCGACGCCGTCCGGGTTCAGCGGTGCCGGCATGGCGATCTGGTTGCCGGGGAAGTAGGCGTTGTAGGCCATACCGTCCACTACCGTCATGCCGGCGGGCGCCGGCCCGTAGCCGGTGAGGAGGGCATAGACGTAGTCGGGGCCGGCGACGCGCGCCTTCGCCACCATCGAGAGGTCGACCGGGAACGCGCCGTTGTTGGCCGCGCGCGCCGCCTTGTCGTTGGCGAAGGGCCTGGCGAACTTGTCGGACGGCCGGCCCGGACGCTCGAACATCTCGCCGGCGTCATTCGGACCGTCCATCACCTTCGCCTCGGCGGCGATCGCCTTCACGTCATCCTCCTGGTACCCGATGCCCCGGAGGTCGCGGTAGGACAGCATGAGGGCCGCGTGGCAGGCGGCGCAGTTCTCCTTGTAGACCTGGAAGCCGCGCTGCAGCGCCGCCCGGTCGAAGGTCCCGAAGATGCCGGAGAAGCTCCAGTGCTGCGCCGACGGCTTGGGGCCCGTCGCCGCTTCGGCGGCGGTCGCGAGGGCGAGCAGCAGAGCGGCGGCGGAAATCAGGCGGCGCATCAGGCTTTCCCTTCCGCGGGCTTGAGCACGGGTGCGGAGATCGAATGCGGAAGCGGCAGCGGCCGCTCGACCAGCCCGAGCACCGGCATCAGGATGAGGAAGTGGAAGAAGTAGTACGCGGTGGCGACCTGGCCGGTGACGATGAACCAGCCGTCTGGCGGGTTGGCGCCGACATACCCCAGGACCACGCAGTCGACGACCAGAACCCAGAAGAACTTCCGGTAGGTCGGCCGGAACTTGGCGCTGCGGACCCGGGCGGTGTCGAGCCAGGGGACGATGAACAGCACGAGGATCGAGCCAAACATCGCGATGACGCCGAGCAGCTTGTTCGGGATGGCGCGGAGGATCGCGTAGTAGGGCAGGAAGTACCACTCCGGCACGATGTGCGGCGGGGTCACCAGCGGGTCCGCCCGGATGTAGTTGTCCGGCTCGCCGAACAGGTTCGGCGCGAAGAACACCACACCCGCGAAGGCGATGAGGAAGATCCCAAGGCCGAAGGCGTCCTTCGCCGTGTAGAACGGGTGGAAGGGGATCGAGTCCTGCGGGCCCTTGACGTCGATGCCGAGCGGGTTGCTCGAGCCGAAGCGATGCAGCGCCATCAGATGCAGGAGCACCGCGCCGACGATGAGGAACGGCAGGAGGTAGTGCAGCGAGTAGAAGCGGTTGAGGGTCGGGTTGTCGACCGAGAAGCCGCCCCACAGCCAGGTGACGATGCCGTCGCCGATCAGGGGGATGGCGGAGAACAGGTTGGTGATGACGGTGGCGCCCCAGAAGCTCATCTGGCCCCAGGGCAGCACATAGCCCATGAAGGCGGTCGCCATCATCAGCAGCAGGATGACCACGCCGATGATCCACAGCAGCTCGCGCGGCGCCTTGTAGGAGCCGTAGTAGAGGCCGCGGAAGATGTGGATGTAGACGACGATGAAGAAGAACGACCCGCCGTTCATGTGGATATAGCGGATCAGCCAGCCGTAGTTCACATCGCGCATGATCCGTTCGATGGAATCGAAGGCGAAGGCCGTGTGCGGCGTGTAGTGCATCGCCAGGAAGATGCCGGTCAGGATCATGACGACCAGCACGATTCCGGCGAGCGATCCGAAGTTCCACCAGTAGGACAGGTTCTTCGGGGTCGGGTACTCGTGCAGCTCGTGTTGCAGAAAGGTGAACACCGGCAGGCGGTGGTCGATCCAGCGCACGAGCGCGTTCTTGAAGGCAGGCGCTGCCATGGCTTCTGGTCCTAGCCGATGCGGATGGTCGTGTCGTCGAGGAAGGCGTAGGGCGGCACCTCGAGATTCTTCGGCGCCGGCCCCTTCCGGATGCGTCCGGAGGTGTCGTAGTGCGAGCCGTGGCAGGGACAGAACCAGCCGCCATACTCGCCCTTGGGGTCGGCGGACTTCTGACCCAGCGGCACGCAGCCGAGATGGGTGCAGACGCCGACCAGAATCAGCCACTCCGGTTTCTTGACGCGGGCGGCGTCGGGCTGTGGATCCGGCAGGTCGCCGAGCTTGGCCGCGGCGGCGGTGTCGATCTCGGCCTTGGTGCGACGGCGGACGAAGACCGGCTTGCCGCGCCAAGTGACGGTGATCGACATGCCCTCCTGCACCGGCTTCAGGTCGACCTCGGAGGTCGACAGCGCCAGCACATCGGCCGAGGGGTTCATGAAGGAGATGAACGGCCAGACGGTCGCGGCGGCGCCGACAGCGCCCATGCCCGCGGCCGCCAAGTAAATGAAATCGCGGCGGGTCTCGCCATCGGCGTGACCCTTCGTCGCCGTCGCTGCCTCTGCCATTCACACCCCCGGAAAGGCCGTCGGAACCTTGCTCTGAACCTCGGGTCGTGACCCTACCCCGAGCGCCCGGACCCGCGCTTGCGACACTATGACGCAAGATCGCGCCCACAGCGAACGAGGCGCGTATAGAGCATTTTGAAAGACTTGCAAAGACGAGCGGCGGCGCGTTTTTGTCGCAGCATGCGCCTTGCCCTCTTCCAACCGGACATCCCGCAGAATGCTGGTGCGCTCCTCAGGCTCGGGGCCTGCCTCGGGGTGCCGGTCGACCTGATCGAGCCGGCTGGCTTTCTGATCGACGACCGCCGTCTCGCCCGCGCCGCGCTCGACTACCTCGCCCGGGCCGATCTCACCCGCCACGTCTCCTGGGGGGGCTACCGGGCCGGCCGGCCGCCGGGGCGCCTCGTCCTGCTCTCGACCGCGGCCGAGACCCGGCACCTCGACTTCGCGTTCCGGGCCGACGACGCCCTCCTCCTTGGGCGCGAGACCGTGGGCGTGCCGGCCGAGGTGCGAGCCGCCTGCGACGGCGAGGTGAGGGTACCGATGCGGGCGGGGCTTCGCTCTCTCAACGTCGCCCTTGCGGCCGCCCTGGTTCTAGGCGAGGCCTTACGCCAGACCAACGGCTTCCCGGAGGCGGCGTGAGCGAGGCGAGGAAGGCCAAGGCCGCGGCCTGGTTCGAGGAGCTGCGCGACCGCCTCTGCGCCGCCTTCGAGGCGATCGAGGACGACTATCAGGGCGCCCTCCGGGACCTTGCTCCGGGCCGTTTCGAGCGCCGGGCCTGGTCTCGGCCGGGCGGCGGCGGCGGCGTCATCGCGATGATGAAGGGCCGCGTCTTCGAGAAGGTCGGCGTCAACGTCTCGACGGTGCATGGCGAGTTTCAGCCGGAGTTCGCCAAGTCGATCCCCGGCGCGGCCGAGGATCCGCGGTTCTGGGCGTCCGGCGTCTCTCTGGTCGCCCACATGCGCTCGCCGCTGGTGCCGGCCGCCCACATGAACACCCGCCACATCGTCACCACCAAGGCGTGGTTCGGCGGCGGCGCCGACATGACGCCGACATTTCCGGACGGCGCTGATACCGAGCGCTTCCACGGCGCGCTGAAAGGCGCCTGCGACCGCCACGACGGCGGCTACTACCCGCGCTTCAAGGAATGGTGCGACCGCTACTTCCACCTTCCCCACCGGGGCGAGGCGCGTGGGGTCGGCGGCATCTTCTTCGACACGCTGGACGCCGATTTCGAGCGGGATTTCGCCTTCACCCGCGACGTCGGCCTGGCCTTCCTCGAGGTCTACCCTGAGCTGGTGCGCCGGCACATGGACCGGCCGTGGACCGAGGAGCAGCGGCGCGCCCTGCTGGTCAAGCGCGGGCGCTACGTCGAGTTCAACCTGCTCTACGACCGGGGGACGCTGTTCGGGCTCAAGACCGGGGGCAACACCGAGGCGATCTTGATGTCGCTGCCGCCGGAGGTGGCCTGGCCCTAGCCGGGGCCGGCTCGAAAAAACAACGCCCCCGCTTCCGGGTCGGAAGCGGGGGCGAGCGTCGACTCCGACAGGGAGCCGTCAGGCGCAGCTACGCGGACGTATTGACGATCTGCCCGCGACCGTTGGACGGGGCTGACTGCGCGATTTGTTTGGCGTTTTCTGCGGCCTGGAGGACGACCTGGGCCTGTGTCGCCTGGGATTTCTGCGCGGCTTTGAGGCCGATGATCCCGAGGGACGTGACGTCGCCCGACGAACCGATAGCGGAGGGCATGGATTCTCCTTCCCAGTGGGTTGCGGTTCTGCAACCGCTCTTGATCTACCATAAGACCGAGAGGTTGGGAAATTCTTATCAGCGTTAACAATCTCCCGCTGTGACCAAGATCACACGGACTTACGCGGCATTTGAGGTTTTTTGTCAGTACCGCCGGTCAGGCGAGCTTGTCGGCAATGAACCGGGGCGGATGGAAGGCGCCGGCGTGCACATCCGGTGTGTAGTATTTTGTCTTGATCGCAAGCTCGGCGAAGCGCTCGGCGAGGACTTCGACCTTGGTCCGGCGGAGCCCCTTGTCGTCGGTCGCCCAGCCCAACGCCATCAGCCCGCCGTAGTAGGTCGGGATCGCCGCCACATAGGCATAAGCGTCGGCGAAGATCTTCTTCAGCCGGCCGTTGACCATCACCAGCTCGTCGGGCTGCAGGAAGGGCACGCCGTCCTGGACGCAAAGCACGCCGCCGGGCGCCAGGGCCCGCTTGCAGTCGCGATAGAAGCTCTCGGTGAACAGCACCTCGCCGGGTCCCTGGGGGTCGGTCGAATCGACGACGATGACGTCGAAGCGCTCAGTGGTCTCCGCCATGTACTGGCAGCCGTCGGCGATCACCAGGTCGAGGCGCTTGTCGCTGAAGGCGCTGCCGGAGACGCCCGGCATGTACTTGGTGCAGAGGTCGACCACGGCCCGGTCGATCTCGACCATGACCACGCGCTCGAGAGGATGCTTCAAGGCCTCGCGGGCGATGCCGCCGTCGCCACCGCCGACGATCAGCATGCGCTTCGCGCGCCCGTGGGCGGTCAGCGGCACGTGGGTCAGCATCTCGTGATAGACGTACTCATCGCCTTCGGTCACCTGGATGACGCCGTCGAGCGCGAGTACGCGCCCGAGCATCGGGGTCTCGAAGATGATGAGATCCTGATGCTCGGTCTTTTCGCGGAAGACGACTTTGGTGACCTGGAAGCGTTGCCCGATGTTCGGATAGAGGGTCTCGTTGAACCACTCCATCAGACCATGCCTCGCTTGTGGTCCCCGAGCGTCACATTGGTCGGCTTGAAGGCGTCCTTCAGTACCGGCACCGCCCTGTGCGGCTTGGCATCGCCGCACATGAACAGGTCGAGGGCGGCGTAGCCGCGCTCGGGCCAAGTGTGGATGGAGATGTGCGACTCCGCCAGCACGGCCACGCCCGAGATCCCACCCGAGGGGTGGAAGCGGTGCAGGTGGATGTGCAGCAGCGTCGCACCGGAGACCTCGACGGCCTTCCGGAGCGCGCGGTCGATCAACGCCTCGTCGTCGAGGCCGGTGCAGCCCCAAAGGTCGAGGATCAGGTGGGTGCCGGCGAAGGTCAGCCCATCCTGGGTAACGAAATGGTCGAGCTGTTCGGCAGTCCGCGTGGCTGCGACCGAAAGGCGGTTCTTGGTCTCGGTCGCCCGGCTGTTCGGCATTGCCTCGCTGGCGCGGGTCCCCGAGTCCATCCCCACTTTGGCAAGAGCGATGGACTTGGCCATCGGACCCTCCAAACTAAGAGTGGACCCTAGGAAAACGAGGGCGGTATTTGGGGCAAGTCCCCCCCCGATGCAAGAACAAATTCCACCGTCCGTGCAAAAAACTGTCTCAAAGACCTACAGCGCTTCGGTCATCGCCGCAATCGCTGCGACATCGACGGCGGCGGCGACGCCCACGGTGCGGACGCCGGCGTGCCGGGGGACGATGGCGCAGCCCGCCATCTCGTCGCCCCTGAAGGGCCCGGACGACGGGAACGTTCCGCAACACCGGCAGGCCCGCGTTGGCCTGGGGGGCGAGCGGAAGCGTGACCGCTCCGATGCCGCCGGCGGCTGGCGGTGCCGGGTCGGCGGGCCCGGACGACGAGCTTGACAACTCGGAGCACCGATTCGCGCTCGGCCGCGCCGTCACGGCGTTGCCGGCATCGGCCTGCGACGCCGCCTGCCCGGCGAGGAGGAAGCGTCGCCCGGAAAGCCGTTCCGAAAGCCGATCAGCCAACGGCGGCACTCCGCCGCTCGGCCACGCGACGGAGGATCTGGCGGCGCCCGCCGTCGTCGAGGCCGATCCAGGCGCCGATCTCCTCGATTGTGCGAAAACAGCCCTTGCAGCAACCGGACTCCGGATCGAGGACGCAAAGCCCGATGCAGGGCGAAGGGACCGAGGGGGTCATGCCGATAGGGTTACGGCAATGCCACGTCCGATGCCAGGGCGCGAGGAATCTCCTGCCGGTTGCACGGGGCCGATCCGAAGGTTAACTACCGGGATCAACAGCCCATAGCACGGACACGTTCCATGCCCCTCACCCTGGTCGTCGGCAACAAGAACTACTCCTCCTGGTCGATGCGGCCGTGGCTCGCCTTGAAGAAGACCGGTATCGCCTTCGAGGAGATCGTCATACCGCTCGACCGCCCGGAGACGCGGGCGGAGATCTTCAAGCACTCACCGAGCGGCTTCGTGCCGACCCTGAAGGACGACGAGTTGACGGTCTGGGAGTCGCTCGCGATCTGCGAATATCTGGCCGAACGCTTCCCCGACGCCAGGTTGTGGCCGCAGGACCCATCGGCCCGCGCCATTGCCCGCTCGGTTTCGGCGGAGATGCATGCCGGCTTCTCGGCGCTCCGCACCAATATGCCGATGAACGTCCGCGGCAACTTGCCGGGCAAGGGCCGGGCACCGGGCGTGCAAGAGGACGTCAACCGCATCTCGGCGATTTGGCGGGACTGCCGCGCCCGATTCGGGACGAGCGGCCCCTATCTCTTCGGCGGCTTCTCCATCGCCGATGCCATGTTTGCGCCGGTCGTGTCGCGCTTTGTGACCTATCAGGTCGAGCTCGACGCCGACACCAAGGCCTATGTCAACACGATGTGGGCCGATCCGGCGATGGCCGCCTGGATCGAGGGCGCCCGGCGCGAACCCTGGGTGATCGAGAAGTCCGAGCTGTAGCGCCGCTGCCGTCTTAAGCCAGCACGATGCGCGGGAAGTAGAGCGAGACCACCCAGTTCGGCTGGTCGACGATTTCGCTGATGCGGAGATCGGCGCAGACGCTGCAGAGCATGTAGGCGTCGACCGCCGACATGCCGGTCTTCTTCGACAGGAGATCGACCATCGTCCGGACGGCGACACGGGCCCCGGTCATCAAGTCCGGGCCGATGCCGGTGGTGACCTCGTAGCCGGCGCCGTCGAGGTGGCGCGAGACCGGGCCTGGTGTGGTGAAGCGCGGCATCGCCAGATTGGCCCCGCGCACGAGGTCGAGCCTCAGCGTCACCTCCATCGGACTCTCGATGGCGGTGCCGCAGACTTCGCCGTCGCCCTGGGCGGCGTGGGTGTCGCCGACCGAGAAGAGGGCACCGGATACCGCGACCGGCAGGTAGAGCTCCGTCCCCGCCGCCATGTCCCGGATGTCCATGTTGCCGCCGACGGGACGCGGCGGGACGATCGAGTGCAGACCGGATTCGGCCGGGGCGACACCGATCGTGCCGGCAAAGGGCTTGAGCGGCACGCGCGCGCCCGGACCGAAAAGCGCCGGGGTGAGTCCGGAGGCATCGTATTTCCAGAGGTGCAGCGCCGGGTCCTTGAACTCGTCGGCAAGGAGCCCGAATCCCGGGATATTTGCGGTCCAGCCCCACCCGGACGGGCGGAAGGAGATGAGCGTCACCTTGAGCGCGTCCCCCGGCTTAGCCCCGTCGACCAGCACCGGCCCGGTCACCGGGTTGACCTTGCCGAAATCCATCCGCGTGACGTCCGCCAGAACCGAGGAGGGCGAAAGCTGGCCACCGGAGGCCTCGGCCACCTCGAAAGTGATGGTCTCGCCGGGGGCGACGGTCAGCACCGGCGGGAAGGCGTTGTTCCAGCCGAGGTGTCCTTGATGGCGGTGCAGCGTATGACCGTGGTGGTGAGCGGTCATGTCCTGGGCCTCACGACCTTGCTTTGAGGAAGCCGGCGATGTCCCCGAGCACCGGCGGCATCCCCTTTGGCGGGCGGAAGCAATCGGCTGCGTCCGCCATGAGGACGAACGCCGCCCACCGCATCAATGGGGGTGTTCGGGCTTGGTCGAACTGACTTGCTCGAGGAAACGACGCAACTCATCGGCAGCCGCGTCGCCGATGGTGAAGCGAAGCTGGGTTCCGTCCTCGGTCACCCTCACCACCTCGCCCGTGAGCTCGTGGGTCAGGCCGGAGAAGCGGAGCGCCCCCACAGTCCCGACGGCACGATTGATCGCCAGGTCCATCTTGGCGCCGCCGAGCGAAAGGTTGACCACCCGCGCCGGCTCGCTCCGTCCGGAGAAGGTCGCCTCGGCCGGCAGTTTGACCTCGAAACGCTCATAGCGGCGGCGATTGCCGAGCGCAGTCGCGCGGACGGTCTGGACCAGGTGGCCTTTCAGGTGCTCCAGATCCTGAACCGAGCGCTGCGCCAAGACGTGGAGCTCGCTGGAAAGGCCGCGGAGGATCTCCGCCATCGCACCCAGCTCGGCCACCGAGCCGCGGTCCACGGCATCGCCGGCGTCACGCAGCGCCTCGGCGCGTTGGCTTGCCTGGTCGGCAACCTGCGTCAGCTCCTGCGCCATGTCGCGAACGCGCTCGGCATGCTCCGTGATCGGCTGGAACGTGCCGTGAAGGTCGCGGTCGATGGCTTCGGCCATCGCGGCCGCGTCGCGTCGCAGCTGGTCTTCTTTGTCGCTCATTCGGTCAATGCTTTCATGGCTGCACACTCTAGCCGAAAGCGACCCGGCCGCCTATAGAAGGCTGGCCCATGGCGCTCCCCCTATGCCCCGATATCCGCCTGTCGCCCGGCCGCCACAAGCGCGCGCTCGAGGGCCATCCGTGGATCTACTCGAACGAGATCGAGATGACGGCGGAGGTTCGGGCGTTGCCGCGCGGCACGGTCGCGCGCTTCCTCAGCCATGACGCGCGGCCGCTCGGCACCGGCTTTTTCGATGCCCACTCGCTGATTGCCGGCCGGCTGGTCGATCGAGATCCCGACGCCGTCATCGATGCCGCCTGGCTCGGCCGGCGGATCGACCGGGCATTGGCGCTGCGCCAGCGGCTCTTCGACAAGCCCCACTACCGGCTCGCCCATGCAGAGGCCGATGGACTGCCAGGGACGGTGATCGATCGCTTCGGCGAGGTGATCGTCGCTCAGATCAATTCGGCCGGCATGGACAAGCTCTCCGATGCCCTGGTCCAGGCGATCGACGTGGCGATGGCGCCGTCGGCGATCGTCATCCGCAACGACAGCGCGCTGCGCACGGTCGAGGGCCTGGCCGAAGGCGTCAGGATCGCCAAAGGCCAGATCGACGGGCCGGTGCGCTTCGAGGAGAACGGCGTCGCCTTCCTCGCCGATGTCACCGAGGGGCAGAAGACCGGATGGTTCTTCGACCAGCGCGACAACCGGCGCGCCGTCGCCGACCTCGCCCGGGACGGGCGGGTCCTCGACGTCTATGCGCATACCGGCGGGTTCGGACTCCAGGCCGCCGCCGCCGGGGCGGCCGAGGCCGTGATCGTCGACCGCTCCGAGCTCGCCCTCGACCTCGCGAAGCGAGCCGCCGACCTCAACGGGCTCGGCCCGCGCTGCCGCTTCGTCCAGGCCGAAGCCTTCCGCGAGCTGGACCGTCTCGGCCGGGCCGGCGAGCGCTTCGATGTCGTCGTTGTCGACCCCCCGGCCTTCGTCAAGTCGAAGAAGGATCTGGTGACCGGCCTCAAGGGCTACCGCAAGCTCGCCGATATGGCGGCGCGCCTGGTCCAGCCCGGCGGCTTCCTGTTCGCGGCGTCGTGCTCGCATAACGTCGATCCGCCGTCGTTCCTGGCGGAAGTCACGCGAGGTATCGGGCGCGCCCAGCGCTCCGGCCGCATCCTTCGCCAGGCCGGCGCCGCGGCCGACCATCCGGTCCACCCGCTGCTGCCGGAGTCCGCTTATCTCAAGGGCGTGCTGCTCCAGCTCGACTAGCAGTTTGCTGAAAAAGGGTTTCGCACCCTATCAGTGAGCAATGTTGGTTCAAGAACGAAGGCTGCGACGCACGATCGATTTAAAACTGCGCTCGTTCTGATTCGATCCGTCCTCATTGTCGCTCTCGATCCGAGTTTTTCAGCAA
>SHVZ01000004.1 GCA_009694025.1 Alphaproteobacteria bacterium | reverse complement strand
AACCGGTGCTCCGTCTTCGTCGAGCGCGCCAACCCTTCGAGCCGGGCACGCTCATCTTCCTTCAGTATGATCGGGGTCGCTTCAGGGATGCCTCTCGCCATGCCCCCTTGAATCACGACTCACGCTTCAGGCATAGCGGGTACTAGCGTGAAACGGTCAGGTTGTGCCGCGCGACCTCGATCTCGCCGATGTCCAGCCCGTGGGCTTCCGCCCAGGCTGGGAAGGTGCGCCGGATTCGGACCGTTGCGCCGATGCGGATCGGACCCGTGCCCTCCAGGCGGAATCGATAGGTCGAGCGGTCCTCGCCGCCGGCCGGGATGCGCGTGTCGCTTTCCAACACGACGGCGCGCCACGGCGGGGCTGGATGGGCGGCATCGCCCGCCAGGTCCCTCAGGAGCTTGGCATAGGTGCGTCCGGGCTTGCCCGCGAGATCGGACCCGGTCCAGTGGGGCAACACCGGTCCGTCGATCAGTTCGAGGGCTTGGCCGTCGGCCTCGGCCTCGATGCTCACCAGCATGTGCCGCATCGGCGAGCCCGCCGGCAGGTGATGGCCGACCTCGTGATTGGTGATCTCGAACGCGACGATCAGCGTGCGCCCGTCGCGTTCGGTGGTTAGGCTGGCCTTGATGGCACCGGCAAGAAGATCCGGCGACCGGCTGTCGTGAAAGCGATGGCTCGACAGCGTCCGAGGGTCGCGCTCGATGCGCCCGGGCCCGAGGTCGCTCATCGTCGTCGCCCGACCGTCGCCTCGCATGTGGCAGGTCTGACAGGTGACGCCGGCGCCGGCGAAGCGGCTCGCTCGCCACTCCTCGAATTCGGAATAGATCGGAACGCCGCCGATCCTCGCCTGATGGCAGGCGGCGCAATAGCGGCTCTCGGCATAGACCGGGGCGAAGGCGTCGCGCCCGCGCGGCACGTCGTCGAACGGGCCGAAGACGGTCTGTCGGCCGAAGGGCGGACGGCGAAGGTCGACGGCGCGGATGCCGGTCACGGCGCCGTTGCCCGGCCGGGCCTCGGCGATCTTGTGGCAAACGTCGCAGCCGACGCCTTCGCCGGCGACGCCCGCGGCCTGTCTCGGATCGCCGTCGCCCGCCATCGGCACATGGCAGGTGGCGCAGCCGCCGTCGGCGGTTGGGCTGTCTCGTTTGAACGACGGGTCCGTTCCGCCGCCGAAGAAGGCGAGAAAGCGCGGGTTGACCGCCGACCGCGCATGGGCCGAGCCCTGCCATTCGGCGAGGATGCGCCGGTGGCAGGCCCCGCAGGGCTCGCGGCCGAAGTCGGTCCGCGGCGCCCGATCGTCCTCCGGAAAGGCGGTGACCCACGGATAGGTGGCGTCATCGCCTTCGGGGATCGCGGGCAACGCGAGCGTGTAGTGGAAGATCCCTTCCTTGAGCGTTACCCCGCCGATGATGTGGCCGGGGCGCGCGGCGGTGATCTCGCGCCCAGGCGCCGCCGCCGGATCGGCGAGCGTGAATCGGCCGTCGGGGCCCGAGAGTACGAACGCCGTGGAGGTGCGGAGCCGGACGCGGGCCCCTTCGACCGGTTGCCCGGCGGTGTCGACGATTGTTCCCGTCAGGGTCTCGCCCGGTGCGGCGAGGAGAAGCGTGGACATAAGGAGCGCGAGGCGCCGCATGGCGCGAACCGGGTTACTCCGCCGCGTTCGCCGGTTTGGCGCCCGGCGCCGCGGCGGCGAAGATGCCGGAATAGGGCTTGGCGCGGGGATAGTCGTAGGCGCAGGCCTTGCTCGTCTTGAGCCCGAGGCCGGCCAGCGCCTCGACCATCTTGACCGCCGCGGTGACGCCGTCGAGCACGGGAACGCCAGTTTCCTCGGTGAGGCGGCGGGCGAGTTCGACCATGCCGGCGCATCCGAGGAGGATCGCCTCGGCGCCATCCTCGGCGATCGCCTTCTCGACCTCGGCTTTGACCTTGTCGGCGGCGCCGGAGCGCGGGTCCTCGAGTTCGAGAACCGGAACGCCGGCGGCCCGCACTTTCTTCAAGTGCCGTTCGAAGCCGTACTTGCGCGCCAGTGCATACTGCACGGGGATCGAGCGCGGCAAGGTCGAGATAATCGTGAAGCCGCTGGCGACGAGGCTCGCCGCATGCATCGCCGCCTCGGCGATGCCGACCACCGGCCCGCTAGCGATCTCGCGCGCCGCCTCGAGGCCCGGGTCGCGGAAGCAGGCGATCACATAACCGTCGAAACCACTGGCCTCGCCGGCGCGGATCAGCTCGAGCAAACCGGGCACGCAATAGGCGGAATCGTATTGGCTTTCGATCGAGACCGGACCCTTGTCCGGATTGAGGGTCACGATCTCGGTGCCGGCGGCGGCGACAGAGCGAGCCGCATAGTCGATGGTCGCGGTCATCGAGGCGGTGGTGTTGGGGTTGACGACCAGGATGCGCATGGTGCCCTCCCTCGTCGGCTCAGCGCGTCTGCCGCCGCCGTGCCCAGTCGCGCTGCTCGTCGGTGAGCTGGAGCCCGAGCAGGACGTTCCAGCTCGGGCCGGTGCTTCGGTCGAGCAGCGGAATGCGTTGCACCAGCTCGTCGGCGACGACCAGCCGGGTCGTGTTACCCTTGAACTCGACCTCGGCGTTGAAGGTTTCCTTGGCGACGATCTCGCCGGCCGGATTGGTGACCGCGGCGAAATACTGGAACGTCGTCCGGCCTGCGGCCATGGCCGGCCCGCGTGACGCCTCGAGCTCGAGGTCAACCTCGACCGAGACCGCCTCCTTGTCGTAGCGGCAGCCGAAGGCGAAGCTGCTGAACTTGGCCTGGAACTCGATGTCGGTGAGGTCGCGGCCGGCGCCCGGCCGGAAACGGACGAGTTCTCCGAGCTCGCCGAGCACGGCGACCTTGGGACAGCTACCCGGCGGCACCGACGGTGAGGACGTGCAGGCGGCGACCGCCATCAGGAGGGCGGCACCGAGTATGCGACGCGGGAGAGTCACAGGCGCTTGTGCGTGCCGTCGCAAAGCGGCTTGTTCGCCGACGCCTTGCATCCGCAGAAGTACACCGGGGCCGATTTCTCGGCGCGGTACTGCTGCGGCGAGATGCCGGTATCCTTGTGGCTGCCGTCGCAGAAAGGCTGCGTCCTCGACCGCCCGCAGGCGCACCAGAAATAGACTTTTCCGGCCTCGACGTCGACCGGGTAGGGCGCCTTCTGGGCAGGGATCGAATCTGCCATGAACGAACTTCCTTCAGCTCTCGCCGTGTATTAGGGTCGCCGCGACTTTAGTTAAGGGGGCCGGCCGGCACAAGGCCGCGAGCTCCCCAGGAAAACGCCGTGAGACCGACCTCCGATTTCGTGCCTTTGACCGTCCTCCTCGCCAGCCCCCGCGGCTTCTGCGCCGGGGTCGACCGGGCGATCCAGATCGTCGAGGCCTGCCTTTCCAAGTACGGGCGTCCGGTCTACGTTCGCCACGAGATCGTCCACAACCGCTTTGTCGTCGAATCGCTGGAGGCCAAGGGCGCGGTCTTCGTCGACGAGCTCGACCAGGTGCCGGACGGGGTCCCGGTCGTGTTCTCCGCCCATGGCGTGCCGAAGGCGGTCTCGGCCGAAGCCGATCGCCGCAAGCTCCTCTCGGTCGATGCGACCTGCCCTCTGGTGACGAAGGTGCACAACGGCGCCGAACGTCACTATCGCGACGGCCGCCACGTAGTCCTCATCGGCCATGCGGGTCACCCGGAAGTGGTCGGCACCCTTGGCCAGCTCCCCGGCGGCGCCATGACCCTGGTTCAGACCGCCGCCGACGCCGAACGCGTCGTCGTGCCGACACCCGACCGGCTCGCCTACACGACGCAGACGACCCTCTCGGTCGACGAGACCGCTGAGATCGTCGAGATCCTGAAGCGCCGATTCCCGGCAATCGTCGGGCCGAAGCGAGAGGACATCTGCTACGCCACCACCAACCGCCAGGCGGCGGTCAAGGCGATCGCGCCTAAGGCCGACGCGATGCTGGTGGTCGGCGCGCCCAACTCCTCGAACTCACGCCGGCTGGTCGAGGTTGCCGAGGCCGCAGGCTGCCGGAAGACGCGTCTGGTGCAGCGCGCGGCCGAGCTCGACTGGGCCTGGCTCGATGGCGTTGCCACCCTTGGCATCAGCGCCGGCGCATCGGCGCCTGAGTTCCTGGTCGAGGAGCTGATCCAGGCGCTTCGCGTCGGCCGACGGGTTGCGGTCGAGGAGATCACGGTGGCCGAGGAGGACGTCGCTTTCCGCCTGCCGCGCCAGCTCGTGGCCTAAGACCCACACACATGGCCGTCTACACCCAGGTCAGCGACGAGGATCTCTCACGCTTCGTCGCCGACTACGACATCGGCGATGTCGTCAGCTTCTCGGGCATCGCCGAGGGCGTCGAGAACTCCAACTTCCACGTCCGTACCTCCCAGACGAGCTACATCCTGACGCTCTATGAGAAGCGCGTGGCGCCGCAGGATCTGCCGTTCTTCGTCAACCTGATGGAGTACCTGGCGGCCCGCGGGCTCCGCTGTCCGACGCCGATCCGCGCACGCGACGGCCAGGCGCTCCGCCGTCTCAACGGCCGCCCGGCGGCGATCGTCTCGTTCCTCGAGGGATTGTGGCCCCGACGGATCGTGCCCGCGCATTGCGCCGGCTTGGGCGACGCGCTTGCCCGCCTGCACCGCGCGCAGGAGGGCTTCCCCATGCGCCGGACCAACGCGCTTTCGCTGTCCGGCTGGCGCTCGCTGGTGGCCGCCTGCGAGGCCCGCGCCGACGAGGTCAAGCCGGGCCTCGGCGCCAGCATCAAGGCCGAGCTCGCCCATCTCGAAGTCGCTTGGCCGAAGACGCTGCCGGAGGGCGTCATCCATGCCGATCTCTTCCCCGACAACGTCTTCTTTCTCGGCGACAAGGTCTCCGGCCTCATCGACTTCTATTTCGCCTGCAACGACTTCCTCGCCTACGACCTGGCGATCTGCCTCAACGCCTGGTGCTTCGAGCCCGATCACGCCTTTAACGTCACCAAGGCACGGCTCCTGGCGTCGGCCTACCAACACCACAGACCGTTGTCGCCGGCGGAGACCAAGGCGCTACCCGTGCTCTGCCGCGGATCGGCGCTGCGGTTTCTTCTCACCCGCCTCTACGATTGGCTCAACCACCCGGAAGGCGCCCTGGTGAGGCCGAAGGATCCGCTCGAGTACTGGGCGAAGCTCCAGTTCCACCAGCGCGTCAGCGGCCCCGAGGGCTACGGCCTCGATCCGGCATGACCGGGCACGAGCAGAAAGGCGTGGTCGAGATCTTCACCGACGGCGCCTGCTCGGGGAATCCCGGGCCCGGCGGCTGGGCGGCGCTGCTGCGCTACGGCGAAGCCGAGCGCGAGCTCTCGGGGGGCGAGGCCCAGACCACCAACAACCGGATGGAGCTGATGGCGGCGATCGGCGCGCTCGAAGCTCTCAATCGCTCGGTCAAGGCGCGCCTCCATACCGACAGCCAGTACGTCCGGGACGGCATCACCGCCTGGCTGCCGCGCTGGAAGGTCCGCGGCTGGAAGACCGCCGACAAGAAGGCGGTGAAGAACGTCGACCTCTGGCAGCGGCTCGATGCCGCCGCCGCCGCCCACGATGTCGAATGGGTATGGGTCCGCGGCCACTCCGGGCATCCCGAAAACGAACGCGTCGACAAGCTTGCCCGAGAGGCGGTCCCGCGCTCAGGAAAGCCCACTCCGGGCCCGGGTTGAAAACGGCCGCAGGCGTCCCATATGCGCAACATGGTCCGCGAAACGCGCTGCTTGCAGATGACTGAACTCGCGCGATTGGACCGCGCCCGAATGGGCTTACTGGCCCCGGCACCGGCTGCCTGATCCCCTCGGCGAACCGGTTCGCCGGGGCCGTCTTCTTGGACTGTCCTTCAACCTCAGCGCCGCGCGCCGCCGTCTTCCGCGGCGCTGATCGGCCGCGGAGTCGGCCGGTCGCTCCGCTGACGGACGCGGCCGGGCGAGGAGCGGGCCCTCGAGGTCGTGCAGGTCTGCCCAGCCGGGCTAATCGCGCCTTCGCCGCACCAGCACGTAGAGCGCGCCGGAGCCGCCATCCTTCGGCTGCGCCGGCGCGTGGGCGAGGACGATAGCCTTCAGTGGCGGCTCGGCGAGCCAACGCGGCACGGTGGAACGGAGCACGCCGCCGCTAGGCGTGCTGCCCTTGCCGGTGATGACCAGGACCGTGCGCTGGCCGTCGCGGCCGGCCCGCTCGACCGTCGTCACCAGCCGCCGCCAGGCGGCGTCCTGGGTCATCCCGTGCAGATCGAGCCGGACATCGATCTGGCGCTGGCCCTTGCGGAAGCGCTCGGCGGTTCGCTTGTCGAGTCCTGAGGCCTGACGGGTGCCGAGGTCGAGCGGTGCCTTGGCCGGCGGCGCCGGTGGTGCGGCACGCGACGGCTTCGGCGCCTTCGCCGGCCTCTCCGGTTTCGGCTTCTCTGGCGCCGCGGCCGGCACCTCGGTCTTCGGCGTTCGTCGCTTCAGCGGCTTCGCATCGGCCGTCGCCTTGGCCCAGAGCGCCTTTTCCTCCGACGTCGGGCGGCGCGGCGCCATCAACCCTCGATCAAGACCACGTGCAGACGCCGCGGGCCGTGCGCCCCCATCAGGATGCGCTGCTCGATGTCGCCGGTGCGCGACGGGCCGGTGACGAAATTGACGGTGCGAGGGAGCGTCCCGTCGCGAGCGGCGCGAAGCCGGGCCCAGGCGTCCTCGTAGGCACCGACGACCTTGCCGGCCGGGAGCACGACGATGTGGGTTTCAGGCAGGAAGTTGAGGGTCGAGGGATGGCTCGGGCCCGAGGTCAGCATCAGCGTCCCGGTCTCGGCGACGGCGGCGAAGGCGCCGGTGACGCTGACCTGGTCGGTGCCTTCGGTCCTGCCGCGGCGGATCGAGAGGGTCGGCCTCTCGGCCCAGGGGACCGCATCCAGCTCCGGGTCTGGAGCCATGGCGAAGGCCGCCGGCAGATTCTGGCCGGCGAGATACTCGGCAACGGCGCCGGGCACGTCGCGCGGGCTCTTCACCCGCGAGAACGTCGTCTGCACATTCCCGGCCATCTGCACGAACAATTCGACCACGGCCTCGGCGCCGCCCCGCGCGCGGGCCGGGATCAGGTTCGGCTGCGGATCGCCGAGCCGGGCCTCCAGCGCGGCGGCCTTGTCGGCCGGCAGCGCGTCGCGCCGGAGCGCGCGACGGATCGAGCCCAGGATCTGGCTGCGGGCGTCGCTCACCCCCCGCTCCGCCTTCGCCACTGGCTCATGAAGGTGCGACCCTCGGGCGCCGGGAAGTCGCGGCCCCCGGTCCAGCCGGAAGCGAGCGGCAGCCAGCCGTAGCGCCCATGGGCGCGGCCGAGCAGTCCGAGGACCCGGGCGGCCAGCCCGGTCACGGCGCGGTAGAGGCCCGGACGCTTGGCGAGCCACGCCCAGAGCGCTAGGCCCGAGCGCACGGCCATCGGCGCGAGGTGCCGCTCGAACTCGTGCTCGCGCCAGTGGCGCATCATCTTCGGCAGCGGGATCCGCATCGGGCAGACGCTTTCGCAACGCCCGCAGAAGGTCGACGCGTTCGGCAGATGGCCCGCCGCCTCGATGCCGATCAGCGTCGGCGTCAATACCGCGCCCATCGGTCCCGGATAGACCCAGCCATAAGCGTGCCCACCGACGGTCGCATAGACCGGGCAGTGGTTGAGGCAGGCCGCGCAGCGGATGCAGCGGAGCATGTCCTGGAACTCGGTCCCCAGGATGTCGGTGCGGCCGTTGTCGAGGAGGACGACATGGAACTCCTCCGGCCCGTCGAGGTCGCCGGGCCGCCTGGGGCCGGTCGAGACCGTGGTGTAGACCGAGAACTCCTGCCCGGTCGCCGAGCGGGCGAGGAGGCGGAGGATCGTCGCCGCGTCCTCGAAGGTCGGCACCAGCTTCTCCAGGCTGGCCAGCACGATGTGCATCTTCGGCAGGATCTGCGTGAGATCGCCGTTGCCCTCGTTGGTGACGATGATGGTCGAGCCGGTCTCGGCGATCATGAAGTTGGCGCCGGTGATGCCGACATCGGCGGCGAGGAATTTCGGCCGCAGCACCGCCCGCGCCTCATCGAGGAGCATGTGCGGATCGTCCATCGGCCGGCCGGGGTCGAGATGCGTGTGGCTCTTATGGAAGGCCGCGATCACGTCCTCTTTGTTGAGGTGCACCGCGGGCGCGATGATGTGGCTCGGCGGCTCGCGGCGAAGCTGGATGATGTACTCGCCGAGATCGGTCTCGACCGGCTCGATCCCCTTCTCCTCGAGAAAGTCGTTGAGCGCGATTTCCTCGGCGATCATCGACTTGCCCTTGGTCACCGTCTTAGCGCAGGCCTTCCGGCAGAGGCCGAGGATGGTCTCGCGCGCCTCCTCGGCGGTCCGGCACCAGTGGACGTGGCCGCCGGCCTCGGTGACCTTGCGTTCGAAGCGCTCGAGGTAGAAGTCGAGGTTCTCGAGCACGTGGTTCTTGATGTCGCGACCGACGTCGCGGAGCTGCTCGAACTCCGGCAGCTTCTCGATGGCGGCGAGGCGGCGAGCCTGGAAGCCGGTCTTCATCATGCCGAGCGCCTTCTGCAGGCCCGGATCGACGATCGCCCTCCTGACGTTGTCCTTGAAGGCGTGGCTGGTCGCTTCCATGGCGCTCAGCCTCCCGGCTCGCCGATCGGCGGCGTTTCCGTCATGCCCGCCAGCACCTCGGCGACGTGGCGCACGCGGATCGCCGATCCGTCGCGCTGGAGCTTGCCGGCCATGTTCATCAGGCAGCCCAGGTCGCCGGCGAGCAGCATATCGGCACCGGTCGCCCGCACGTCTTCGGCTTTGTCGGCCGCCATACGTTCGGAGATTTCCGGATACTTGACGCAGAAGGTGCCGCCGAAGCCGCAGCAGATCTCGGCCCCCGGCAGCTCCTTCAGGCTCAGGCCCGCGACCGAGGCGAGCAGGCGGCGCGGCTGCGCTTTGACCTTGAGCTCTCGGAGTCCGGAGCAGGAGTCGTGGTACGTCGCGACGCCGCTGTAGGCGGAATCGACGCGCTCGACCTTCAGCACGTCGACCAGGAAGGAGACCAGCTCATGGGTGCGCCCGGCGAGCTCGCGCGCCTTCGCCAGCGTCTCCGGCTCGTCGGCGAAGAGGGCGGGATAGTGCTCGTGGATCATGCCGGCGCAGCTTCCCGAGGGGGCGACGACATAGTCGAAGCCGGCAAAGGCGGCGACGACGGCACGCGCGATGTCGCGCGCGTCCCGGCGGTCGCCCGAGTTGTAGGCCGGCTGGCCGCAACAGGTCTGGCTCGCCGGAACCTCGACCCGGCAACCGGCGGCTTCCAGGAGCTTGACGGCGGCGAACCCGACCGAGGGGCGCATCAGGTCGACGAGGCAGGTGACGAAGAGGCCGACGCGGGGCGAGGCAGCAGGCATTTGGGAGGCGTCGTCCTGAGATGAGGCGGAAGGGCTACAATGGCTGCCGGTCGCCGATCAGATCAAGGGGCGTGAAGGTGGGGGTGGAATTCCTGTTGCTGGCGGCGGTTTCGTCCGACGGTTTCATCGCTCGTCGTCCGGGCGATCCGCCCTCGGACTGGGCGAGTCCGGAGGAGCAGTCCCGCTTCCGCGCGACCATGGCGAGGGTCGCATGGTCGGTTCTCGGCCGCGCCACCCATGAGACCGCGTCCAAGCCGGAGCGCCGGCGCATCGTCTTCACCAGCAGCGTCGAAGGCCTCGCCTGGCTTTCCCCGAATCACCTGAGATTCAACCCGGCTGGCGCCAGCTTCGACGAGGCGCTGAAGATCGCCGGGGTCGACGGACTCGTGGCCGTGCTCGGCGGCACGCGGGTGTACGACCATATGCTGGAGATCGGTCGAATCGACGAGGTTCGTCTGTCCATCGAGCCCATCCGTTTCGGAGCCGGGCTGCCGATGTTCACCGGCGTCGGCTGGCTCGGCGTCGACGGCCACCTGGTCAAGCACGGACTGGCGCGCGCCGGCGCGGACGAGGCGCTGAACGCCACTGGGACCGTGGAAAGGACCTATCGGAAGATCATGCCGGGTTAGTCGGGATGACTAGCGCTTGCCCTCGCGGCGGAGCGCCCATTTGAGCGCCGTCTGGCCGTCCAGCACCCCGGTCACCAGCACGTGTTGAGTGCGCTTCATCTCGCCGGGCCGGCCGAGATAGATCGCCTCGCCGAGGTCGAGGCGCCCGCCGGAGACGCGGAGGCGGAAGCCGCCGCCGGACGGCAGCCTGAGGAGTGCGGCGGCGGCGTTCTGAGCGAGGGAGACCTGCGCGCGCGGGTGCAGGTGAAAGCGGAGCTGGTAGGGCCTGCCGGCGGCGCCGGTGACCAGATCCTCCCCGCGCAGGTCCTCGCCGTCGGCCGAGAGGTAGAGGCGCCGGCGGTGGCTGGCGCCCAGCCGGTCGACGTAGCCGTCGTGGCTGGCGTCGAGCCAGGCCTGGCCGTCGGCCTCCTCGCGCCTGACCTCGATGGCCGGGGGCGACGCTCCGGCCTCCAGCCGGACCGCGTTGGTGTCGTCGATGGTCAGGGTCGAATGCGCCGCGGTCGCCCGTTGCGCGACCGACCATTCCTCCGGCAGGAGGCCGGCGCCGCCGAGATTGACGATCAGCCGCTCGCGGCCGATCGAGACCTCGAACGACAGCGGTCCGGCGTGGAGCGGTCCGTCGGCCGCCGCTCCCCGGCCGCAATCGACGAAGACGGCGGTGCGCCCGGCGTGGAGCCGCTCGATGCCGAAATCCGGCGCACCGACCGCGAGCCGCGCCCGGCTCTCCGACTGGTGGATGACGGCGTCGATCAAAGCTCCTGGCTCCTCGCTCGACCCGTTGAAAAGGGCAAGGCAGCCGTCGCCGTGGCGGAGATAGCGGAGCATGGCCGACATCGCCTCGATCGCCTGGGTCAGCGCCGGCGGCGGCGCGATGCGGGCGAGCCGGAGCGCGTGGCGGATCTCGATCAGGTCGCGGAGCACGGCCAGGTGGACCGAGGGGTTTCGCGAGGCGTGGCCGCCGTCGGCGAGGATCTGCTCGGCGAGCGCCCGATCGAGCCCGGCCAGCGCCGAGGCGAGCAGCGCTTCGAGCCCGGTCAGTCCGACGGCGGCGAGCGCGAGCCCCTTGACCGCGGCGATCCTCGCCGAGCCCGGCCGCGCGTCATCGAGGACGCGTGACAGGTGCCGCGACTGGGCGGCGAGGCTGGCAAGGACGCGGTCGCGGAAGTCATCGTCCGCGGACGCGCAGAAGAACCCATAGTGGCCGAGCCAGGCGCCGATGCGCCGGCCGATGACGTCGGGCCGCCAGGCGAGCGGCTCCCAGCGCTGGTGGCGGTCGAGCCAGAGGCCGACGAGCTCGCGGGCCCGCCGGCGGCCGACGTCGCCGCCGAGATCGTGGAGATCGGCGAGCCAGTCGAATCCATGGAGTGCGGCGCGCCACTCGGCCGGGGCGTCGGCGGGAGCCCAGCCGAGGTCGGGGAGGGTGAAGGCGCGGCCGCCGAGGACGAGTTCGCCACCGACCAGCGCGCGTCCCCTGGCGGCATCGCCGGGCCAGAGGCTGGCGAGCGGGGTCGTCACTTCGACCGGCCCGCGCGGCCGGATCGTCCAGCGATGGATCGGCGTGCGATAGAGCAGCCGCCGGAACCCGCTGGCTTCGCCCATCGCTTAGCCGCGCAGCTTCGCTAGATTCTCGGAATAGCGGGCGGGGCCGCCGGTGAAGGCCGCGGTGCCCGCCACCAGCACGTCGGCGCCGGCGGCGACCGCCGCGCGGGCGGTCTCGGCGTTGACGCCGCCGTCGACCTCGAGATCGATCGGGCGGCCGCTGCGGTCGATGCGGGCACGGACGGCGCGGATCTTGTCGAGCTGGCTCGTGATGAAGCTCTGGCCGCCGAAGCCCGGATTGACGGTCATCACCAGCACCAGGTCGATGTCGCCGAGGACGTAGTCGATCGTCTCCGGCGGCGTTCCGGGATTGAGCGCGACGCCGGCCTTCTTGCCCAGCGCCCGGATCGCCTGGAGCGTCCGGTGCAGATGCGGGCCGGATTCCGGATGCACGGTCAGGATGTCGGCGCCGGCGTCGGCAAAGGCCTGCAGATAGGGATCGACCGGCGTCACCATCAGATGCACGTCGAAGGTCTTCTTCGAATGCGACCGCAGGGCCTTGACCACCGAGGGGCCGATGGTGAGGTTGGGGACGAAGTGGCCGTCCATGACGTCGATGTGGATGTAGTCGGCGCCGGCCGCGTCGATGGCGCGCACTTCCTCGCCAAGGCGGGAGAAGTCGGCCGACAGGATCGAGGGGGCGAGGCGGAGACCAGCCATGACGGCTGTTTATCAGCGCCGTCAAAGTCTCCGCAAGCGCGCTGCGAAGAATCCATCCATGCCGCCCCGATCCTTCCAGTGGCAGGGAAGTGTCCGGAGAAATCCGTCCCGTACCATCTCTGCCGGAACCTCGGCTGAGGTCACGGGGACCGGCTCGACCGGGGCACCGGTGCCGAGGAGCCGGGCGATTCGCTCCGGCCCCTCTTCCGGCTCGAGCGAGCAGACGCAGTAGACGAGCAGCCCGCCCGGCGGCAGCAGCCCGACGGTGTGATCGAGAAGGCGGTCCTGAAGAGCGCTGAGGCGCTGGACGTCGGCTGGAGATTTCAGGTGGGCCACGTCCGGGTGGCGGCGGAGCGTCCCGGTCGCCGAGCAGGGCGCGTCCAGCAGAATCGCTTCCGGGGGCTGCGTCGGCTGCCAGACGGCTGCATCGGCAACCACCAGCTCTGCCTCGCATCTCACTCGCTGCAGATTCTCGCGGACCCGCTCGAGCCGCCGGGCGGAACGGTCGACGGCGACCACCCGGGCACCGGCGACGGCCAGCTGCAGCGTCTTGCCGCCGGGGGCGGCGCAGAGATCGGCGACGCGACAGCCGGCGACGTCGCCGAGGAGACGCACCGGCAGCGCGGCGGCGGCGTCCTGGACCCACCAGGCGCCGTCGGCGTAGCCGGGGATCTCGCCGACGATCGCGCTGGCGCGCCGGAGGGTGCCGGTCGGCAGGATCTCGGCCTCGAGGCGGGGCGCCCAGAGCTTGGCGTCGGCGCGGATCGAGAGATCGAGCGGCGGCTCGGCCAGATGCATCTCGGCGATGGCGCGGGTCGCCTCCGGCCCGTAGGCCCGGCTCCACGACTCCCAGAGCCAATCGGGCGTCGAGAGGCGTGCGGCGTCCTGGGCCTTCACGCGTGTGGCGCCCTCGCGGATCGCCCGGCGCAGCACGGCGTTGACCAGCCCCTTGAGCCCGTCGAATCGGCCGTCCAGCAGGCGGACGCTCGAATCGACCGCAGCATGGTCGGCGGTTCCGAGGATGAAGAGCTGGGCGAGCCCGAGCCGGAGGGCATCAGTGACCGGGGCCGATTTCTCCGGCAGCGGCTTCTCGACGAATTGGGCGATGAGTTCGTCGAGCTGGCCGAGGCGGCGGAGCGCCGTCGCCACCAGCAGGCGGGCGAAGGCGCGGTCGCGGGCGTCGAGGCCATCGAGGCCGCCCTCGGCCAAAGCCTCGTCGAGCGGCCGACGCCGTCTCAAGACCTCGCCGAGGAGCGCGTGGGCGACGGCGCGGGCGCCGCTCACCTCGCCCTCAGACGGGTTCGGCCGATCCTCGGGACGTCAACCAGCAAGCAATCAGCCCCATGGTCCCCGGCGGGAGGCGACATAGGTCGGCTGGCCGGCGCCGCCGGTGGCCATCTCGCGCAGCGCGGCGATGCGGTTCTCGGTCGACGGGTGGGTCGAGAACAGGTTGTCCACGGCGCCGCCGTGTAGCGGATTGATGATGAAGAGATGGGCGGTTGCCGGATTGCGCTCGGCCGCCTCGTTGGGGATCGCATGCGCCGCCTGATCGATCTTGGCGAGCGCGGAGGCGAGCCACAGCGGTTGGCCGGAGATCTCGGCGCCCAGGCGGTCGGCCGCGTACTCGCGCGTCCGGCTGATCGCCATCTGCACGAGCATGGCCGCGATCGGTGCCAGGATCATGAGGACAATGGCGCCAACCGGCCCAAGCGGGTTCGAGCGATTGCCCGAGTTCGAGCCGCCGAAGAAAAAGGCCATGTTGGCGAGCATGCCGATGGCGCCGGCGATCGTCGCGGTGATGGTCATGGTCAGCGTGTCGCGGTTCTTCACATGCGCGAGCTCATGCGCCATGACGCCCGCGACCTCCTCGGTCGAGAGCGTGCGCAAGAGGCCGGTCGAGGCGGCGACGGCTGCGTTCTCCGGGTTGCGGCCGGTCGCGAAGGCGTTCGGCTGCTCGGAATCGATGATGTAGACCTTCGGCATCGGCAGATCGGCGCGCTGCGCCAGCCGCCCGACCAGGTCGAAGAACCAGGGCAGAGTGGCGCGGTCGATCTCCTGCGCACCGTGCATGGAAAGCACGAGCCTGTCGGCGTTCCAGTAGGCGAAGAGGTTGGTCGCCGCGGCGATGCCGAGCGCGATCACCATGCCGCCCTCGCCGCCGATGGCGTAGCCGATGGCCAGAAAGAAGGCGGTCATGGCCGCCAGGAGAAGGAAGGTGCGTGCGTTCATCTCACCCAAGGCTCCGTCCAAAGGGACGCAGCAGGAAAATGGCCCTCCGCTGCCCCGCGTTCAAGGCTTGGCGGCCGCGCCGCCCGGCCATATAACCATCAGGATGGCCAACCCGACCAAGACCTTCCGGGAGTTGCGTCCGACTGCGACACCGCTCCGGCCGCGTCGACAAGAGACAGCCCCGTCGCCGCTGGAGGCGGCTAAACCGGCGCAGCCCGACGAGATCGGTGGCCCGACCGGGCTCGAGCCGACCCGCTACGGCGATTGGGAGCGGGGCGGGCGCTGCACGGATTTTTGAGGTGCCCGGCGGATGATTCACCCCGGCGTTGCGTTAGACTGACTCCAAGATGCGCCGATCGGCAGGTAGGGAGAGGCGGATGGTCAAGCCTGGATTGTGGCTGACGAGCGTGGCGTGGGGGGGCTCTCGCCGCAGCCAGCGCGTTCGCGGCCAACGAGATCGTCGTCGAGCAGAAGGACTTGGGCTTCCGCCCGGAGAGGGTTGAGATCCAAGTCGGCGACAGCCTCATCTTCACCAACGAGGACAACTTCGGCCACAACATGCACTCGGCGTCGCCCGGCGCCGCGTTCGACCTCGGCCGTCAGGCGCCGGGGACGCGCGTGCCCTATGTCTACCGCCGCGCCGGCACTTTCGAGGTGTTCTGCCGCATCCATCCGAAGATGCGACTCTCGGTCGTCGTCAGGTAGGCGACGGACGGGCGCCCGGTGTCGATCAAGCTCAAGCTCGTCGGCGCCCTTCTCCTCGCCGCGTTCGCCGCCGCGCTGGTCGGCTTCTCGGCGCTGCTCACCACCTCGTCGATGGGCGACCTCGCGGTCACGCTCTACGACCGCCCGCTCCAGGCGATCAACTACGCCCGCTCCGCGCAGACCACCTTCGCGCTGCTCGAGCTCTCCGACCGCGACGCCGGCGACGAAATCACCGAAGCCGAGACGACCGGTCTGCTGGCGCGGATCAAGGATCTCGACGACGATCTCAGGGTGGTCGATGAGCGCGGCATCTCCGAGGCGATCCGGCCCCTGGTGGCTGAAACCATGGAGCTGATCCAGATCTGGCGGCGGGCGGCGATCGACGCCCGGGTGGCCAGCGCCGGTCAGGCCGCCGTGACCATAGGCGGCCTGATCCAGCCGTCGGGGGCCGCCCGCGACGCGCTCGCCCTCGAGATCCGCAGGAAGCTGGAGACCCTGACCCAGCTTGCCGCTGACGACGGCTACCAGTTCCGCGAAGAGGCGGTCGAGCTGATCGCGCAGGCAAAACGCCAGACCTTGATCGTCATCGCCATCGCGGTGGTGCTCAGCGTCGCGGTCGCACTCCTGCTCGCCCGCAACATCGTCGGCCCGGTCGACGACATGGCCGGCGCGATGGTCCGGCTGGCCTTCGGCAACCGCGAGGAACCGGTGCCCCATCTTGGCCGGCGGGACGAGATCGGCGGCATGGCCTCGGCGCTCGAGGTCTTCAAAGGCGCCATGCTCGAGGTCAGCGACGCCAAGGACCGCGCCGAGGCGGCGACCCGCGCCAAGTCCGAGTTCCTGGCGATGATGAGCCACGAGATCCGGACGCCGATGAACGGCATCCTCGGCATGACGCGGCTGCTGCTCGCCTCGGTGCTCGACCGCGACCAACGCGGGCAAGCCCAGATCGTGCTCGATTCCGGTCAGGCGCTGCTCACCATCCTCAACGACATCCTCGACTACTCGAAGCTCGAGGCCGGAAAGCTCGACGTCGAGTCCGTCGATTTCGACCTGAAGCGCGTCGCCGACGGGGTGACGGCGCTCCTGGAGTCGCGCGCGACCGAGAAGGGGATCGGGTTCGAGACGTCGGTCGATCCGTCGCTGCCGCCCTATTTCCAGGGCGATCCCGGGCGGCTCCGCCAGGTGCTGTTGAACCTGATGGGGAACGCCATCAAGTTCACCGAGAAGGGGTTGGTGGCGCTCCGCGTCCGCCGGATCGACGCGCCGCCGGGCAAGGTCGGGCTCCGCTTCGAGGTGGTCGACACCGGCATCGGCCTGACCGGGGACGCCAAGGCCAAGCTGTTCGGCAGCTTCACCCAGGCCGACTCCTCGATCAGCCGGCGCTTCGGCGGCACCGGCCTCGGACTCGCCATCTCCAAGCGTCTCGTGGCGCTGATGGGCGGCGAGATCGGTGTCGACAGCGAGGTCGGCAGGGGCTCGACCTTCTGGATCGAGATCGCTCTCGCGCCGGGCGAGAAGCCGAAGGAGGAGGCGTCGGCGACGGTGGCGGCGGGACGGCTTCGGCCGCTCTCGATCCTGCTCGCCGAGGACAACAAGGTGAACCAAAAGGTGGCGATCGGGCTCCTGAAGCCGGGCGGCCATCAGATCGACGTGGTCGAGAACGGCGAACAGGCGGTTGCCGCCGTCGCCTCCGGCAAGGCCTACGACCTCGTGCTGATGGACATGCACATGCCGGTCATGGACGGCGTCGAGGCGACGCTCCGCATCCGCACGCTCCCGACACCGGCAGGGACCGTGCCGATCATCGCCGCCACCGCAGGTGCTATGACCGAGGAGGTTCAGCGTTGCCTCGATGCCGGCATGAACGACTACGTCGGCAAGCCGATCAATCCCGAGCTGTTGATCCAGGCGATTCTCCGCACCCTCGGCCGCGACGCCGCAGCGGGCGACGCGGAGCCGCCGATCGCGGAACGTCCGGCCGACGACGTCGGCGCCCGGCTTGCCGAGGGCGACGAGGCGCTCGACGAAGGCGTGCTCTCGACGCTCGAGGAGCAGCTCGGCCGCGAGATGGTGCAGGAGCTGGTCGAGGAATACCGCTCGGGCGCGGCCGATCTTGCCCGGCGCATCGAGGCGGCTCGCGAAAGTGGCGATCTGCAGGAGCTCGGCAACGCCGCGCATACGCTGAAGAGCGCGTCCGGCAGCCTCGGCCTCAAGCTCCTCTATCGCCAGGCATTCGTTGTCGAGGAATCGGCACGTCACGGCCGCGCCGAGGCGGCGGACGAGGCCGACGGCATCGCAAGCCTGGTCGCCGACGGCCTCGTCCGCCTGGATGCCCGCTATTCGGCAGTCGCCGGCGCGTGATAAGGAGGAGCCATGATCGGAGCCAAGATCGATCCGCGCTTCGCCAAGCTCACCGTGCTCCTGGTCGAGGATGACGGCTTCGCGCTCAAGCTCGCCCAGAGCGTGCTTAAGAACCTCGGCGTCGGCCACGTCGTCCTCGCCCGCGACGGCGCCGAGGCGATCAGGGTCCTCGACAGCAAGGCGACCAAGGCCGACCTCATCATCTCCGACTGGAACATGCCGAACGTCACCGGCCTCGACCTGCTCCGCCACGTGCGCAAGACGTGGCAGAACATGCCGTTCATCATGCTGACCGGACGGGCGAGCGAGGACTTCGTGCTGGCGGCGAAGGAGAACGGCGTCAACGGCTACGTGGTCAAGCCGTTCTCGCCCGACCAGCTGATGAAGAAGATCCAGGCTGTCTTCAACATCATGACGCCGGAGCCGCCAACCCCCCCTTCGCCCTGACTCGGCGCCGATGCCGGACTTCAACATCCTTTTCATCACCGGCGACCAATGGCGCCACGACGCGCTGTCGGCGCTGGGCCATCCGGTGGTCGAGACCCCGAACCTGGACGCGATGGCGGCAGACGGCGTGCTCTTCCGCCGGCACTTCGCCAATGCCAGCCCCTGCGGTCCCAGCCGGTCGTCGCTGCACACCGGCCTCTACCTGATGACCCACCGCTCCGGGCGGAACGGAACGCCGCTCGACGCCCGCTTCACCAACTGGGCGAAGGAGCTCCGCCGCGCGGGCTACGATCCAGGGCTCATCGGCTATACGGACATCTCGCCAGATCCACGCGCATATGTTCCCGGCGATCCCGCTCTCAGGACCTATGAGGGCGTGCTTCCGGGCCTGGCGCCGCATCTGGTGCTCGGCAGCGACCGACGGACATGGCTCTCCTACCTTCGCCGCCAGGGCTATGACGTGCCGGCCTTCGCAGGCGAGCTATACACCCCGCAGACCCACGACCCGGTGATGGCTGAGAAGCGCGGGCCGACCTATCCCCCCGGCGCGTTCAAGGCCGAGGACAGCGACACCGCGTTCGCCACCGACGCGGCGCTCGACTACATCGACGAACGGTCCGACCGCGCCTGGTGTCTGCACCTCTCCCATCTCCGCCCGCATCCGCCGCTGGTCGCGCCCGACCCGTGGCACGACCTCTACAAGCCCGAGCGCATGCCGATATCGCATCGCCAGGCGAGTGTGGAGGAGGAAGCGAAGATCCATCCTTGGCTCGCCTGGCACCTGCCGACGAAGCTCGGCGTTGGCGCGATGCCCGAACACCATCAGCGTCAGGCGAAGGCCACCTATTTCGGTTTGATCGCCGAGATGGACCACCATCTCGGCCGGCTGATCGGCCATCTCAAGCGGACCGGGCAGTACGACCGCACCCTGATCCTCTTCACCGCCGATCATGGCGAGATGCTGGGCGACCACTGGTTCACCGGCAAGGACGGGTTCTTCGACCTGGCCTTCCGGGTGCCGATGATCGTCAAGCCGCCGAAGGGAGGGGCGAAAGCGACGGTCGTCGACGAATTCACCGAACACGTCGACGTGATGCCGACCCTCTGCGATCTCGCCGGCCTCGAGGTTCCGGACCAGGCCGACGGCGTATCGCTCCGGTCCTTTCTCGAAGGCAAGCTGCCGGCGACGTGGCGACGGGGGGCGCATTTCGAATTCGACTTCCGCGATGTGGTCGACGGGGCGCCGGAGAAGGCGCTCGGCCTTCGCCTCGACGAGTGCTGCCTCGCGGTCTGGCGGGGCGAGCGCTTCAAATACGTCCACTTCGCCGGCCTTTCGCCGCTCTTCTTCGACCTCGCGGCCGATCCCCATGAGCTCCGGAACCTCGCCGGCGACCCGGCGTACCGGGAGGAGATGCTGGCGGCCACCCAAGCGCTGCTTTCCCATCGGCTCGTCCATGCCGAGCGCACTTTAAGCGCCATCCACCTCACCGAGGACGGTCCCATCCGGCGCCGCGGCCGCTGAGCGCACCGGGCTGAAGTCTTTGGAAATATTACGCTTTGTAGAGGTCGGCGAGGCTTGACAGGGGTGGGGTCGGCCGATATGGTCGCGCCGGTTTTCGGCGGGTTTCCGCCGGAACAAACGGGGCATTCCGTGATCGGCGATGGCGACTGAGCCGCCCCCTCCGAATCTCGACGACCTCGAGCAGCGCCTGAGGAAGGCACGCCCGGAGCCGGCCGAGACCGGGGCGGACGCCACTGATCGGTCGCGGGCGATGGGCTTGGCCTTTCGCGTCGCGGTCGAGCTGGTTTCGGCGCTCGCGGTCAGCGTCGGTCTGGGCTGGCTCATTGATCGCTGGCTTGGCACTGGCCCCTGGGCGATGGTGGGCATGTTCTTCGTCGGCGCCGCCGCCGGAATGTTGAATGTGTACCGGGCCGTAGAGGGATTGGGACTCGGGCGCTGGTCCAAGGGGCCGGCGGACGGGAACCGGACGAAGAAAGAGGATTGAGCGCACGTGGCTGCCGAAAAGGCGATCGACCCGCTCCACCAGTTCGAAATCGTCAGGCTGATCCCGATGAAGCTCGGTGGCCTTGACGTCTCTTTCAGCAACGCGTCCCTGTGGATGGTCATCGCGATCGCCGCGGCCACCGTGTTCCTGGTCGGCGGCATGCGCCGGCAGTCCCTCGTGCCCGGCCGCTGGCAGTCGATGGCCGAGGTTTCCTACGAGTTCATCGCCGGCATGATCCAGGACAATGTCGGCTCGAAGGGGCGCGCGTTCTTCCCCTTCATCTTCACCCTCTTCATGTTCATCCTGTTCGGCAACATGATGGGGATGGTCCCCTACAGCTTCACCTTCACCAGCCACATCATCGTCACCTTCGCCATCGCCTTCGTGGTGTTCATCGGCGTGACGGTCGTCGGCTTCGTCATGCACGGCGCGCATTTCCTGTCGTTCTTCGTGCCGAAGGGCGTGCCGAAGATCATGCTGCTGCTGATGGTGCCGATCGAGGTGCTGAGCTATCTCACCCGCCCGGTCAGCCTTTCGATTCGGCTCTTCGCCAACATGATGGCCGGCCACACCATGTTTAAGGTGTTCGCCTCGTTCACCATCATGCTCGGAATCTTCGGCGTGGCGCCGCTCGCCATCAACGTGGCGCTGACCGGCTTCGAATTCCTGGTCGCGTTCCTGCAGGCCTACGTCTTCACCGTGCTGACCTGCATCTACCTCAACGACGCGATCCACCTTCACTGATCTCCCAACTGGAAAGGGCTAAGCTCCATGGATCTCGCTTCCGCCAAGATGATCGGTGCCGGCCTGGCCGTCATCGCGCTCGCCGGCGTCGGCGTCGGCATCGGCAACATCTTCGCTTCGCTGGTCGCCTCGATCAGCCGCAACCCGGCTTCCCGCGGCGAAGTCTTCCCCCTCGGCATGTTGGGCTTTGCGCTGACCGAAGCCGTGGCGCTGTTCGCGCTGCTGATCTCCTTCCTCATCCTGTTCACCTGATCGGCGCCAGCGGAAGGCCGGGCGGACCATGCCCCAGCTCAACGTCGCCGACTTCGCCCCGCAGCTCGTCTGGCTGGCGATCACCTTCGCCGTCCTCTACCTGCTGATGGCCAAGCTCGCCCTGCCGAAGATCGGCCGGGCGATCGACGCGCGCGCCCAGCGGATCACCGCCGACCTCGACCGGGCGACGAAGCTGAAGGACGAGGCCGCCGGCGCGCTCGCCGCCTACGAGAAGGCGCTGGCCGAAGCACGGGCACAGGCCCAGGCAACGATCAAGGCGGCCTCGGAACGGATGCGAAAGGACGCCGAGTCGCGCGAGGGTGCGCTCACGAAAAAGCTCGCCGCCGACACCGCGGCGGCCGAGGGACGCATCCGGGCAGCGCGCGATCAGGCGATGGCGAGCCTTGCCCATATGGCCGCCGACATCACCAAATCCGCAGCCGAGAGGCTGATCGGCCAGCCGATCAACGACGCCACGGCGACCGCCGCCGTGGCCGCCGCGGCGAAGGAGCGCGCTTGATGTTCTCCAGTCCGGAATTCTGGGTGCTGGCGGCGTTCGTCATCTTCTTCGCGCTGCTCGGCAAGAAGCTGTTCGGCCTGATCGGCGGCGCCCTCGACGACCGGGCGGGCAAGATCCGGGGCCAGCTCGACGAGGCCGAGAAGCTGAAGCGGGACGCAGAGGCGGCGCTCGCCGAGTACCGGAGGAAGCAGCGGGACGGGCTCAAGGAGGCCGAGGCGATTCTTGCGCTCGGTCGCGCCGCGGCTCAGACGCTCGAGGCCGAGCAGAAAGCCCAGATCGAGCAGCGGCTCAAGCGTCGCGAGGCGCAGGCGGTGGACAAGATCGCCCAGGCCGAGGCCCAAGCGATTGCCGAGGTCCGCAACGCCGCGGTCGACCTCGCGCTGGCCGCGACCCGTCGCGTGCTGACCGAGAAGGTCGATGCCATCATGGCGGCCGGTCTCGTCGATGCCTCGATCAAGGAGCTGCCGCGCCACCTTCGGGCGTGACCGCGGGGCGCCGGACGTGAGGGGGCGGCGTCCGCCGGGCGGGGCCCTTTCTGCCGGCGTCGGGGTATAGTCGCGCCATGCGCTTACCCTTCCTCGACCGCTTCTTCCGGAAGGAGACGACCAAGCCCCGCTACGCGCCGAGGCGTAAGCGCGTGCTGGTGGTCGAGGACGAGGGAGAGCCGGACGCCACGCCCGCACACCGGGGATTCCTCTCCGACCGCCGCAGCCGCTTCACCCTGATCGCCGCGATCGTCGCCATCGTGGTGACCGGCACGGTGATGATGATCGAACGCCGCCTCGCCGCGACCGCGACCGACGCCCGGCCCGACCGGCCGGCGCAAGTTGCGCTTGGACGCACGCTCTACCGCCAGCACTGCTCCTACTGCCACGGCGTCGATCGCGAGGGCCATGAGGACTGGCGCCCGGACATGCCGGTCGCCCTGGGCCTCGCGCCGCCCCTCGACGAGCGCTCACCCGCGGTCGACCGCTCCGATCGGCAGGTCTTCGAACAGGTCAAGTTCGGCGGGCAGCCGTTCCTTCCGGCGGGAGCCCGAAGCCAGATGCCGGCCTTCGAGTTCAACCTGACCGACGCCCAGGTCTGGGCCTTGGTCGCCTATCTCAAGAACCGCTGGCCGGACGAGGCACTCGCCCGCCGCGAGCGCGCGAACCGGGGCGAGCCGTGAGCGAGGCCTGGCTCGCCGCGGCTCTCGCCGCCGCGGCCTTCGCCGCGAGCTGGATCGCCACCGGCCAAGTGCTCGTCTGGCTCGATCGCCGCCGGATCGTCGACGTGCCGAACCACCGTTCCTCGCATGCGCGGCCGACGCCGCGCGGTGGCGGCATCGGTCTCCTCGCCGGCGCGCTGCCGGCGCTCCTCGTTTTCGCGCTCGCGAACGCGGCGCCGGTTCCCTGGCTCGTGCTGATCGCGGCGGCAGGCGTGCTGGCGGTCGTCTCCTGGCGAGACGACCTCGGCCATGTGCCGGCGCGCTGGCGCCTTTTGGCCCAAGCTGCGGCCGTCGCTGCCGGCCTCTCCGTTCTAGACGGCGGGCCGGTATTCCAGGGTCTGCTGCCGCCCGGACCCGACCTGCTCGCCGCCGGGCTCGCCTGGGTGTGGTTCGTCAACCTCACCAATTTCATGGACGGCATCGACGGCATTACCGGCGTCGAGGCGGCCTCGATCGGCCTCGGTCTCGCGCTGGTCGGCACGCCGGCCGCGCCGGCGCTGATCCTGGCCGCGGCGGCCTTGGGCTTTCTGCGCTGGAACTGGCACCCGGCACGCCTGTTCATGGGCGATGTCGGCAGCGTGCCCTTGGGATACCTCCTGGGCGCGCTGCTGCTGCTCCTGGCGAAAAGCGGCCACTGGGCGCCGGCACTGATCCTGCCTGGCTACTACCTCGCCGATGCGACGTGGACGCTCGTCCGCCGCCTGCTGCAGCGAAAGCGCGTCTGGGAGGCGCATCGCGAGCATTTCTATCAGCAGGCGGTGCAGCGCGGCTGGAGTCACGGCCGCGTCGCGGTCGCGGTCGGGCTCGTCAATGCCGGCCTCGTCGCCGCGGCGCTTCTCGCGCTCGACCGGCCGTGGCCGTCGCTCGCCGCGGCCACGCTAATCGTCGGCGCCATCCTCTTTCGATTCGCCCGCGCATGACCCCAGACGCGACGGCGATGTGCTATAGGCGCGATCCATGACCACCCGCCGATGGCCGGGCCGACGCGCTCTTGTCGTCGCGCTCCTCGACGCGACGCTCGCTGGGCTCGCCTATCTCGTCTCCTTCTATCTCCGTGTCGGCGACGCGATCCTCACCTGGCCGTCGCAGGCACTATGGGGCGGGGTCCTCCTCTTCGTCGCCATCGCCGCCGGCGTCTCGCAGGCCTTCGGCCTGTCGCGCCGGGTCTGGCGCTATGCGGGGCTCGACGACGTCGCCGCCATCGGCAAGGTGGTGGTGCTCACGCACCTCGTCTTCCTGCCGGCGCTGTTCCTGGTGACACGGCTCCAGGACTTTCCACGCTCGGTCCTGGTCATCGACCTCTTCGTCATGGCGGCGTTCCTGGTGACGCCGCGGCTGCTGACCCGCGTCCTTCGCGAGCGGCGGTTCGGCGGCGTGCTCGAGCGCGAAGGCCGTCGCGTCCCCGTGCTGCTGGTCGGCTGGGGCGACGCCGCCGAGGCGTTCGTGCGCAACCTCGCGCGCGGCGACGGCGCACCCTATCGCGTCGTCGGCGTGGTCGACGATCGCGCCGACTGGCAGGGCCGTCAGGTACTGGGCGTCGAGGTGCTCGGGCGCGAGGCGGCGCTGGAGTCGGTGGTCGAGCAGCTCGCCGGTCGCGACCAGCGCCCGGAGCGGCTGGTCTTGGGCCGCACCGAGGACGACGGTGCCCATGTCCGCGGTCTCGTCGAGCTCGCCGGCAAGCTGGCGTTGCCGGTGAGCCGGCTTCCCGATCCCCGACGGCTCGAGCAAGCCGGGACGAGCAAATCCGAGATCCGCCCGATCGAGGTCGAGGATCTGCTCGGCCGCCCGCAGCGCGTGCTCGACCGCTCCGGATTGGAGCGCCTAGTCTCGGGGCGCCGGATCCTGGTGACAGGGGCCGGCGGCACCATCGGCGGCGAGCTCGTCCGGCAGATCGCGGCGCTGGCGCCGGCGCATCTCGCCCTTCTCGACAACGCCGAATACCCGCTCTACCTGATCGACCTGGAGATGACGGAGCGCTGGCCCCGGCTTTCGCGGGCGGCGATCCTCGGCGACGTCCGCGACCGTCTCCGCATCGACCAGATCCTGGCACGCGAGCGCCCGGACCTGGTCTTCCATGCCGCCGCCTTCAAGCACCTGCCGCTGGTCGAGGTAAACCCCAACGAAGGGGTTTTGACCAATGTCGCGGGCACGCGCGTCGTCGCCGATGCCGCCGCCGCGGCCGGGGTCGCCGCCATGGTGCTGATCTCGACCGACAAGGCGGTCAACCCGACCAGCGTCATGGGGGCGAGCAAGCGGCTGGCCGAGATCTACTGCCAGGCGCTCGACGTCGCCGCCCTCGGAAAGAGCGGTACGCGCTTCGTCACCGTGCGCTTTGGCAACGTGCTGGGCTCGACCGGCTCGGTGGTGCCGCTGTTCCGGCGTCAGATCGCCGCCGGCGGTCCTCTGACCGTCACCGACCCGGAGGTCACGCGCTATTTCATGACCGTGCGCGAGGCGGTCGAACTGGTCCTCCAGGCCTGCGAGCTGGCGCTCTCCCAGCCGAGGAACGAGCCCGGCGCCATCCACGTGCTGGAGATGGGCGAGCCGGTGAAGATCCTCGATCTCGCCCGTCAGATGATCCGGCTGGCGGGCCTCAGGCCGGGCGAGGACATTCAGATCGTCTTCTCCGGTCTTAAGCCCGGAGAAAAGCTGGCCGAGGAGCTGTTCCACGGCCAGGAGGGCCCAGTGGCGACCGAACGACCGGGAATCCTTCTCGCGCGACCGCGGACGGTCGATCTCGCCATCCTCGCGCGCGCGCTCGACGAAATCGAGGAGACGGCGCGCCAGCGGCGCACGGCCGACACCTTGAGCCTGCTCGGCCGGCTGGTTCCCGAATACCAGCGGGCTCCTCCGACGAAGGATCGTCGCGCCGAGCGGGCATAGGACGAGCACGCCGTCGTCCGGCCGTGCGCGTGTCCGAGACAATTCCCTGCCGTGGGTGAGGAGAAGGGCGAGAAGCCTCTTTGGCTTGGGCCGGCCGCGGTATATTAGAGGGCGGGTGAGCGTGGCCGCGGCTCTTCGGGCGCGGACGTGATCAAGGTTTCAAGAGAGAATGAAGGCGCTGAACCCGATTTTGATCTCCGGACGCGAGGTGCTGCCACTGATCGAGGGAGGCAAGGGCATCTCCGTCTCCAACGGCGAGAGCTCGGGCGCCTGGGCGGCGGCCGGCGGAGTCGGGACGTTCTCGGGCGTCAATGCCGATGCGCGCGATGCCGCCGGCAACGTCATTCCTTGGATCTACCACGGCCGGACGCGCCGCGAGCGCCATGAGGAGCTGATCGCCGCCTCGATCAAGGGCGGCATCAGCCAGGCCAGCATCGCCTACGAGACGGCGAACGGACATGGCCGCATCCATATGAACGTGCTCTGGGAGATGGGTGCTGCCGAGCGGGTGCTGCATGGCATCCTCGAGGGCACCAAGGGCCTGATCCATGGCGTCACCTGCGGCGCCGGCATGCCCTATCGCCTGGCCGAGCTCTGCGAGAGTTATCGCGTCTATTACTACCCGATCGTCTCTTCGGCGCGCGCCTTCCGGGCTCTGTGGAAGCGCGCCTACCACAAGTTCCGCGACTGGCTCGGCGCCGTCGTCTACGAGGATCCGTGGCTCGCCGGCGGGCACAACGGCCTTTCCAACGTCGAGGATCCGGAGCGCCCCGAGGATCCCTTCCCACGGGTCAGCGAGCTCCGCAAGGTGATGAACGAGGTCGGTCTTACCGACACGCCGATCATCATGGCCGGCGGCGTCTGGTTCCTGAGGGAATGGGAGCACTTCCTCGAGAATCCCGAGATCGGCAAGGTCGCGTTCCAGTTCGGCACGCGGCCGCTTCTGACCCAGGAGAGCCCGATCTCCCAAGCCTGGAAGCGAAAGCTGATGACGCTCAAGGAAGGCGACATCTGGCTCAACCGCTTCAGCCCGACCGGCTTCTACTCCTCGGCGGTCAAGAACCCGTTCCTGATGGATCTGAAGGCCAGGTCCGAACGCCAGGTCGCCTACCAGACCCACGCGGTCGGCGATCACGACACCTCCTTCAAGGTCGGGGCCCGCGGCCGCGAGGTATTTTTGACCGCGCACGACGCCGAGCGTGCCCGCGCCTGGGTCGCCGCCGGCTTCATCGAGGCGTTGCGCACGCCGGACTCGACGTTGATCTTCGTCGACACGCCGACCGCCAGGCACATCCACAGGGACCAGGTCGACTGCATGGGGTGCCTCTCCGCCTGCGGCTTCTCCAACTGGGCCCAGAACGAGCACGGGACGACGGGCAAGAAGGCCGATCCGCGCTCCTACTGCATCCAGAAGACGCTTCAGGCGATCAGCCACTCCGAGGATTGCGAGCACGAACTGATGTTCGCTGGCCACAACGCCTTCCGCTTCAGCGGCGACCCGTTCTATGCCGGCGGCTTCATCCCGACGGTCGGCCAGCTGGTCGACCGCTTGACGACCGGCGACTGACGGCGCAAGGCTTGGCGAACTCCTGAAACGGCGCCACATCTTATTCATGACCATCGCCGACGCCCGACCCTTCGCCGAGCCGCTAGATCGGCTGAAACGGGCCGGGCTGCGCCCAACCCGCCAGCGCTTGGCGCTGACTCGCCTCCTGTTCGGCCGGGGCGACCGTCACGTCTCGGCTGAGCAGCTGCACGCCGAGGCCAAGGCCGCCCGGTTCGTCGTCTCGCTGGCGACGGTCTACAACACGCTGAACCAGTTCACTCGCGCCGGCCTCCTGCGGGAGGTCGTGGTCGAGGCCGGGCGCTCCTATTTCGACACCAATACCTCCGACCATCACCACGTCCTCACTGTCGCCACCGGCAGCCTGACCGACATCCCGGTCGGGACGCTGGCCGTGAGCGGCGTCCCGAAGATCCCGGAAGGGCTCGAGGTCGAGCGCATCGACGTCGTTGTCAGGCTCCGGCCACGGGTCTGATCTGCCCTCACAGGCGGCGTCTTGCGAGATATTTTAGATCCATTCTAATATTGTTGACGGAGCCTCGGCAGGTTCCTAGGATGACTATCGAGGGACGGCTTTCCGCCGCTCCCGACCAGCCCCAGGAGGCACACGATGGCGGGATTGAAGGGCTCGAAGACCGAGGCCAACCTGAAGGCGGCGTTCGCGGGCGAAAGCCAGGCGAATCGGCGCTATCTCTACTTCGCCCAGAAGGCGGACGTGGAAGGCTACAACGACGTTTCGGCGGTGTTCCGTTCGACCGCCGAAGGCGAGACCGGCCACGCCCACGGACATCTCGAATTCCTCGAGGAGACCGGCGATCCGGCGACCGGCCTGCCGATCGGCAATACCTCGCAGAACCTGAAAGCCTCCATCGCCGGCGAGACGCACGAGTACACGGACATGTACCCGGGCATGGCGCGGACCGCGCGCGAGGAAGGCCAGGCCGAGATCGCCGATTGGTTCGAGACGCTGGCGAAGGCCGAGAAGAGCCACGCCGGCCGCTTCCAGAAGGCCCTCGACGCCCTCGCCTAAGTCCTAATGCGGCGCGCGCCGGGGCCCGGGAGAGCCCTCGCGCGCGCTTCCGGCCCTCCGGAGAAACGAGTCAATGCGTGAAGGCAGCCTCGGCGCGCCGGTTCGGCATCCGCTCGACTGGACCAGCCCCGACTTTTACGACGAGGCCAAGCTCGAGCACGAGCTCAGGCGGGTCTTCGACATCTGTCACGGCTGTCGGCGCTGCTTCAACCTCTGCGATTCGTTCCCGCGCCTCTTCGATCTGATCGACGCGGCCGGCGACGCCGAACTGGAAGGCGTCGACAGCGGCGATTTCGCCAAGGTCGTCGATGCGTGCACGCTCTGCGACCTCTGCTTCATGACCAAGTGCCCCTATGTGCCCCCGCACGAATGGGCTCTCGACTTTCCCCATCTGATGCTGCGCTACCGCGCCGTCGAAGCGCGGAAGTCCGGCATCCCGCTCGCCGCGGGCCAGCTCACCAGGACCGACCGCAACGGCCGGCTTGCCGGCGTGGTCGCGCCGCTCGCCAACTGGGCCACCGACCGCCGCAACCGGCTTGCCCGGCCGCTGATGGAGAAGGTCGCCGGCGTGCACCGCGACGCCGACCTGCCGAAGTTTCACGGCAAGACCTTCGTCAAGCGCGCCGAAGAGTCGCCGCCCGAGGTCTCGGCCAATGCGCCGGCGCGCGGACGCAAGGCCGTCCTCTACGCCACCTGCTTCGTCAACTACAACAACCCGGCGATCGGCGAGGCGGCGCTCGGCGTGCTTGCCCGCAACGGCGTCGCCTGCGAGGTGGTCTATCCCGAATGTTGCGGCATGCCGCAGCTCGAGCATGGCGACCTGCCGCGGGTCGCCAAGAAAGCCAAGAACGTCGCCCAGGCGCTCCTTCCCTATGTCGAGCGGGGCTATGACATCGTGGCGCTGGTGCCCTCCTGCGCGCTGATGCTCAAATTCGAATGGCCGCTGCTGCTGCCGGACGATCCGGACATCAAGAAGCTCGCCCAGTCGACCTTCGACGTCAGCGAGTACATCGTCGACATCGCCAAACGCGAGGGCCTGGCGCCGGGCCTGGCGCCATTGAACGGTGGCGTCACGCTCCACCTCGCCTGCCACGCCCGCGCCCAGAACATGGGCCCCAAGGCGGCGGAGATGCTGAGGCTCGTCCCCAACGCCGAGGTCGCGGTGGTGGAGCGCTGCTCGGGCCATGGCGGCTCTTGGGGGGTGATGCGGGAGAACTTCGAGGTCGCCCTCAAGATCGGCAAACCCGTGGCTCAGCAGGCGGCCAAGCTTGGCCGGCCCCACGTCGCCTCGGAGTGTCCGCTCGCCGCCGCGCACATCCTCCAGGGGATGGAGCGCCTCGACGGCGTCGAGGTGCCGAAGGAGGCGCTGCATCCGATCGAGCTCTTCGCCCGCGCCTACGGAATCTCTCCCGGCCGATGAAAAACGAGGTCACACGGGCCGACGTCCTGCCGACGGCCGACTACGCCAAGGTCCGGAAGGAACGTCGGGCTGAGGTCGTCGCGCTCAAGAAGAACCGCCGACTCGAAGTCGGACCCTTCGCCACCTTCCACTTCGAGTCCTTCGAGACGATGTGGCTGCAGATCCACGAGATGCTGTTCATCGAGAAGGGCGGCGAGGAACAGATCCAAGGCGAGCTCGACGCCTACAATCCGCTGATCCCCAAGGGCGGGGAGCTGGTCGCCACCGTGATGTTCGAGATCGACGATCCGCTCCGCCGGGCGGGCGTGCTCGCCAGACTCGGCGGTGTCGAGGAGACGGCGTTCATCGAGGTCGGTGGCGAACGCGTCCGTGGCAAGGCGGAGGAGGATCAGGATCGCACCTCCGCCGAAGGCAAGGCCTCCAGCGTCCAGTTCGTCCGCTTCCACTTCACGCCGCCGCAGATCGCCCGCTTTCGGACACCGGGCACGCAGGTGCTCGTCGGCTTCGGTCACCCGGAATACGGTCATCTGGCGGTGATGCCGGAGCCGGTTCGCGAAGCGCTGTCGCGCGACTTCGCCTGAGCGCGCCCGCCTTGACCCGGGCATCGGGAGCCCGGCACTATGGCGCGAGTTTCCGAAAGGAAAGTAGGGTTCCGATGCCATTGGCGCTGAAGTCGGCCGAGGCCGCCGGGTACGACGAGCGCGGCTACCACTTCCCGATTCGGGCGTTCTCGGAAGACGAGGCCGGCGGCCTCTATCTGCGCCTGGTCGAGTCCGAGCGGATGCTGGGTGGGCCATTCAAGGGCCGCCACAACCAGAAGGCCCACCTCCTGTTCCCGTGGCTCTACGACATCGTCACCGACTCCCGCATTCTTGATGCGGTCGAGCCGGTGCTGGGACCGGATCTCTTCTGCTGGTCGTCTGGCTTCTTCAACAAGTGGCCGGGAGACGGCAATTTCGTCTCCTGGCACCAGGACGCCACATATTGGGGCCTCTCGTCGCCCGACGTGCTCACCGCCTGGGTCGCCTTCACGCCGAGCACCCGGGCGTCCGGCTGCATGCGGGTGATGCCGGGCACCCACATGACCCAGCTTCCTCACGCCGATACCTTCAGCGACAAGAATATGCTGTCGCGCGGCCAGGAGATCGCCGCCGAGGTCGACGAGGCCAAGGCGGTCGACATCGAGCTCAAGCCCGGCGAGATGTCGCTGCACCACGTCCTTCTCGTCCATGGCTCTGAGGTCAACCGGACGGAGGTCCCGCGCGTCGGTCTCGCGATCCGCTACATCCCGACCCGGCTCCGCCAGCTCGGCATCGACCGGACAAGTGCCACGCCGGCGCGCGGCAAGGATGTCTACGGCAACTTCGACCACGAGCTTAGGCCAGAGGGCGATCTGCATCCGGCCGCCGTCGAGCGCCATCGACAGATCACCGAGCGGCAGCTGGGCGTGCTCTACGCCGGCGCCGCCAAGCCGGGCAAGCGTGCAGCGGCCGATATGTCGGTGCCGCCGGTCGTCGGAGGAATGTAGCCGGCCCGCCTCAGTTCTTCGAGGTGAAGGCCTTGCGGGCGCTGGCGACCAGGCCCATGAGCTCGCGCCCGACCATGCCGCCGTCATCCAGGATCTTGTGGCGAACCGCGGTACGGAAGGCGATCAGATGCGCCTTGATGAACTCCATGAACCGGCCGGAGGCGAGGTATTCGCCGCCCGTATAGTGGACGAGCGAGCGCGACACCGCGCTCATCAAGGTGAAGCCGGCGGCGGAGGAGTCCTCGGCAACATGAGTTGCGGTAGCGTTCATCATGGCGCGGGCGTGTCCGAAGGGATCCCGGCGGAACTCGTCGAAATCACCGTCCAGCCGGTGGGAATAGCCGGTCATCGCTTCGGCCGTCGCCTCGCGCGAAGCTGCGATGGCGGCGATCGCTTTGCGCACCGCGTCTGCCGGAAGCGCGCGCGGTTTGCCGTCAGGCAGATGCTCGAAGACGATGACCAGCGCGCCGTCGTCGACGGTGAAGCGGTAAGGGTCGCGGACGCGGTGGATTCGGGTATCGGCGGTAAGGCGACGCTCGACCGTGTCGTGATCGCCCCGCGTGCGCCGATCGGGGCCGACATAGGTCGAGGTGACGAAGAGCCGCCGCGGCTTCAGGACGGTCCGTTCGACCGCGCCCAGCAGCCGCTCGCGGTTGAAGGGCTTGGTCAGGAAGTAGTCGGCGCCGCAGTCGATCGAGCGTTTGACCTGATCGGCGGTGAACACCGGCGAGGTGGCGATGACCGGCAGTGCCGGCGTCGCCGAGTTCGCATCGGTGCGGACCCATTTCAGGAGGTCGAAGCCGAATTCCCCGGCGTCGCCGAACTCGACGATCGCCAAGTCGTACTTGGTGGCGCCCTCGGTGAGCCGAGCGCGGGCCTCGTCGAGCGATTCGGTCCCGTCGACGGTGCCGAGACGTGATGCCTTGAACACATCGCCGATCTGCTGGACCAGCGCGGGGCTTCGGTCCACGACCAGGGTCTTGATATTCGCTCCGAGCGAATCCCGCATTCTTTGTCCACACCAACGTATAAGTCGGCGAAGGGAGCATGGCCGGCCTCCCTGCGCAAGGCCCTTGGCATCTCACTGTTTTTGGTCGGCGGCAGCGTCGAGATGCGACTTGAGCCGGCCGCTTGCCCAGAGGCCGAACATGCGAAAATCGCTGATCAAAGACCACCAGGGATGGGTGAAGGTGGCCGGCCGGTTGCGCTCGATCGCCGCATGGGCGATCCAGGCGAACAAGTACCCGGAGACGACCGCGGCGGGGACCAGCCGCCAGTCCCTGAGGATCACGGCCGTCGCCAGGAGCAGGAGCGCCAGGCCGGTGCCGAGATAGTGGAGCGTACGGGTCGACGGCCGCCCGTGCTCGCGGAGGTACCGGGGCCAGAAGTCGGCATAGGTCGGCGATCGCCCGTCCATGAGGGCGATTCTCCCGCCTTCGGTCGTCCTTGTCACCTTGCCTAAGGGGGGCGGGGGGCCTAGATAGCGCGGGCACACGGATAATCGAGGGACGTCATGGGCTACAGAGTGGCGGTCGTCGGCGCGACCGGGAATGTCGGCCGCGAGATGCTGAAGACGCTCGCCGAGCGGGACTTTCCGGCGGACGACGTGGTGGCGCTGGCCTCCGAGCGCTCGGTCGGCGGCGAGGTCAGCTACGGCGAGGGCCAGGTGCTCAAGGTCCGCGACCTCGCGACCTTCGACTTCAAGGGCACCGACCTCGTCCTGTCCTCGCCCGGCGCCAAGGTCTCGGCCGCCCATATGCCGCGGGCGGCCAAGGCCGGTGCCGTGGTGATCGACAACACCTCCTACTTCCGCATGGATCCGGACGTGCCGCTCGTGGTGCCGGAGGTCAACCCGGAGGCGCTGGCCAACTACGGCAAGCGCAACATCATCGCCAACCCCAACTGCTCGACCATCCAGATGGTGGTGGCGCTGAAGCCGCTGCACGATCTCGCCCGGATCAAGCGCGTGGTCGTCGCCACCTATCAGTCGGTCTCCGGTGCCGGCCGCGAGGCGATGGACGAGCTGTTCAACCAGACCCGCGCCATCTACGTGAACGATCCCGTCACCAAGGAGCGGTTCACCAAGCAGATCGCCTTCAACGTCATTCCCCACATCGACGCGTTCATGGCGGACGGCTCGACCAAGGAGGAATGGAAGATGGTGGTCGAGACCAAGAAGATTCTGGGGCGCGACATCCAGGTCGCGGCGACCTGCGTGCGCGTGCCCGTCTTCATCGGCCATGCCGAGGCGGTCACCGTCGAGTTCGAGCACGCGATCGACGAGAAGACGGCGCGGGACGCCTTGAAGAAAGCGCCGGGGGTGACGGTGATCGACCGGCGGCTCGACGAGGGCTACGTGACCCCGGTCGAGGCCGCCGGCGAGGACAGCGTCTATATCAGCCGTATCCGCCGCGATCCGACGGTGAAGCACGGCCTCTCGCTCTGGGTGGTCGCTGACAACCTCCGGAAGGGCGCCGCGCTCAACGCCGTGCAGATCGCCGAGGCGCTGATCAAGGGGCCGATGAAGGAGAAGGCGGCCTAGGCTGCCGCGCGGCACCAGCGGCGCCAGAGCCCACGGTACGGCCGCTCGATCTGTCGCGCGCGGCGCCGGCCGTCGGTCAACGGCGCGAGCGCAGCTCGAAGACCGGCGCGCTCCTTCGCGAGACGAGTGGGATCCCTGACGAGGGCGGCGGCGCGGGCGACATAGGCCGCCCCGTCTCCGGCGATCCACTCCGTCCGTCCGATGGCGGCGAGGATCGCGCCGGTCCAGCGTTCGGCCATCGAGCCGCCGGCCAGCGTGATCACCGGCACGCCCATCCAAAGCGCCTCGAAGCTCGAGGTCGAGCCGGAGAAGGGCCAGGTGTCGAGCACGGCGTGGACCTCGCGATAGAAGGCGAGATGGGCGGCGGCGGCCGCCTCGCCCGGCACGAAGTCGACCCGCCCCGCCGGCAGCGCCGCGGCGATCGACTCCCGAAGCGTCCTGTCGTCGAAGGCCGTCCGGTAGCGGAGCCGGAGACGAGCCTCCGGCACCGCCCGCAGCACCTCTGACCAGAGCGCCAGCGTGCGGAGGTTGAGCTTGGCCGGGTTGGCGGCGGCGGCGAAGATCGGTGCGCCATCCGGCAACCTCGGCTCCGGCGCGTCGGCGATCGGCTGATGCAGGTAGAGGTCGGGTACCCGAAGCACGCGCTCGGTGAACCGGCCGCGTTCGCAGGTCGGTACCAGCCGGGGATCGGCGATGAGGGCGTCCACCGCGGCGATCCCGCTGGTGGCCGCGTCGTGCAGGCTGATCTGCACCGGCGCTGAGCGACGGGCCGCGGCCTCCAGCCGGTTGGCGTCGAAGGAGCCGGCGACGAAGACGGCGATGTCGATGCCGTCCGCCCGCAGGGTTTTCGCCAGGGCCTCGTCGTCGAGACCGATGGTCGATTTCCAGGGGGCGAGGTCTCGAAACTGCCGGGTGACCGTGTCCTCGCGCGCGACCTCGCCGTAGAGCCGGGACTGGATATGCGCCTGGTCGTGGCCGGCGATCAGCGGCATCAGGCTGCGGGCGACCGGGTGGTCGCGGAAATCCGAGGAGAGATAGGCGACGCGGAGAGGACGGTCGGGTGCGACCGGGTTGCGCCAGCGCGGCGCCTCCGCGGTCGCCGGGGCTAGGCGACGCCGTTCGCCGAGAGCCTTCGCCGGATCGAGGCCCGGCAGATAGAGCAGGCTTGCGCGCAACGACTTCCGCGCCGATTCGCTCGCCTCCGTCGTCAGCCGCCGGCGGGCGGCCACGACCGCCGCTTCGGGGCGCGCGAGGGTGAGGAGACCCTGGGCGAGGTGGCCGAGCGTCGCACCGGTCGCCGGCTGGAGCGCAAGGATGTGCCGCTGATAGGCGAGCCCGCGGTCGAGCCGGCCGGCCTCTCGCCAGGCGACGGCGAGGTTGCCGAGCACCGCAAGATCCTGCGGCATCGTCCGGAGCGCCGCCTCGAATCCGGCGATGGCGCCGACGGGATCACCGGAGACCAGTCGTGCTTCGCCGAGTCCGCGGAGGCTCGGCGGGAACCCCGGGGTGATGGCGAGGGCGGCGGAATGCCGGCGCTTCGCCTCATCCCCCCGGCCGAGCGCCGTCGAGATCGTCCCGAGCCCCGCGAGTGCCGAGGTCAGACGCGGATCGAGGGCAAGCGCGCGCCGGAGCGATACAGTCGCCGCGCCGAGCTGGGCTTCCGCCAGCAGCGCTTCGCCGAGATGGCCGTGAATCTCAGCGACGCCCGGCGCGTGCCTGAGAGCGGCACGGAAGCACTGGGCCGCCTCGGACGGACGATCGAGGAGGAGGAGGACGCGGCCGAAGTTGTTCTGGGCCTCGGCATAGTCCGGCTTGGCCCGGACCGCGGCGGCCAGGCGTCCGACCGCGGCTTCCGGGTTGCCGCGCTGCAGGGAGATGAGACCGGCGATGTGGAGCGCAGTCGGCTCGCGCGGGCTCCCAGCCAGCACCGCGGCCATGATCGCCTCCGCCTCGTCGAGGCGCCCGGCCTGAAAGGCGGCGAGCCCCCGCTGCACCTGCGGGTCGGGTCCGCGCTGCTTCGCCTGGGCCCGCCGCTGGTGACGGTTCATGCGGTCTTCTGCAGCGCGCGTCGAAGGCTGCCGCCGGCCTCGGCCAACGCCTTGTCGGCTGCTTCAGGGGTCAACCCCCTCAGCACCAGCACCGCCGGCTTCACCCGCCCGGCGCAGCGCCGGAGCGCTGCCTGCGCCGCCTCGGCGCTTGCGCCGGTCATCTCGGTCAGCATCTGCTCGCTCCGGCGCCGGAGCTTCTCGTTGGTCGCCCGGAGGTCGACCATGTAGCCGTCATGGACGCGGCCGAGGCGGGTCATCACCAGCGAGGAGAGGAGATTGAGCGTCGCCTTCTGCGCGGTTCCGGCCTTCATCCGGGTCGAGCCGCCGATCGCCTCGGTGCCGGTGTCCAGCAGGATCGGGAACTCCGCGGCGGCGAGCAGCGGCGCTCCCAGGTTGTTGGCGATGGCGATGCCGAGCGCACCTTTCGCGCGCCCGGCCTCGAGCGCGGCCAGCGTATAGGGCGTCGAGCCGCTGGCGGCGATGGCGATCACCGCATCGTCGGCCGTGACGTTGGCATCGGCGATGTCGCGCCGGCCGGCCTCGCGGTCGTCCTCGGCGCCTTCGACCGCGCGGAGGAGCGCGCCCTCGCCGCCGGCGAGCAGATAGACGACGCGTTCGGCCGGCCAGTCGAAGGTCGGAATCAGCTCGACCCCGTCCAAGAGGCCGAGCCGCCCCGAGGTGCCGGCCCCGACATAGACCAGGCGCCCGCCGGCCCGGAGCCGAGCCGTCACCGCCTCGGCGGCGGCTTCGATCTGAGGCACGGCGGCGCGAACCGCGGCGATCGCCGCCATCTGGCCTTCGATGAAGACATCCAGGATGTCGCGGCTCGGCCAGGCATCCAGGCCGCGGTAGCGGGCGCCGACGGATTCGGTGGACATGCGACTCCCGGATTCGGTAAGGCGCGCATGCTAGCATCGGCGCTCACTGGCTGGAACCTCGTGGCACCTCCTCGTCTGCTGACCGAGGCGCTGGAAGCGCCGGATCGAATCGCGGCCCAGCTCGCCGGCAACCGGGCCGCGATCGCCGAGATCGTGCGCCGCCTGAAGGCGTCGCCGCCCCGATTCGTCGTCAGCGCCGCCCGCGGCTCCTCCGCGCACGCGGCCCGCTACGGCAAGTATCTGATCGAGACCCGCCTCGGCCTGTTCACCGCCGCCGCCGCGCCGGCGGTCGCCACCCTCTACAAGGCGCCGCTCAAGCTAGACGGTGCGCTGTTCTTCTCAGTCTCCCAGTCCGGCCGTAGCCCCGACCTCGTCGTGCAGGCCGAGGCGGCCAAGGCCGCCGGCGCGCTGACCCTGGCGCTCGTCAACGACGTCGACTCACCACTGGCGCGGGCCTCGGACGCGGTGCTGCCGCTGATGGCCGGGGCGGAAACCAGCATCGCCGCCACCAAGAGCTTCCTCGCGTCGCTCTCGGCGCTGGCCCAGCTCGTCGCGGCGTGGTCCGACGACGGCAAGCTCACTGCCGCGCTCGGTCGCCTGCCGGAGGCGCTGAGGCAGGCCGCGTCTGCCGACTGGGACCCTCCGCTCGGCCGGGCGTCGTCGCTCTTCGTTGTCGGCCGCGGGCTCGGCTTCGCCATCGCCTCGGAGGCGGCGCTCAAGCTCAAGGAGGTTCTGGGCCTGCATGCCGAGGCCTATTCGGCAGCCGAGGTGCTGCACGGGCCGGTGGCTCTGGTCGAGCCGGGCTTCCCGGTGCTCGCCTTCGTCCAGGACGACGAGACCCGGGCCTCGATGGAGGAGACGCTGGCGGCGCTGGCGGCGAAGGGAGGCGTGATCGCCCGCGTGCCGACCGGCGCCTCGCCGCTGCATCCGGCCCTCGACCTGATCCTCGAGGCGCAGGTGTTTTATCCCTGGGTGGCGCGGGCGGCGGTCGAGCGCGGGCTCGATCCCGACCGGCCCCGGCACCTCCGCAAAGTGACGGAGACCTTGTGAAGGCGTTCATCGGCAGCCGAATCTTCGATGGCGAGGCGATCCGTACCGGCGTGGCGGTGCTGGCCGATGGCGCCCGCGTCGCTGCGGTCGTGCCCGAGGGCGACGTGCCCGCGTCGGCCGAGCGCGTGCCGCTCGACGGCGGACTGCTGACGCCTGGATTTGTCGATCTGCAGGTGAACGGCGGCGGCGGCGTCCTCTTCAACACGACACCGACGGTAGACGCGATCCGCGCCATCGGCCGGGCGCATCGTGCTTTCGGCACCACCGGCTTCCTCGTCACCTTCATCACCGATGCACCCGAGAAGATGGCCGCGGCGGTCGAGGTGACCCGCGCTGCCCTGGCCGAGGGCGTTCCCGGCCTCCTCGGCCTCCATCTCGAGGGACCGTTCGTCAACCCGGCCCGGCGCGGCATCCATGATGCCCGCTTCATCCGCGTGCCGACTCAGACCGATCTCGCGCTGCTGGCCGAGCTGCCAGTCGGCCGCACTCTGGTGACGCTTGCCCCGGAGCTGGCACCACCCGGTCTGATCGAACGCCTGGTCTCGGCTGGCGTCGTCGTCGCTGCCGGTCACACGGACGCCACCTACGACCAGGCTATGACCGGGTTCCGCCGCGGCATCACCGGCGTCACCCACCTCTTCAACGCGATGACGCCGCTCGCCTCGCGTGCGCCCGGCATGGTCGGCGCCGCACTCGATCACCAGCCGGCCTGGTGCGGGTTGATCGTCGACGGTCACCACGTCCATCCGGCGGCGCTCAGAATGGCCATCGCGGCTAAGCCCAAGGGGGCGATGATCCTGGTGAGCGACGCCATGCCGCCGGCCGCCGGCGGCCCCGCCGCCTTCGATCTCGGCGGGCGTGCGATCCGCGCCGAAGGCGGGCGCCTCGTCGGCGCGGACGGGACGCTCGCCGGCGCCGACCTCGACATGGCCCGTGCCGTCGCCAACGCCGTCCGGCTGATCGGCCTCGATCTCGGGGAGGCGTTGCGCATGGCCTCGCTCTATCCGGCCAGGGCGATCGACCTCGATGACCGCGGCCGCATCGCTCCCGGCCAGCGCGCCGACTTGGTCCTCCTCGACGACCGTCTGCAAGCGATCGGGACGTGGATCGGTGGAGACGCCACGCATGAAGGCCGGTGATTCCGCCCGCCGGCTGCATCTTGCCGCGCGTCGGCTCGCGGCCCTCGACCTCGCCGAACGCGGACTGAAGCGCCGGCCCGACGACCGGAAGTGCCTTTCCTGGCGGACCGACCTCCTGAAGGCCCTCGACTTTCCGGCCGACGCCGCCGCGCGCGCCGATGCGCCCCATGGCATCGACTTCGCCGAAGCCTGCCTCGATCCGTTCGCCGACATCGGCTCGGCCGAGATCGAAAGTGCCGCGCTCTACCTGGCGCAATTCGATCCGGACATCGACGATGCGCGCCTCGTCCAGGCGCACCGGGACTGGGCGAAGCGGCATGCCGACGGGCTGCCGCGGTACGCGCATTCACCGGTCGTGCGAGATCGCCTGCGGGTCGGCTACGTCTCGGCCGATCTCGGCCGCCACCCGGTCGGACGTCTCTTGCTCGACATCTTGCCTGCGCATGCCTCCGAGGCGGTCGAGGTCCACGTCTATTCGGATCGCCTTGCCGAGGACGGAATCACCGAACGCCTCAAGGTGTCGGTCGCCGCCTGGCATCGCGTCGCCGATCTCGACGACGATGCGCTCGCCGACCGTATCCGCGACGACGGGATCGACGTGCTCGTCGACCTCGCCGGCCATACCTGGGGCAATCGGCTGCTCGTTTTCGCGCGGAAGCCGGCGCCGGCGCAGGCGTCGTTCCTGGGATACGGCGCCACCACCGGCATAGCCGCGATGGACGCGGCGCTTTCCGATCCCTGGGAGGCGCCGACGTCGGGCCATTTCACCGAGGCCGTTCTCCGCCTGACGTCCGGGCGTCTGGCGCGACCGAAACTCGGTTCGCGATTGCCGCGCGCCGGCCCGCCGGTCTTCGGGTCGCTGAACAAGCTGGCGAAGCTGTCACCGCCGGTCATCGCCCTGTGGTCGCGGCTGCTGCGGCAGGTGCCGGACGCGCGCCTGCTGCTGCAGTTGGCGGGGCTCGATCGGCCCTGGGTCCGGCGGCTGGCGATCGACGCCTTCGCCGCCCATGGCGTGTCGGAGTCGCGGCTCGACCTCCGCGGGTGGCTGCCTGACGGCGCGCATCTACGAGCCTACCGCGAGATCGACGTCGCCCTCGACCCGTTCCCGTTCTCCGGAGGCGTCACCACCTGCGACGCGCTGTCGTCGGGGGCGCCCGTGGTAACCCTCGGCGGCAGCCGGCCGCTGGCGCGCCAGTCGCTCTCGGTGCTGGCGAGGTCCGGCCTCGACGACCTGATTGCACCGGATGCCGAGGCTTACCTGCAGATCGCGACGGACGCCGTCGGCCGGGCGTTGCCGGCCGGCGCGCCTCCGCCGGTTCAGGTACGCGAGCTGGAAGCCGCCTATCGTCAGCTCGCCGGGAAGCGCCGCGGCTCCAGTCCGGCGTGAAACCAGGTGATGAAGCCGACGACGTCGTGGACCGGAATCCCGAGTGCGCGCCGGAGCGCCGCCGAATAGGGAGCCATGTTCGTGCACTCCAGCACCAGGGCGCCAATGTCGTTGTGCTTCGCGACAAGGGCGCGTCCGGCCGTCAGCAGATCCTGCTCGGCCGCCGCCACGTCGAGCCTCTCCTCGTTGCCGATGAGCACGCGCGTGAACTCGCGGCCGCCCTCCGTGCCCATGATCGGCGTGTCCGCCGGCACACCGGCGGCGATCAGGTGGTCCGGGCTCAGCGACCGGGCATCGACCGTCAGAACGCCGACGCGCTTTCCCGGCGGCAGCGTCGCCTGCACCATCGGGATCTGCATGAGGCTGGAGGTGGCGACGGGCACCTTCACCCGCGCCGAGATCTCCGCCTGGAACAGCGAGAGGAAGCCGCAATTGGTGGTGATGCCGTCGGCGCCGAGGCGGACCAGCTCCTCCGCTGCATCGAGGAAGGCCGGCAGCAGACCCTCGGCGCGACCGCGCACCACGCGCTCGGGCGATGCATCACGCACCACCTTGTAGAGCACGGGGAAAGGCCAGGTCCGGGCGTTGCCCATGTCGCCGGGGATGCGCGGGAACCGCGCCTCCAGCATGAGGATGCCGAGGCATACGCCATAGATCGCCTTGCCGCCGGTTGCGACGGTCATGCTATCCACTCGGAGACGGGCGCGCGGGCCTCGTGCAACGGCTGTGAGATCACGTCGATCAGGGTCGGCCCGTCGGTTCCGACCGCACGTCTCAGCACGCTTTCGAGCGCGTTCGGGTCCTCGACCTTCCACGCCTTGAGGCCGAAGGCCTCGGCGACGCGGGCGTGGTCGGTGCGGTCGAAGTCGACCGAGAAGTAGCGCTCGCCGAAGCCGTATTTCTGCCCGGCCTTGATCCAGCCGAAGGCGGCGTTGGAGACGACGACGAAGGTGATCGGCAGCTTGAGCCTGACCACGGTCTCCATCTCGCCGCAGGTGAAGCCGAAGCTACCGTCGCCCATCACCGCGACGACCTTGGCGCCGGGCCGCCCGACCTGGGCCCCGACCGCCGCCGACATCGCGTATCCCAGGGCACCGTGGGCGCGGTTGGTGATGAAGTGCCGGCCGGTCCGTCGCGTCTCGTAGTAGGCGGAGAAGTAGGGGCAGGGGGTGCCGGGATCGGCGACGACTACGGCATCCTCCGGCAGGACCGATTGCAGTGTCGCGATCAGCCGCTCGGGGCGGATCGGTGCCTCGGTCGAGCGCGCGAGTTCCTCGAATCGAGCGCGCTTCCGCGCTTTCAGGTCGGCGAGCTTGGCGCGGGGATCGTTCCCGGTCTTGTGCCCGGCAACCGTCTCGACGAGCGCGGCCAGCGCCAGCTTGGCATCTCCGGCGACCGCCGCGTCGGTCCGATAGTTGACGCCGATGGTCGCAGGATCGACGTCGACATGGACGATCTTGGATCGACCTGGTGCCGGATGGCGCCAGCGCTCGGTGGTGACCGAGCCGGCGCGGCAGCCGACGAACATCACGAGGTCGGCCGCCTCGACCGCCTCCCGCGTCTCGACCGTGCCGCCATTGGAGCCGACGACGCCGATGGCGAGCGGATGCGTCTCGGCGATCGCCCCCTGGCCCGAGACGGTGGTGGCGACGACGGCGCCGAGCGCCTCCGCCAGCGCCTGCAGCTCGGCCTCGGCGCCGGCGATGACCACGCCGCCGCCGCAGATGAAGACCGGGCGCCGGGCGCGCTTGAGCAAGGCGGCGGCTTCCGCGACCGCCGCCGGGTCCGGGCCGAGCCGCCGCGCCGGGTAGGTGCCGAGGACGGCGTCCGCCCAGATCTCGGCCTCGTCGACCGGCTCCTTCTGCACGTCGAAGGGGAAGCTCAGATGCGCCGCCCCCGGCCGTCCGGTGGTCATCTGGGTGAAGGCGGCACGGACGTAGCGCGGCAGCTTGGCCGCACGGTCGATCACCCGCGTCCATTTGGCGAGCGGGCGGAACAGCGCTTCCTGGTCGAGCTCGGTCAAGGCGAAGCGGCCGCGCGAGCTCGTCGCCACGTCGGTGGTGATGGCGAGGACGGGGATGGAGGACTCGTTCGCCTCGACCACGCCCGGCAGGATGTAGGTGGCGCCACCGCCGCTCGGCCCCTCGCAGACGCCGACCTTTCCGGTGACGCGCGCATAGGCGTCGGCCATGTAGGCGGCCGAGCGCTCGTCGCGGGAGAGGATGTGGCGCATGCGGCCGCCGATCCGCTGGAAGGCGTCGTAGAACGGCAGGCTGGTGTCGCCGCAGAGGCCGAAGACGTGACGCACGCCGTGGGCCTCGAGCAGGCGCACCATCGCTTCGGCGCCGGAGAGCTGGTTGGTCGTCATTCCTAGATCACCTGGAAGCCGCGGGCGAAGGGATCGCGGTCGTCGACGAAGATGGTGTTGAGGCCGGTCACGCGCGCCCACCCCTTGACCGAGGGAACGATGGCCTTGTAGTTGCCGACCTTGGTCTCCGCCTCGACGCGGCCTTCGAATTGGCTGCCGATGATGCTCTCGTGCATGAAGGTCTCGCCGACCTTGAGCCTGCCCTTGGCGGCGAGCTGGGCGATCCTGGCCGAGGTGCCGGTGCCGCAGGGCGAGCGGTCGATCGCCTTGTCGCCGTAGAAGACTGCATTCCGCCCATGGGAGTCCTTCCGTGTCGGTTTCCCCGTCCACTGGATGTGGGAGAGGCCCTTGATCGCCGGATTCTCCGGATGGATGTAAGCGCCGGTTTCGTTCAGGCGCTTCCGAAGCTTCGGGCTCATGCGCACGAGATCGGCGGCGGTGAAGTCCGCCATGTCCCGGAAGTTCTCCTGGGGCTCGACGATGGCGTAGAAGTTGCCGCCATAGGCGATGTCGACCTTGAGCGGACCGAGCTCGTCGGAGTCGACGGCCACGTCCTCGGCATAGAGGAAGGACGGGACGTTGGTCAGCTTGACCCAGTCGACGTTTGGTCCGCTCTGCCCGTACTCGGCGATCACCAGGCCGGCCGGCGTGTCCAGGCGGAGGGTCCCCGGCGTCTTCGGGTGCACCAGGCCGCGCTCGACCGCGACGGTCACCGTGCCGATGGTGCCGTGGCCGCACATGGGAAGGCAGCCCGAGACCTCGATGAAGACGATGCCGAGGTCGCAGTCTTCGCGCGTCGGCGGATAGAGCAGGCTCCCGGACATGACGTCGTGGCCGCGCGGCTCGAACATCAGCGCGGTCCGGATCCAGTCCCACTCGGCCATGAACTCGAGCCGGCGCCCGCTGGCGCTCCCGGCCTTGAGCGGGGGCTGGCCGCCGGCAACCACCCGGACCGGATTGCCGCAGGTGTGGGCGTCGACGCAGAAGAAGGTGTGCTGCATGGGTGGCGGCCGGTCGGCCTCATCCTTCGACAGGCTCAGGATAAGGTCCTCATGGTGAGCCTGTCGAACCATGAGGGCGGGCGGGACCGCGACTTGGTGCCACGGGGGGCGCAGCCTTGCAACCGATGCCCGGGGCTGCAATCCTCCGCGCCCATGCCCCCGCACCAGAACGTCGCGGTCATCGGCGCCGGCGTCATCGGCACCTGCATCGCGGCAAAGCTCATCGACGACGGCCACGGCGTCACCCTGATCGACCCGCTGGAGCCCGGCCGTGCCACCTCCTACGGCAACGCCGGTGGCATCGCCGCGACCGGGGTGGTGCCGCTGTCCATGCCGGGCACGATCCGGAAGGTGCCGGGCTGGCTCGCCGATCCGCTGGGGCCGCTCACCATCCGCTGGTCCTACCTGCCGAAGCTCGCCCCCTGGCTCTGGCGTTTCTGGCGCGCGGGAACGCCTGAAAAGGTCGAGGCCCAGGCCGACGCATTGGCCGCGCTTCTGAAGCGCACCTACCTCGACTGGGACCCGTTGTGGAAGGCGGCCGGCCTCGACGGCCTGGTGAGGCGCGACGGCTGCCTCAGCCTCTACGAGACGAAGGCGGATTACGAGGCCGATGCCGAGGGCTGGCGGCTTCGCCGCGACCGCGGCATTCGCTGCGAGGTCATCGACCGCCACGAGATCCGCCAGCTCGAGCCCAATGTCGCGCCGCTTTTCGAGATGGCGGTCAACCTGCCGGAGTGGAGCTGGGTGCTCGACCCGCATCGGATCGTCACCGGCGTCGCCGACTACGCCGGCGGCCGCGGGCTCAGGAGCTGGCGCGGCAAGGCGGTGGCCGCGCGCTTCGGGGCGAATGGCGTTGAGGCGATCATTACCGATACCGGCGTCGTTCCCTGCGACGCCGTCGTCGTCGCCGCCGGCGCCTGGAGCCACGACGCCGCCCATTGGTTCGGCTCCAAGGTGCCGTTGGAGACCGAGCGCGGCTACCACATGACCTTGCCGAAGGCGGGTATCGAGGTCCGCCACACGCTCAATCTCGGCGGCTGGGTGATGACGCCGATGCAGATGGGGCTTCGGCTCGCCGGCACAGTCGAGCTCGCCGGGCTCCATGCGCCACCGAACTGGCGCCGGGCTGAGATCCTGGTCGAGCGGGCGAAGCGCATCCTGCCGGGGCTCGATGCGACGGACGCGACACCCTGGATGGGCCACCGACCCTCCCTGCCGGACTCGCTCCCGGTGATTTCCGGAAGCCCGCACCACAAGAACGTCTTCTTCGCCTTCGGCGCCTCCCACCTTGGCCTGACCGAAGGTGCGACCACCGGCGCGTTGATCGCCGATCTCGTCTCCGGGCGCACACCCGGCATCGACATGACGCCCTACCGGATCGACCGCTTCTGATGAGCCTGATCGGTCCGGGCGAGCCGCCTGCCTTCGAGATCATCTCTCCCGACGCGCCGGCGCCGTTCCTCCTCCTCTGCGATCACGCCAGCCGCCGGGTTCCGGCTGCGATCGGCGATCTCGGCGTGCCCAGGGAGGCTTTCGACCTGCATGTCGCCTGGGACATCGGCGCCGCCGATGCCGCCCGGCATCTGTCACGCCGCTTCGACGCCACCTTGATCCACACCAGCTATTCGCGGCTGGTGATCGATTGCAACCGCCGGCCTGAGTCCCACAACCTCTGTCCGCCGGTCAGCGACGGGGTCGAGGTGCCGGGGAACCGGGACTTGCCTGACACCGAACGGCAGCGCCGGCTCGACCTGCTCCATCGTCCCTATCACGACGCGGTCGAGGCGTGGATCGCCCGCCGCCGCACGGCCGGTCACGTGCCGGCGATCGTCTCCGTTCATAGCTGCACCCCGGTGATGGCTGGCTTCCAGCGGCCCTGGCATCTCGGCATCCTCTGGAACGAGGATGACCGCATCGCCCGGCCGCTGATCCAGCGCCTCTCCGCCGATGCCGCGATCCGTGTCGGCGACAACCAGCCTTACACCGGCAAGACCCAGAGCGGCTATTCGATCCCCTTCCACGCCGAGCGCAACCGGCTGCCCCATGTCATGGTCGAGATCCGCCAGGACCTGGTCGGCACCAAGGCCGAGGTCGAGCGCTGGGCCGACATCTTCGGAGATGCGCTGGCCCCGATCCTGGCCGATCCAGCACTCTATCGCCTGTTCGGCTGAGGCAGAGCGCCGCTACGTCGTCTCGATCAGGGCGTCGACGGCGACGGCCCCACGTTCGAGCACGATGAACGGATTGACGTCGATCGAGCGGAAGCGGCCGGCATTGGCGGCGGCGTAGACCGAAAGCGCGGCGAGCGCCGTCGCCAGCGCCTCCTGGTCGAGCTTCGGGCGGCTGCGAGCGCCGTCGAGGAGGGGGAAGCCCTTGACCTCGCGGATCATCGCCCGCGCCTCGTCGAGGCCGAAGGGGGCGATGCGGAATGTCACGTCCTTCAGCACCTCGGCGAAGATGCCGCCGAGCCCGAACATCACCACCGGCCCGAAGGCGGCGTCGTGGATGACGCCGAGGATGGTCTCAGCGCCGCCTTTGATCATGGGCGCGACCAGGCAGCCGTCGAGCCGGGCCGTCGGCCTCTCCTTCCGCGCCTGCGCCACGATCTCGGCGAAGGCCGTGCGCACCGCCGCGGCGTCGGCCAGGTCGAGGCGGACGCCGCCGATCTCGGTTTTGTGCAGGATGTCCGGTGAAGCGACCTTGAGCACGACCGGGTAGCCAAGGCTCGCGGCGGCAGTGGCGGCCTCGTCGGATGTGCGCGCCAGCTTCTCGGCGGCGACGGGAACGCCGGCGGTGGCCAGCAGCGCCTTCGCCTCAGCCTCGCCGAGGGCGGCGCCCGCCGGAATCGGTTTGGCCCCGGCCGGGAGTGCGGGCGGCGGCGATCCGGCGCCGCGCGCAAAGCTCCGGCCGAAGCGGCTGAGCGCTGCGATCGCCATCACCGCCCGACTCGGGTCCTCGAAGCAGAGATAGCCGGCGGCCTCGTACTCGCGCGTCATCTCCGACGTCGCCAGCATGCAGAGCACGAGGAGCCGTCCGGGGAAATCGGCCGTCGCCTTGGCGAGCGCGTCCTTGAGCCGCCCGCCGGTCTCACGGTTCCTGGGGATCGCGGTGACGAACGCGGCGATGGCGCCGTAGCCGCCGTCGCCCAGCAGGGTCCGGGTGAACTCCGTCACCAGGCTCATGTCGTTGAAGAACTGGGCGGTGGTGTCGACCGGGTTCCGGACGGCGGCGAAGGGCAGGATCGCCTTGAGGCGCGCCTGGGCGGCGTCGGGCATCGGCGCCACGTCCAGGCCGTGGCGCTCGGCGGCATCCGCCATCAGCACACCGGCGCCGCCGGAGATGGTGACGATCCCCAGGCGATTGGTCTCTGGGAAGATGCCGCGCGTGGCGGCATAGACCACGTCCAGCATCTCTTCGGTGGTCTCCGCCCGATGGACGCCGAGCTGCTTCAAGGCCGCGTCGTAGACGACGTCGGATCCCGCGAGCGAGGCCGTGTGCGAAACCGCGGCGGCGGCGCCGACCGCCGAGCGTCCGACCTTCATCATCACCACCGGCTTCTTCGCGGCGCGGGCGCGTTCGAGGGCGCCGAGGAACCGGTCGCGGTCCTTGATGCCTTCGACATAGGCGGCGATCACCTTGGTATCGGGATCGTCGGCGAAATAGGCGATGGTGTCGGCGACGTCGACGTCGCTCTCGTTGCCGGTGGTGAGCCAGCAGCTCATGCCGATGTTGCGGTCGCGGGTCAGCACGAACAGATGGCTGCCATAGGCGCCGGACTGGCTGACCATGCCGACCGCGCCTGCTTTCGGATAGCCGTGGTCGAGGGACGCGGTGAAGGTCGGCGCATAGCCGTGGCGCGAGTTGAACAGGCCGAGGCAGTTAGGGCCGACGACGCGGCAGCCGGTCTCGGCGGCGATCGCCACCAGACGGTCTTGCCAGATCCTGCCCTGGTCGTCGGCCTCGGCGAAGCCGGCGGAGAAGATGACGGCGGCCCGCGTTCCCCGCCGGGCCGCGGCCTCGACCGCGTCGCAGACGGCCGCCGCAGGCACCGCGACGATCAGGCATTCCGGCGCTTCCGGCAGCTCGTCGATGGTCTTGAAGGCCGGCAGGCCCTGGATGGTGCCGCCCTTGACGTTGATCGGCCAGATTGGGCCGCGGAAGCCGCCTTCCTTGAGATAGCGGATCGGCCGCCCGCCGATCCGTGACGGATCGTTGGAGGCGCCGAGGACGGCGACCGATCTCGGCCAGAACAGCGACCGGAGCGACTCCGGGCTGGGGCGGAGTCCCATCAGACGGTCGCGATCGGGCTGGCCGGCGAGCCGACCGCGCCGGTGAGCCGGAGCGGCGGCGCGGTCAAGAGGAAGCGCGAGCGCTTGGCCCGGCGGAGCCAAAGGGCGAGCTCCGAGAGGAACCAGATTTCGCCAAGCGGCACGCCGAGCTTGAACAGGCAATGGGCGTGGAGCGGCATCGCCGCGTGCCTGCCGGAGCCTGGACGCGAGGGGACCGACTCGACGGCGTAGTTGTCGGCGATCACTGCGGCGGCGCCGGAGTCGGTGATCCACTGCAGCAGCCGGTCGTCGCGGCCATCGAGGGTCGCGCAGGAGGTTTCCAGTGTCCGCGCATCGGGCGTGCCGCCGAGGTCGATGATGACGTCGGCGAATCCCGTGTAGAAGCAGACCATGTCGCCTTTCGTCACCTCGACCCTGTCGGCATCGAGGACGCGGCGGAGGTCGTCGTAGCCGACCCCCTTCCGCGCCCGGCCGAAATGCTTCTCGAGATCGATCATCACCGCGCGTCCCTGGAGGCCGTGGACGGCGAAGTTCTGGATGCCGAGCGCACGCGCCTCGGCGCCCTCGAAGGAGTCCCAGGCGACGCCGCCGGGCTTGGCCGGCGGGGCGACGACGTGCGTGCCGGCTCGGAAGCCGTTGTAGTAGACGATCTCCGCCACGCCGTCGCCGTCGGCATCGAACTCCTGGCCGACATGGGCGAAGGAATCCCACTGGGTCGAGTACTGGGTGTGCAGCAGGACCGCGTCGTCGGAGACGGCGTCGATCCAGTCCGGGTTCTCGCGGCGGAAGGGGTAGTTGTAGTTGGCGAGGCCGCCGCGGATGGTGGCGTAGCGCTTGGGCGGATGACGTCTCGGGTTCAGCACGTTGCCGCCCGGCAGCTCAAGCGGCAGCGAGAGACAGAAGGTGCGGCCCTCCTTCACCTCGGCGACGCCCTCCAGTACCTTCTCGCGGGTGATCAGGTTGAGCCGGCCGAGCTGGTCGTCCGGGCCGAAATCGCCCCAGGTCGATCCCTCCGGCCGACGCTTCCATCGTGCCATGCGCTGTCTTCCTCCTGAGCAGGGCGGCAGGGTCTCAGAGCCGGTCGCCGCCGGCAAGGCTTTCGCGTATCGTTCGCCACTTTCCGATCCAAGGCAGGACCACCTATGACCCGCCGCGCCGCCGACCTGCTCGTCGACTGCCTTGTCGCCCACGGCGTCGACCGCGTCTTCTGCGTGCCCGGCGAGAGCTATCTCGCCGTGCTCGACGCGCTGGTCGGGCGGCCGGAGATCGACGTGGTGGTGGCCCGTCACGAAGGCGGCGCCGGCTTCATGGGCGTCGCCGATGCCAAGCTGACGATGCGCCCGGGCGTCGTCTTCGTCAGCCGCGGGCCCGGCGCCACCAACGCCTCCATCGCGGTCCACGTCGCCCAGCAGGACGCGGTGCCCTTCGTCCTCTTCATCGGCCAGATCGAGCGGAAGGATGTCGGCCGCCGCGCCTTCCAGGAGGTCGACTACCGCCAGACCTTCGCCGACATGGCGAAGCATGTGGAGGTGGTGACCGACGGCAACCGGGTGCCGGAGGCGATCCAGCGCGCCTTCCACCTGGCCCAGGCGGGGACGCCCGGTCCGACCGTGGTGGTGCTGCCCGAAGACATGCTGCTGGACGAGGTCGAGGCGGCGGTGATGCTGCCGAAGCCGGCGATGTCCGCCCATGCAAGCGCCGATACGGTCGCCGAGGTTGCCGCCCGGATCGCTGGGGCCGAGCGGCCGGCGGTGATCGCCGGCGGCCTCATGCGCGGGGCGGAGGGGCGGGCGGCGCTGATCGAGCTGGCGGAGGCGTCCGATACGCCGGTCATCGCCGCCTTCAAGCAGCAGGATCTGTTCCCCAACACCCACCGCCTCTTCGGCGGCCATCTCGGCTACATGGCGCCGGAGGACCAGGTCCGCCTGGTCGGTGAGGCCGATCTCGTGGTCGCCCTCGGTACGCGCCTGGGAGACGTCACCAGCCAGGGCTACCGGCTGCCGATGGCCGGCCAGGCGCTGGTCCATGTCTATCCGGACCCGTTGGTGGCACCGCTCGCGGTCGATCCCGTCGTCTTCGCCCGCGCGCTCGCCAAGGCCGCACCGCGCCGATCCAACGCCAAGAGCGATGCCCGGGCGCGGTGGGCGGCGCGGCTGCATGGCCGCCACGCCGGCCAGGCGGCATGGACGCCGGTCGAGGCCACCGACGGTGTCGTCTTCGGCCATCCGGTGGTGGCGCTGATCGACCGGCTGCCTGATGACGCCATCCTGATCACCGATGCCGGCAACTTCTCCGGCTGGCTCCACCGGCATTTCCCGTTCTCAGGCCGCCACCGCCTGCTCGGCGTCGTCGCCGGCGCCATGGGCTTCGGCATGCCGGCGGCGGTCGCGGCATCTCTCCGCTTCCCGGGGACCCCGGTCGTCGTGCTGATCGGCGACGGCGGCTTCCTGATGACCGGCTACGAGCTGGCGACCGCGATCCGCCACCGCGCCCGATTCGTCGCCATCGTCTCCAACAACGGCAGCTACGGGACGATCCGGCTCCACCAGGAGAAGCACTATCCCGGCCGGGTGAGCGCCACGGATCTCGCCAACCCGGACTTCGCAGCGCTTGCCCGCTCCTTCGGCGCGACCGGCCTGATCCTCGCCCGATCCGCCGACGCGGCCGATGTCGTCGCCCAAGCGCTCGCCGCCGAGGGACCTGCGGTGATCGACGTCCGCTCCAGCCTCGAGCACATCTCGGCCTTCACCACGCTGAGCGCGCTTGCGCCGGCGAAGTGACGCGGGTCGACCGGGCTGGTAGGTTGCAGCTCATGCGCCTCCTCGCGGCCCTCCTGGTGCTGCTTGCGCTTCCGGCCGCCGCGGCCGAGCGGTTTATCGGCACGGATGCTCCGGCGACTGCCGGCGCCTACATCGACTCCGTGATCGGCTATCCCGCTGACTACACGCCCGGCCGGCTCGCCGTCGACTATGTCGGCGTTTACGGCGGTGCCTTCCTGACTCAGGTTCGATTCACGCCCAGCAACGGACACCAGGTCGTGCTGGGCAAAGGACTGAATGCGCTGGCCGCGAACGGCGCCACCTGCGCCGACTTCCGGATCATCATCGAGAAGTTCACGACCGAGAGCCTGGAGAAGCTCGAGCGCGACAAGAGCGGCGTCCAGCTCCAGGTCTCGACTTTCGATACCGTGCGCGGCGTCATCTGCCGGCTCACGCCCAAGGACATCTCGGTCGAGATCGCAGAGATCAAGCTGGCGTTGCCGGCCGGCTGGGTCGCTTTCGCCTCGCCCTTCGCCTTCGGCGCCGGGGCCGTCGGCGGCGGGATCTAAGCCTTTCGGGCCTTCCACTTCGCCAGCAGGTCGCGTTCCTTCTCGCGCGTCATCGCCGCGGCCACAGGCGGGTCGTTCTCGCCCTTCCACCAGGCGAGCGTGTCCCTCGCGGTGTCCGTCAGCGGCCGGTGCCTGAGGCCTGCGGGGATCGAGCGGTCGAGGGAGATGGTGGCGAACAGCGGTCGCTTCTCCGATCCCGGCAGCCAGACCGGCATCTCGGTATAGGGTTTGACCTCCGCATCGACCAGGAACTGCGCGTCGACCCAGGTGAGCTTGGCGGTCGACCCCACTGCCTTGCCGATGGTGTCCAGCATCTCGCCCATGGTCAGGCGCTTGGCCGGGCCGGTCGCGTTGTAGGTGCCGGTCGCCTTCTTCTCGGCCATGCCCAGGGTGAAGTCTGCGAGGTCGCGGGCGTCGATGAACTGCACCGGGCGGTCGGCCGGCCCCGGCGCCAGCACCTCGCCGCCCTCGGCCAGCCGCGTCACCCAGTAGGTGAAGCGGTTGGTGTGGTCGCGCGGGCCGACGACGAGGCCGGGGCGGACGATCAGCGTCTGGTCGCCATAGACCGAGCGTGCCGCCTCCTCGGCGAGCGCCTTCAGGGCTCCGTAGTCCTTGTTGTCGCGGAGCTCGTGGTCGGGCGTGTCGGTCTTCGCCAGCTCGAAGTCCTCGGCCACCGCCGGCGCCGGCCGCCAGTCGGCATAGACCGAGACCGTCGAGATGAAGCAGAAATGCGGCACCATCGGCTTCACCGCTTCCGCCAGCATGCGGACGGGCCGGTGGAAATATCCCGAGACGTCGATGCACGAGTCCCAACGCCGGCCCTTCACGGCCGAGACGTCGACCATGCGGTCGGCGTGGATGCGCTCGATCCCCGGAAACAGCCCGGTACCGGACTGGCCGCGGTTGAGCATGGTCACCTTGTGGCCGCGGCTGAGGGCGATCTCGACGATGTGGCGCCCGACGAACTGGGTGCCGCCGGCGATCAAGAGATCCATGCGGAGGGCTCCGGACTAGAGGATCAGGACGGCGCGGAAGTCGTTGACGTTGGTGAGCGTGGGGCCGGTGACGACGAGGTCGCCTAAGGTCGAGAAGAAGCCATAGCCGTCATTCTCGGCGAGCCGGGCCTTGGCGTCGAGGCCACGCGCCTCGGCGCGGGCGAGCGTGTCCGGCAGAAGGACCGCGCCGGCATTGTTCTCGCTGCCGTCGACGCCGTCGGTGTCGCAGGCGATGGCCGAGATGCGCTTGTCGCCGCCGAGCGCGACGGCGAGGGCCAGCAGGAACTCGGCGTTGCGGCCGCCACGGCCCTTGCCGCGGACCGTGACCGTGGTCTCGCCGCCGGAGAGGAGGACGACCGGTGGCCGGGCTGGTTGGCCGTGGAGCGCCACGGAGCGCGCGATGCCCGCCATCACTTTGGCGACCTCGCGGGACTCGCCCTCCAGCGCGTCGCCGAGCATGACCGGCGTCACGCTCTGGGCATGGGCGACCTGGGCGGCGGCCTCCAGTGACGCCAGCGGCCGAGCGATCATCGTGTAGCGCGTGCGGGAAAGGCGTGGGTCGCCGGGCTTCGGCGTCTCGTCGGCGGCGGCCGCGAAGCGGCGGGCGACGCCGTCAGGCGGGATGACGCCATACTTAGCCAATACCGCCCCGGCATCGGCATAGGTCGTGGGATCGGGCACGGTCGGGCCGGAGGCGATCACCGACGGATCGTCGCCGGGCACGTCGGAGATCGCGAGGGTCACGACTTCGGCCGGATAAGCCATGGTCGCGAGCCGCCCGCCCTTGATGCCCGACAGGTGCTTTCGGATCGTGTTCATCTCGTCGATGGCGGCACCCGACTTGAGCAGCGCCGAGGTCACGGCGCGCTTGTCCTCCAGACTGATTCCGTAGGCCGGCAGCACCAGAAGGGCGGACCCGCCGCCCGAGATCAGCGCCAGGACGAGATCGTCGCCGGTGAGGTCGGTCACCGAGCTGAGGATGCGTTGCGCCGCTTCCCGCCCCCTGGCGTCCGGCACCGGATGGGCGGCCTCCACCACCTCGATCCGTTTGCAGGGGACGCCATGGCCGTAGCGGGTGACGACGAGGCCGGAGAGCGGCCCCGGCCAATGGGCCTCGACGGCGCGCGCCATCGAGGCAGCGGCCTTGCCGGCACCGACCACGATCGTGCGGCCCTTCGGCGGCTTCGGCAGGCCCGGGGGCACCGCCTTTGCCGGGTCGGCGGCCGCAAGCGCGGCATCGAAGAGGGCGCGAAGGAACGTGCGGGGATCGATCATCGCCGGTGTCGGGCCGATCCGCTGTCGTCAGCGCTTGACGTAGTCGATCGGACAGTAAGGGCCGCCCATGAAGCGGGTCGCCGGGTCCTTGGGATCGCGCTGGTCGCCGTGGCTCAGGATCTGTGCGGCGTAATCCTCGGCGTTGTCCTCCGGCCGGTAGTCGACTTCCGGCACTTTGGCGTTGCTCCACCAGCTGCGGGTGTTCTTCGAGGCGCCGTAGAGCACCGCGAATTTGAGCTTGGGTGCGTCGAGGCAGGCGGTGACCAGCCGGAAGAGGTCGGGATAGCTGAGCCAGGTCGAAAGGTGGCGCGGCTCCTTCGGCGTCGGCAGCGCCGATCCGATCCGGAGGCACGCCACCTCCATGTCGAACTTGTCGACGTAGAGGCTGCCCATGTTCTCGCCGAAGGCCTTGGAGATGCCGTAGTAGCCGTCCGGTTTCTGCACGGAATCGGCGTTGAGCTTCTTCCCCACCTCGTGGAAGCCGATGGCGTGGTTCGAGCTGGCGAAGACGATGCGCTTGACCCCGTGCAGGCGGGCGGCTTCGAACACGTTGTAGGTGCCGACGATGTTGGCCGGCAGGATCGTTTCCCACTTGGCCTCGACCGAATACGCGCCGAAATGGATGATCGCGCGGGATCCGGCGACCGCGCGCGAGACCAGCTCGAAATCGGCGAGGTCGGCGACGACCGATTCCTCGCCCTTGCCGAGCGGGGCCGGATCGGCCCTGTCGGAAACGCGGAGGCGGCCGTAGCGCTCGACCAGGCGGGGACGCAGCCAGCGTCCGAGGACGCCGGCCGCGCCGGTCAGCAGTATGGGCTTCTCGGCCATCACGCGGCCTTCTGCGACAACCGCGCCTCGACGGCGACGAGGTCGCTCGCGAGCTTGCGGACGGGCGCGTGCAGCGCCTCCGGCAGGTTCGAGAGCAAGGGCAGCATCCGTCCCATGTCGGCGATGCCGGAAAAGGTGACGGCGTCGTGCAGCACCGGGATGAAGCCGTGCTTCTCCCGAAGGTCCTCGGCGGCGACGAAGATCTGGCGGATGCGCTCGGCCTCGGTCCAGTCGCCGCGCCGGATGGCGGTGAGCAGCGACTGGCTGGTCCGGGGCGCGATGCAGACGAGGCCCGAGGTGAAGGCGGCGAGCTTGAAGTCCTTCAGGTGCGCGATCGCCGGGCGCTCGCCCATGCCGCTGACGATGCGGTCGGTACCGATCCGCTGCACCAGGTCCTCGAGGAAGGCGTCCTCGGACGGATTGGCGCGGTTGATCGCGTACTTGACCGCGCATAGGGCGCCGTCCTCGAACAGGCGGGCGACGCCGTCGGGCGTCACTGCGCCCTCCGCCTTGATATAGAGGATCAGCGGCCGGCCGAAGCGGTCGGCGACCCGTCGGAGACCGGCGAGCACGCCGTCGACCGCGATCGGCGGCGACGGTGGCAGCACCATGGCGGTCGGGAAAGCGCGGCTTCGCATGACGTCGACCTGGTCGATCATCTTGCCGTAGTCCGGCCCGATCGACGGGATCATCCAGGTGGATTCCGCGGCGGTCTCGGTCAGGAAATCGAGGATGCCGGCCAGCTCGTAGAGGCCGACATGATAGAAATTGGCGTTGCCCCCATACATCATCGTACGGATGCCGCCGGCCTCGATGTGCCGGATCAGCTTGGCGTTGGCGACGCGGTCGAGGGCGAGATCCGGCAGGCGCGCCAGCGGCGGGACGGCGAGCACGGTCTGGGCGAGATCGGCCGGCTTGACGGGCGAGGTCTTCATGGTGCGGCGCCTTTCGCTGAAACTCCGATGCCGAGGTTAGGGGGAGCGGCTTCCCCTCGTCAACGAAAGGCGCCGGATCGAGGAAGACTCGGGCGGCAGAAATCAGCCGAAAAGCCCGCTCTGCTTCATCCAGGCGTAGAGCGCGTGCTTGTCGACCTCGCGGAGGTGGCTCGGGATGAACACCTGGGCCTGGTGCAGCTCGACCTCGCGAAAGCCGTCGCCCTCCCGGCGCATGATCCAGAAGCCGGAATAGTCGGCGACCCGGCCGAAGGCCTCGGCGACCGCCAGCGTCACCCCCGGATGCATGCCGCGGCCCTTCGGGTCGCGCGCGAAGTCTTTGGCGAGGTTGGTGCGGACGAATGCGTCGTCGACGTCGGCGAGCTGGTGCTCGAGGTCGTCGCCGCAGATGAAGCCGCCGTCGCGGACAAGCCGCTTGGCCGCCGCGATGTCGTGGGCGACGTCGGCGTAGTAGTGCGAGCCGTCGATGTAGACGATGTCGAACTGACCGTCGGCAAGGTATGGCGCTACCTCGTCGAAGCGCCCGCGGATGTGGTCGACGCGGACGCGCTTGTCGGCGAAGCCGATATTGTGGAGGAAGAGGCCGTAGATGAGATCCAGGTCGACCGCCGCGTCCATCGCCCGGTAGGCGGTGCCCTCTGGCTTCAAGTCCTCAGCGGCGAAATAGCGGCCCCAGGGATCGACGCAGAGGAGGGTGCCGTCGCGCTCGAACTTGGCCATGGCCTCGGCCCAGGTCAGGGACGAATGCCCGGCCCAGGACCCGACCTCCAGGATCCGGAGCGGGTGCGGGGAGTCCTTGACGAGGCAGACGGCCGCGGTCTGCCAGACATGGCGGATCATGCTGTCGGGGCCCGACTGGATGCTGACGAGGTGGTCGGGGAAATAGGGGGCATCGGGCGACAGGCGCCGGAAGACCTCGCGCATCAGAGCCTCGTCAGTGTGGTGGTCCAAAGCATCCGAGGGTCCTCAGCGGAGCGCCGCCAGCACGCGCCTGGCGAAGCCGTCGAAAGCGTCCTTGGCGATCCAGCGGACGACCGCGACCAGGTCGTGGTCTCGGTCGATCCAGACGATGTTGGAGCCGGCGCCCAGCATGAAGACGCTCGACCTGGGCGCGCTCGGCGTCTGCGTGCCATCGGTGTTCAGCCAGAACAGCAGGCCGTAGCTGGCGTTGATCTTCGACGGCGTGGCGCAGCGCCGGATCCAATCCTCGGAAATGATGCGGCGGTCGCCCCAGCGGCCGTGGTTGGCGACCATCAGACCGACGCGCGCATGATCCCGGGTCGGGATGAACAGCCCGCCGCCCCAATGGCCGCCGCCGGAGACCGAGGTGATCTTCTTCCCGCTCTCCTCGACTTCCGAGGTGCGGTAGCCATGCCATTCCCAGGCGTCGCTGGCCCCGATCGGGTCCATGATCCGCTCCTTCGCCACTGCCGGCACCGCGCGCTTGAAGACGCGCAGCAGCGAGAGCGACAGCCGGTTGACGCGGACGTCGTTGTACTCCCAGTAGGCGCCGGGGGGCTGGAGCGCGCGGAAGGTTCCTTTGGCCTGGCCGGCGCCTTCGGTGGCGAGGTTGCGGTTGCGGTCGACCATGTCCGGCTTGCCGAACAGCTCGCCTTCCCACTCGCTGGTCTGCTCAAGCAGATGGCGCCAGGTGATCGGGCGGTTCTGGGCGGAGTCGAAGCCGCCGTCCTTGACGATCTCGCCGACCGGCCGGTCGATGTCGGAGATCAGGCCATCGTCGACCGCGAGGCCGCAGACCAGCGCGAGATAGCTCTTGGTCACGCTGAATGTCATGTCGGCGCGGGCGGTGTCGCCCCATTCGGCGACGATGCGCCCGCCGCGGAGCACGATGCCGTTCGGCCCCGTGCGCTCGCGGGTCGGCCCGATGATCTCGTTCCACGGCGGCGGCTCGAAGTGGCCGATCTTGATATGCGCGTCGATGTCGTGCGGCCATGGCGTCTCGTTCGCCTGGTGAAACGCGATCGCGTCGGCAAGCCCGGCCGGATCGAAGCCGGCATCGGCGGGGACTGTCGCCGCCCATTCGGTGCGGGAGGGGGTATATTTCATGGCGGCCGAGTTTAGCTGTCGCCGCCGCCGGCCGCTTGTGTTTCCTGTTCGAAGTCCGCCGCCGCCAATTCTCGTGAAGGACCGACGCCGATGAAGATCACCGCGCTCGAGACCATCCAGCTCGGCGAGTTCCCGAACCTGATGTGGCTCAGGGTCCACACCGACCAGGGCCTGGTCGGCCTCGGCGAGACGTTCTTCGCGCCGGGCACCGTCGCCAACTACATCCACGAAGTCGCGGCGCACAAGCTGCTCGGCGCCGATCCCCGACGCATCGACAGGATCTCGCGGATGCTTGCCGTCGACTACTACGTCGGGATCGGCGCGACCGGCGTCGAGACGCGGGCGGCCTCGGCGGTCGATATCGCGCTCTGGGACATCCTGGGGCAGATGACCAATCAGCCGATCCACCAGCTCCTCGGCGGACTCTCGCGCGACCGGATCCGGATCTACAACACCTGCGCCGGCTACCAGTACGTCCGCAAGGCGACCGGCCAGCTGGCGGAGAACTTCGGCCTCAACAAGAAGTCGGATGGGCCCTACGAGGACCTCGACGCCTTCCTCAATCGCGCCGATGAGCTCGCCGAGAGCCTGCTCTCGGAGGGCATCACCGCGATGAAGATCTGGCCGTTCGATTGGGCGGCCGAGGCCAATGGCGGTCTCCACATCTCGCCCTCGGAGATGGACACGGCGCTGGAGCCCTTCCGCAAGATCCGCAAGCGGGTCGGCAACAAGATCGACATCATGGTCGAGCTGCACTCGCTGTGGAACCTGACCACGGCCAAGCGCATCTTCGTCGCGCTCGAGGAGTTCGATCCCTATTGGTACGAAGACCCGGTCAAGATGAGCAATCTCGACGCGGTCGAGCAGCTCGCCCGCTTCACGCGCGTGCCGATCTGCGCCTCCGAGACACTGGCCAGCCGCTACGCCTATCGCGACCTGATGGCGAGGAACGCGGCCGGCATCATCATGCCGGACCTGGGATGGGTCGGAGGTATCTCGGAGGCGAAGAAGATCGCGACCATGGCCGAAGCGCATCACCTGCCCGTGGCGCCGCACGACTGCACCGGGCCGATCGTGCTGGTCTCCTCCGTGCATCTGTCGCTGAACGCGCCGAACGCGCTGATCCAGGAGACGGTGCGGGCCTATACCTCGGGCTGGTACAACGAGCTGGTGACCGATCTGCCGAGGATCGAGAAGGGCTATGCCTATCCGATGACCGGCCCCGGCCTCGGCACCAAGCTGCTCCCCGGCCTGGACAAGCGGAAGGACGCGACCGTCAGGTGGTCGAAGGCGTGAGCAGCGGCGCGAACTCGGCCACCACGCGCTCGTAGACGTCGCGCTTGAATGGAACGATGTGGAGCGGAAGCTCACGCATCGCCACCCAGCGCCAGCGCTCGAATTCCGGGTGATGGGCCTCGAGGTCGATGTCGCCGTCGGACCCGAGGAAGCGGAACGCGAACCATTTCTGGGTCTGGCCGCGGAAGCGGCCGTGCCAGAGCCTTTCGCGGAGATCCTTCGGCAGGTCGTAGGAGAACCACCCGGCGCTCTCGGCCAGGAGCTCGGCCTGGTCGGTGCCGATCTCCTCTCTCAGCTCGCGCTTGGCCGCCTGGAGCGGCGTCTCGCCTTCGTCGATGCCGCCTTGCGGCATCTGCCAGGCGCCGGGCGTGCCTATGCGTTCGCCGACGAAGACCCGGTCGTCGCGGTCGAGCAGCATGACGCCGACGCAAGGCCGATAGCCCGGCTTCGGACCGCTCATGGCGGCTGGCGGTCGACCACGGCGGTGATCGGCGCCAACGCGAGACCCTTCGACTCCAGCGAGTCCACCCATAGGGCGATGCGCTCGATGGTCACGGGGTAGGGCCGGCCGATGCCGACGGCGACGCCCGAGTCGCGGGCGATCTTCTCGAGCTCGGCAAGCCGGGTGTCGATCGCGCCGCGCGAGGCTTCGAGATCGAGGAAGCGGTTGCCGTAGGCGCGCGGCAGGCCGACCGCGCCGGCCATCTGCTGGACTGTCGACTTCGGCGCGCCGCGGCCGTCGAGGTAGAGAAGGCCGCGGCGACGGAGCAGCGTCAGGACCGGCTGAAGCGCCTCCTCGTTGCCGAAGAATCGCCCGGCGGTGCTGGTGACCACCCCGACATAGCCCGGCGCGCGGCTCAGCACGTATTCGAGGCGATCCAGGTTCTCGGCCGGGCTCAGGGCGGCGAGCAGCGTGTGCGGGCCGGGGTCGTTGCGGGGGAAATCGGGCGGTTCGCTCGGCGCCGCCATCAGGGTCTCGTGGCCGGCGGCCCGCGCCTCCTCGACCAGCTCCGCCACGCGTGGGCCATAGGGGGCGAAGGCCAGCGTCACCGCCCCCGGAAGCTGCTGGATCGCCGCCGCCGTCGCCGCGGCCGAAAGCCCGAGATCGGTCACGATGACGGCGATGCGCGGACGCTTGTCGCCCTCGTCGAAGGGTCGTGCATAGACCCGCCATGCCTGCCGCCCATCCTCGGCGATGATCGGAAGCGGCCCCTTCGGGCCCCGTTCGACCATGCCTGGCTCGGGCGCCTTCTTCAGCTGCACCGGAGGCCCGAACTTGACCGGCTTCGCCGTCGCGGCCGGCGGTGGCGGCGCGGCTCCGGCCTGGGGCGGGACGGCGGCGAGCGACGGCAGGCTCACCTGCGGTCCGGCGCCACGTGCCGGCTCCTTCGGGGCCGCGGCCGCAGCCGGTGCCTTCGTCTCCGTGGGCTCCGCCGGCGGTTCCTCGTTCACCATCGGGCGACCGTCGAGGGACACCAATACCCGCGGCGTCTGGACGACGCGACGACTCACCGTCTCGTCGCCCTGGAGCGCCAGCCAGGCGCCGAGGCCGGTCAGGCCGGCGATCACCACGAGGGCGCCGACCGTCGGTCCGCTCGGCCTCGGGATCGCCGGCAAGGGCAGGCGAAAACGCCTGCCCCTCGTCTCGGGAGCCTCCGGCGTCCCCACGCCCTCTTCGCTCTCCGCCGCGTCTGGCGGCGGTGCCTTATCTCTTCGAAAGAGCTTGGCGAGGAGGTTCAATTCACCATGCGCTGCTGATAGAGGGCGATGCCGCGGAGGAGATCGACGGCCCGGGCGAGCTGGTAGTCCTCGCCCGACACCTGAGGCGCCGCTTCGGCTGTCGGGCTACTGGCGGGCGGCGCCGCGGGCGCCGGCGAGTCCGTGCTCGGACGCGGCGTAGTGTCGACGCGGCCCTGGCCGGTGTTGCTGAAGGCGCCCCGGAGGTCGCCCTCGCGCCGCTTCCGCGCCTCGTCCACGGTCTCGAAGCGTTGGGCGGGTACGTCGATGTCCGGCTCGATGCCCTTGGCCTGGATCGAGCGGCCCGACGGGGTGTAGTAGCGTGCCGTGGTGAGCCGGATGGCGCCGTTCCCGGGCAGCGGGATGATGGTCTGCACCGAGCCCTTGCCGAACGACTTGGTGCCGAGGACGACGGCGCGGCGATGGTCCTGCAGCGCGCCGGCGACGATCTCGGAGGCCGAAGCCGAACCGGCGTTGATCAGGACAATGATCGGCAAGCCTTCGGCGAGATCGCCGGCCTTGGCGTTGTAGCGGGTGGCGTCGTCGGTACGCCGGCCGCGCGTGGAGACGATCTCACCCTTGTCGAGGAACGCGTCTGAGACGGCGACCGCCTGGTCGAGAAGGCCGCCCGGGTTGTTGCGGAGGTCGAGCACATAGCCCTGGAGCTTCGCTCCGACGTCCTTCTTGATGGTATCGACCGCGCGCTTCAGGCCGGCATCGGTCTGCTCGTTGAAGGTGGTGATGCGGATGTAGCCGAAGTTGCCGGCCTCGACGCGCGAGCGCACCGACTGGATGCGGACGACGTCGCGCTTGATCGAGACGTCGAAGGCCTCGCGGCCTTCGCGCCGGATGGTGAGCTTGATCGCCGAGCCCACGGGTCCGCGCATCTTCTCGACCGCTTCGTTGAGGGTGAGGCCCTGGATCTGCTCGCCGTCGAGATGCGTGATGAAGTCGCCGGGCTTGAGCCCGGCACGCGCCGCCGGGGTGTCGTCGATGGGCGACACCACCTTGACGAAGCCCTGCTCCATCGTCACCTCGATGCCGAGCCCGCCGAACTCGCCGCGGGTCTGCACCTGCATGTCGCGGAAGGTCTTGGAGTTCATGTAGCCCGAGTGCGGATCGAGCGAGGTCAGCATGCCGTTGATCGCCGCCTCGATCAGCTCCTCGTCGGTCTGCTTCTCGACGAAGTCGGCGCGCACGCGCTCGAATATCTCGCCGAACAGGTTGAGCTGACGATAGGTTTCGCTCGTGTTGGCGCCGCCGCTTTGCTGGGCGACGATCGGGGAGGACAGGAACGCGAACGCGGTCGTGCCAAAGGCGATCGCCGCGACGCCGAGAAAACGCTTCATCCGCTCACCTTGCTAGTGCCGGCGGCCAACCAGGGTTGAGGGTTGATCGGATGACCCTGTCGGCGCAGTTCCAGGTACAGCCTGGGATTGCCCTCCGGCGCCGCGCCCATGGCGCCGACCGGTTCACCGGCCAGAACCCATTGCCCGACGCCGCCGTCAATCCGCCCCAGACCGGACAGTAGGGAATGATATCCCTCACCATGTTCGATGATCAATATAAGTCCATAACCGCGAAAGAGCCCGGCAAAGAGGATGCGCCCGTCGTAAGGGGCCACCACCGCCGCGCCCGCGCGCGATTCGTAGACCAGCCCCTTGGCCGGCTGGCTCTGCTCGTCGGGCTCGCCGAATCGGAGCATCAGGCGGCCCGCGACCGGCAGGGCGACAAGGCCGCGCGCCTCGCCAAAGGGCCTCGCCAGCTCGGCCGGCGGCGGCAGCGCCAGAGCCAGAGGCGGCGTCGCGACCGATGGCGCCGGGGCCGGGGGTGCCTCGATTGCCGCCGTCGGCGCCGGCTTCGGCGGCGGCCGCAGGGACGAAAGGAGGCGCACCTGCGCGTCTTCCCGCGCCCGCCGATCGGCCTCAAGCCGGTCGATCAAATCTTTGAGATCCTTCGCCGATGCGGTCAGCTCCTGCATCCGCCGGGCGAGTCGCTCGGCCTCGCCCTCGGCGCGCTGCTGAAGGGCGGCTTTGCGTCTGAGGAGGCCGTCGAGGCGGATTTCCTCGGTGCTGAGGGCGGCCAGCGCCGCCTCCCGGTGCCGGCGCTCCTCGTACATGCGGGCACGGGTGTCGGCGAGCCGGGAGAGATCGGTCGCCAGCGATTCGGCCCGGCGTTCGATCTCCGGACGGGCGGCATTGAGGAGGATCGCGCCCTGGACCGTCTCGCGCGGGCTGAGCGGGAGCGCCAGCAGCGCTTCCGGCGGGACGCGGGCGCGCCTCAGCAGCGCCGCCGCGACGTCGGTAAGCTCCTGGCGCCGGCGTTCGAGGGCCCGGGTCAGTGTTTTCTCCTGGTCGGAAAGTCCCGCCAGCCGGTCCTCCAGGCGCTGCACCTCGGTTCCATGGGCCTGAGCGGCGCGTGCCGCCTGAATCTGCTCGGCCCGGATCTCGGCGACCTCGCGGGCGAGGGCGTTGGCCCTGCGCGTCGCCTCGATCAGGCGTTCGCGGTCGGCGGCGGTGGCGCGCTCGACCTCGTCCAGACGCCTGGGAGCCTGGTCCTCGGCCCGGAGCCCGCCGGAAAGGATCGTGGCCATCGTCGCGGCGACGAGCGCGACGGCGACGTGGAGATCAATCCGCCGCACGGTGCTCGGCCGGTCGACGGAGGAGCGATCGGCCGGTCATCGCCACCGGCTTGGGCAGGCCCATCACCTCGAGTAGCGTCGGGGCGACGTCGGCGAGCTTGCCGCCGGCGAGCCTGGTGCCGCGGTCGACGCCGATCAGCATCGCCGGCACCAGGTTGAGCGTGTGGGCGGTGTGGGCCTGGCCGGTCCCGTGGTCGCGCATCTGCTCGGCATTGCCGTGGTCGGCGGTCACCAGCATGACGCCACCCGCGGCCTCGAGAGTTCCGGCGACCCGCCCGAGGCAGATGTCCACCGCCTCGACCGCCTTGATCGCCGCTGAGATGTCGCCGGTGTGGCCGACCATGTCGGTGTTGGCGTAGTTGGCGACGATCAGGTCGAAAGCGCCGGAGCGGATCGCCTCGACCAGCTTCTCCGTCACCTCCGGCGCCGACATCTCCGGCTTGAGGTCGTATGTGGCGACCTCGGGCGATGGCACGAGGATACGGGTCTCGCCGGCGAATTCGCGCTCCTCGCCGCCGTTGAAGAAGAAGGTGACGTGGGCGTACTTCTCGGTCTCGGCGATCCGCAACTGTTTCAGCCCGGCATCGGCGACGATCTCGCCGAGCGTATGGGTGAGCGCGATCGGGGCGAACAGGGTATCGAGGAAGCGGTTGAGGTCGGTCGAGTACTCGGTCAGGCCGAGGGCGGCCGCGAGTTTCGGTCGGCGCGGCCTAGGGAAACCCGCAAAGTCCGGATCGAGGAGCGCGGCTAGGATCTCGCGTGCCCGGTCGGCGCGGAAATTCGCCATCAAGATGCCGTCGCCGTCGGCCATGCCGGCGTATCCGGCAACCACCGTCGGCGGCACGAATTCGTCGCTCTTGCCGGCGGCGTAGGCGGCGGTGACGGCGGATCGTGCCTCCTGGACGCGGTCCCCTTCGGCGAGCACGATCGTCTTCCAGGCGGCCTCGACCCGGTCCCAGCGCTTGTCGCGGTCCATGGCGAAGTAGCGCCCGGCAACGGTGGCGATGCGGGCGCCCGAGTCGGCGAGGAACCGGAGGAGGAAGGCGTCGGCGCTCTTCGGCGGCGTATCGCGGCCGTCAAGGAAGGCATGGACGGCCACCGGCACGCCGGCGGCGGCGACCGCCTTTGCCAGCGCCGCCATGTGGTTTTGGTGCGAATGGACGCCGCCCGGCGAGAGGAGCCCCATCAGGTGGCAGGTGCCTCTCGACGCCTTCAGCCGGTCGATGAAGCGGAGAAGCGGTGGCATCGTCGCGAGCGCGCCGTCCTCGATCGCCTGGTCGATCCGCGGCAGGTCCTGCATGACGACGCGGCCGGCCCCAAGATTCATGTGGCCGACCTCGGAATTGCCCATTTGGCCCTTGGGCAGGCCGACATGCAGCTCGGAGGCGTCGAGGTAGGAGACCGGCGACGCCTTCGCCAGCCGGTCGAGATTGGGCGTCCTGGCCTTGAGGATGGCGTTGTCGTCGGCCGGCTCGGCCCGGTGGCCCCAGCCGTCGAGGATGCAGAGCACCACCGGCTTCGGCCGGCGGGGAGCGGTTGGCGTCAGCATGGGCCTTATATAGGCGAAACCCGCGGCGGCCGGTAGGCTCGGACCGGCATGACCCTTGTGACCATCGCCGGCTGGATCGTCGCGGGATGGCTCCTGATCGTGGGCCTGATGTTCGTCGGCCAGCGGACGCTGCTCTATCACCCCGACACGACCCCACCCGATGCGGGCGGGCTCCTCGCGTCGGGCTTGCGGCCCTTGCCCGTGCGGACCGAGGACGGGCTCGACCTCACCGCATGGCATCGCCCGGCGGCCGCGGGTCGGCCCACTTTGGTCCTCTTTCAAGGCAACGCGGGCCATCTCGGAGATCGCCTCTCGCTCGGCGCACCCCTGGCGGCGCAAGGGTTTGGCCTGGTCCTCGCCCCCTACCGGGGCTATGGCGGCGGCGCCGGAACGCCGACCGAGGAGGGTCTCTACCGGGATGGACGGGCGACTGTGGCGGCGCTCGAATCACAGGCCATCGCCCGCCGGCAGGTGGCCCTCTGGGGCGAGAGTCTCGGTGGCGGCATCGCCACCCGACTCGCAGCCGAGGCGGCCGCGGACGGGCGCCCGTTCCGGGCGGTGATCCTGCAGGCGCCGTTCACCTCGGTCGCCGACCGTGCGGCCGAACTCTATCCGTTCGTGCCGGTCAGGTGGCTGGTGCTCGACCGCTTCGACAATCTGGAGCGGATCGGCGTCCTCGGCGCGCCGCTCCTGATCGTGCATGGCGAATCGGACTCGGTCGTGCCGGCGTCCCACGGCCGGCGTTTACTCGAGGCCGCCGGCTCGCCCAAGTCCGGCATTTTCATTCCGCGCGCCGGGCACAACGATCTGCCGGGGTTCGGCCTCGCCGACCGCATCGCCGCCTTCCTCGAGGCACCGGGTTAGCCGGCCAACTCCAGCATCACCTGGAGTAGCACGTTGGCGCCGGCTTCCAGGTCCTCGGGCTTGGTGAACTCGCGGACGTTGTGGCTGATGCCGCCGACCGAAGGGACGAAGATCATCGCGGTCGGCGCTACCCGCTGCATCATCTGAGCGTCGTGGCCGGCGCCGGAGGTCATGCGCCGGACCGAGAACCCCAGATCCTTTGCCGTCCGCTCGATCGTCGCCACCATCCCGGCATCGAAGATCACCGGCTCGAAGCGGGCGAGGCGGCGCCACTCGACGGTGCAGCCCTCGGCCTTGGCCGTCTCCCCGATGAAGGCGGCGACGCGCCCTTCGGCTTCCTTGAGCTTCGCCTCGTCGGTGTTGCGGAGGTCGACGGCGACCACCGCCTTGTTGGGGATCACGTTGATCAGGTCGGGGAAGAGTTTGATCGAGCCGACCGTGCCGACCTGATTGCCGCCGAACTCGTTGGCGAGCCGGCGGACGAAGGTGGTGAGCGACGCCGCGACGTAGCCGGCGTCGTGCCTGAGGCGCATCGGCGTGGTGCCGGCGTGGTTGGGGGTGCCCTTGAGGGTGAACTCGGTCCAGGAGATGCCTTGGAGGGAGTCGACGGCGCCGATGGTCACGCCCTCGCGGTCGAGCACCGGGCCCTGCTCGATGTGCAGCTCGACGAAGCGGTGGAGATCGGGCCTTCCTACCGGCTCAGGGCCGGCGTAGCCGATGCGCCGGAGCTCGTCGCCGACGGTCTTTCCGTCGATGCCCTTGGCGGCCAGGGCCTCGTCGAGCGGGAGCCCGCCGACATAGACGAGGCTTCCCATCATGTCCGGGTGGAAGCGGGCGCCTTCCTCATTGGTGAAGAAAGCGATGATGATCGGCCGCTCGGTCTCGATCGCCGCCTGGTTCAGGACCTCCACCACCTCGAGCCCGGCGAGAACGCCGTAGTTGCCGTCGTAGCGCCCGCCGGTGCGGACGGTGTCGATGTGCGATCCCGTCATCAGTGGGGCCGAGTCGTGGCGCCCCCGGCGTCGGCCGAAGACATTGCCGATGGCATCGACGGTGACCGCGAGCCCGAGGTCCCGCATCCAGCCGATCACCAGGTCGCGGCCGTCGCGGTCCTGATCGGAGAGGGCGAGGCGGGCATTGCCGCCACCCTCGATCGCGCCGACCTCGGCCAGGCGGTCGAGCCGGGCCAGCAGGCGGACGATGTCGATCCGGAGATCGGCGCGGGTCACACCGCCCTGACCTCATCGCCGCTCCGTCCGACGAGCTTGCGATAGAGCTCGGGGTCGGTGTCGCCTTCGCTGCCGATGGTGAGAACGCGGCTCTCGGTCGTGAGGCCGAAGGCGGCGTGCGCCTTTCCGTCGACCGTGGCCGCGAGCAGCCCGGCGAGCCCGCCGACCCCGGCCTCGCCGCCGACGACGCGCGGGTCGCCATCGACGCCCTGGGCCAGGAGCCGCATCGCCTCTACCGCCGCCTCGTCGGGGACAATCATGAACGCGGTGGCGCCGCCCTTGAGCACCTCCCAGGCGGCGAGCGACACCTCGCCGGCTGCCAGGCCGGCCATCAGGGTGTCGAGGTCGCCGGTCGACTTGGTCGGCCTTCCGGCCTTCGCCGACTGGAACAGGCAGTCGGCGCGCACCGGCTCGACCACGACCGCACGCGGGCGGCGCGTGCCCCAGACCTGCCAGAAGCGGGCGACCACCGCGGCGGCGAGGCCGCCGACGCCGCCCTGAAGGAACACATGGGTCGGCGGCGGTGACATCTCTCGGATGATCTCCTCGGCCATCACCGCATAGCCCTGCATCACGTCGCAGGGGATCTGCCAATAGCCGTCATAGGCGGTGTCGGAGACCACGTGCCAGCCTCTCTTCGCCGACTCGGCGGCGCAATGGTGGACGGAATCGTCGTAGTTGCCTTTGATGCGGATGACGTCGGCGCCATAGGCGGCGATCGCCTGGCGGCGCGCCTCGCTGACGGTCGCGTGGATGAAGATGACACAGCGGCAGCCGAACAGCTTCGCTCCCCAGGCGACCGAGCGGCCGTGGTTGCCGTCGGTGGCGCTGGCGACGACGACGTCCTTCGCATGATCGCGATGACGGCCGGAGAGGAGATCGTCGATCGCCGGCTCGGTGCCGCCGGTCTTCGTCGCGATCATCCGCGCGAGCAGGCGATAGACCGCATAGGCACCGCCCAGCGCCTTGAAGCTGCCGAGCCCGAAGCGGCCGCCCTCGTCCTTGTAGCGGAGCTCGGCGACGCCGGCGGCGCGGGCGAGGCCGGGCAGCGAGACGAGCGGCGTCGCCCGATAGCCCGGCCACCGGGTCACGGTGCTCCAGGCCCGTTCGAACCCGGCCTCGTCGAGCGCCCGGCGCTGGTCGGCGCCATAGGCTGCCGACGGCGTCGCGGCGGCGTTGACGACCCAGTCGATCGGGAAGGACTTGAGGCGGGGCATGGCGGCTCTAGAAGAGGGCGAGGACGACGGCGTAGCGTGCGCCCTTGCCGAAGGCAACCAGCAGGACGAAGGGCAGGAACCTGACACCGAGCGCGCCGGCGACCATGGTCAGGGGATCGCCGACGATCGGCAGCCAGGAAAAGAGCAGCGACCAGGTGCCGTAGCGCCGGAAACGGGCGGCGGCCTTGTCGTAGGTTTCGGGCTTCACCGGGAACCATGCCCGGTCACGGTATATGGCGCCCCAGCGTCCGAGCGACCAGTTGAGGACCGACCCGAGCGTGTTCGCGACGGTCGCGACCGTCCACAACAGGAGCCGGTCCTGGGCGGTGGTCAGCGCCACGCCCGCCAGCACCGCCTCCGAGGACATCGGCAGGATCGTCGCCGCCAGGAACGAGGTGACGAAGAGACCGGCGAGGGTCGCGAGGTCCATGCGGCTAGAGGCGCTTGAACCAGAACGCCATCGGATTCTCTGTCTCCTGGTCCCCGCCGATGTCGCGCCAGGCGAAGCGGGTGACGAAGGCGGGATCCTTCACGTAGCCGCGCCGGGTCCAGAAGGCATCGAGCGGCACGTAGTCCGCGGGCTTCATCGGGTGGTCGTCGGGGCGCTCAACCGCGCAGAAGCACGCGGTCTCGAAACCGCCGAAAGACTGGGCATGGGATTCGCGCTCGGCGAAGAAGCGGACGCCGGCACCTTGGCCGCGCGAGGCGCGGTCGAGCACGCTCTCGCCGAAATAGAAGAAGCGGCCGATGTCGAGGCCGCGGTCGGCGAAGGGCCGGGTGACGTAGGCCGCCTCGTCGGCGAGCGGAAGCGCCGTCGAGGCGCCGACCGCACGGCCATCGTCGAGGGCGAGTACGACCACGCTCCGCTTCGAGCGGATGTAGGTCTCGAGGTATCGGCGCTCATAGGCCTCGTCGCCCTCGTAGAGGTACGGCCAGTCCCGGAACACCTGGATGCGGAGGCGGGCCAGATCCGGGACGTACCGCCGGAGCGCCTCTCCGCTCACCCGCTCGAACCGGAGCCGATCAGCCTGAGCCATTGCTCGAGATTGTAGTGGTTGGTGACGCGGGTGATGCGCCCTCCCGCGAGGTCGAAGAAGGCGCCGCCGGGAAGCCGGTAAGTCTGGCCGGTCGCCGGCGGCAGGCCTTCGTCGGTCCGGACATAGGTGCCGATCACCAGGTACTCCGCGGCGATCCGGGCGTCGTCGCCGAGGATGACGATGTCCTCCAGCCGCTCCTTGTAGGAGCGCGCCATACGCTGGAGGAACGCGCGGAAGGCCGGTTTGCCGACCTCGCGGCCGCCTTGGTTGAGATCGTGGGCGACGTCGTCGGAGAGAAGCGACAGCATTCCCTCCCAATCGCCGGCGTTGAAGCGGTCGTAGTAGGCGTGGACGGTTTCGGCCGTCGTCGAGCGCATGGGCGCGTGGCTCCTTCTATTGCGGGCGGACGTAGCCGAAGACCGTGAGCGCCGCCTTGATGTCGGGCAGGGCGCGCTCGACCGCGGCCTCGCCTTCGTCGATCACCTCGGCCGCGCGGTGGAATTCGAGCAGGCCGATATGGCCGACGCGCGGGTTGATCGCCACGTCGGGCGGCTCGCCGGCGAGCCGCGAGCGCGACAGCCGATCCTGGACGATGTTGAGGGCGGAGACCATGACGCCGAACATGGACGGCGCGTCCGGCTGGCGGCCGAACATCTTGTTGAGGAAGGAATCGAGGCGCCAGCTCTTGTCCTCCGGGTCCATCGTCTCGAGCTCGGCTAAGAGATCGAAGCCGGCGACGGCCTGGTAGGTCTTTCCCGGCACCCGCGCTCTGCCGATGATGTCGGCGTGCAGGTTCACCGCGATGATGATCTCCGCCCCCATGGCGCGGCAGACCGAGACCGGAACCGGGTTCACCAGCGCGCCGTCGACCAGCCATCGCTCGCCGATGCGTACCGGCGGGAAAACGCCGGGAAGCGAGAACGAGGCGCGGAGCGCGTCGACCAGCCGGCCGGTGTTGAGCCAGACCTCATGGCCGGTGGCGAGGTCGGCCGCGACCGCGGTGAACGGCGCCGACAGATTCTCGATCGAGAGGTCGCCGAAGTTGCGTTCCATCTCCTGGGCGAGGCGGCTGCCGCCGATGACACCGCCGCCGCCGAGCTTGAAATCGAGGAAGGAGATGACTTTGAGCTTGGTCAGCGCGCGGGCCCAGACTTCGAGCTGCGGGGAGCGGTTGGACAGATGGGCGGCGCCGACCAGGGCGCCGATCGAGGTGCCGGCGATCAGGTCCGGCTGGATGCCGTGACGAGCGAGCGCGCGCAGGACGCCGAGATGAGCCCAGCCGCGGGCGATGCCCGAGCCGAGCGCGATTCCGATCTTGGGCCGACGTTGCGGGGTTCCGGTCGCCATGGCCGTGTAATTTCTATCGGTCCGCCGGCCCTGGCAAGCCTGGACGCCGCAACAGCGCCAGCCAGAAGAACAGGGCCGAGCCGCTGCCGAGCGCGGTGACGGTCAGGGCGACCGGCAGCAGGGTCGATTCCAGCGTGTGGCCGATGATGACGGTGCCGACGGCGCCGATCGACATCTGCAGGAACCCGACGATGCCGGAGGCGGCGCCCGCCCGGGTCGGATCGACGCTGATGGCGCCGGCGATGCCGTTCGGCTGGCCGACGCCATTGCCCATCGCCACCATCATCGCCGGCAGGAAGATGCCGTAGGGCGCCAGCGGTGCTGTCAGCACGTGGGCCAGCATGCCGAGGCCGCCGCTCAAGACCATGGCCGCGCCGATGGTCACCATGCGGTCGACGCCGAGCCGACCGGAGAGCCGGCCGGTGAGGAAGTTGCCGATGAAATAGCCGAGAGAGACGATGACGAACCAGATCCCGTAGTCGCTCGGCGGTCGCTTCAGCACTTCGATCATCAGGTAGGGAGCGCCGGCGAGGAAGGCGAAGAAGCACGCGGTCGAGAGGCCGACGCCGAAGGCGTACCCTAAGAAGGCCGGGCGGCGGAGCAGCATCCGATAGCTGTGCAGGATCGGGAGCACGCCGATGGTCGGTTGCGGCTCCTTCAAGGTCTCGTTCAGGTAGAAGAGACAGCCGAGGAAGAGGGCGATGCCGTAGCCGCTCAGCACCCAGAGCCCGGCCCGCCAGCTGAACCAGAGATCGAGATACCCGCCCAGCACCGGCGCCATCGCCGGGGCGACGGTCATCGCCATGGTGACGTATCCCAGGACCGAGGCGGCACGGTCGCGGTCGTAGACGTCGCGGATGATCGCGCGGGTGATGACCATGCCGGCGCAGCCGCCGAAGGCCTGGGCGATGCGGCCGAGGATCAGGACGTCGATGGTCTGGGCCAGGCTCGCGACCAGGGCCGCGAGCGCATAAAGGCCGAGCCCGGCCAGCATCATCGGCCGGCGGCCGTAGTGATCGGAGAGCGGTCCGTAGACGAGCTGTCCGACGGCGATGCCGGCGAGATAGAGGGTGAGGGTGAGCTGGACCGTGGCGATGTCCGTCGCGAAGGCGCGGACGAGGCCGGGCATCGACGGGATGAAGATGTTCATGGAGAGGCCGCCGATGGCGGTCGCCAGAACCAAGAGGATGAGTGGCGGTCGTCTGCCGGACGCGGTCATGAACCGGGAAATCGTGGAAAGGGAGGTTCGGGAGGGCGATCAGGCTACCATGGCTTGGTGCTTGACGGGATCATGGTGATCGGGGATATCGCTGGGCCGCCCGGCGCGGGAGGGGCGAATGATGGCGGTCGGTGTCGAATTGGTTCCGGGTGTGAAGATCGCAGGCTTCGCGGCGCCGCTCCGCCTCGCCTTCGCCTTGCTGACCGCCTCGGCCGCCCCTGCGTTCGCGCAGAACGCGGCGGAGGGGCAGAAGCGGTTCGCGGTATGCAAGGTCTGTCATACGGTCGAGGCCAATGGCCGGCACGGCGTCGGCCCCAACCTCAACGGCGTCTACGGTAGCAAGGCCGGCACCAAGGACGGCTTCGCCTTCTCCCAGCCGATGAAGAACGCGAACATCGTCTGGAACGACGAGACCATCGGCAAATACGTCGCCGATCCCCGTATCTTCATCCCCGGCAACAAGATGGCCTTCCCGGGCATCAAGCGGGAGAATGACGTCAAGGATCTGCTCGCCTATCTCAAGGACGCAACCAAGTAGGATCGGCCAATGGCGCACAGCTTCGATCGTCGGCGCCTGGTTCTGGGCGCAAGCGTCCTTTCGGCGGCGGCGCTCGCCTCTCTCGTGCTGCCGCGGGCGGCCTCGGCGACGCCGCAGGCGGCGGCCGAGCTGTTGCAGAAGCTGGTGAAGGGTGCTCCGCGCCAGGGGCGGGTCGTGCTGCAGGCGCCTGACATCGCCGACAACGGCAGTTCGGTGCCGCTCACCATCACCGTCGAAAGCCCGATGACCGCGGCCGACCACGTGAAAGCGATCCATGTCGTCGCCGACGGCAACCCGAATCCGGGCGTGATCAGCGTCCGGCTCGGCCCCCACAACGGCAAGGCCGAGGTGTCGGTCCGCATCCGCCTGGCGGCGAGCGGGAAGGTGATCGCGGTCGCCGAGATGGCGGACGGCGGCCTGTGGACCGCGAGCCGCGAGGTTGCGGTCACGGTCGGCGGCTGCGGCGGCTGAGCGGAGACGGCCATGGCCCAGGACGTGAAGCCGCGCATCCGCATCCCCGCGCAGGTCAAGCCGGGCGAGGTGTTCGAGGTGAAGGCCCTGGTCACCCACGACATGGAGTCAGGCCAGCGACGCGACGCGGCCGGTGCGCTCGTGCCCCGTCGGATCATCAACCGGCTGACCTGCGCCTACAACGGGCGGCCCGTCTTCGACGCTGCGCTCGAGCCGGCGGTCGCGGCCAACCCCTATGTCGCCTTCTTCCTGAAGGCGACGGAAAGCGGGTTCCTCGACTTCGCCTGGACCGACGACGACGGCACGGTCTATCGCGCGAGGCAGGCGATCAAGGTCGGCTGACGGCGGCCCGCTTCCCTCGCGCCGCCGCCGGCGGCCGCGACCTTGAAGCTTTGCGACGGCGTTCCTATGATGGCGCCGAACGATTGAGGCGGGCATGAACCCGGTCGAGTTTCGCTTCAAGGTTGATGGCCTGACGCCTGCCACACTGCCGATGTGGCGGCAGGCGGAGTACATGCGGGAGCTGGCGCGGCTTCTCGGCGAGAAGGAGCATGTCCGCTTTCTCGATTTGGAACCGGGATCTGCCATCTTTCGCCAGCAGGTCGAGCATCAGGCGGCGCCGAAGGTCCGGGCGCGCGTGCTGTCGCTGCTCGCGCCCGATGCGTCGGACGACGTGATGCGGCCGTTCCGGAGGCTTGACCAGATGCTTGCCGACGACAACGCCGTCGGCGAGCTGCGGGAGCGCAATCAGCGCAGCGTCGTCGTGCGTTTCCCCGGCCGGGATGGCACCACCGCCGAGATCGGTCCGATCGTTCAGGAAGGCAGCGTCAGCGGGGAGCTCGTCTGGGTAGGCGGAGAGGACCGCACCGCGCACGCGCATGTCCGGGACGGGGACGTGAAAATCCCGTGCGAGGTTCCGCGAGACGTCGCCAAGCAGCTCGGTTCCCTGCTGTTCCAGAATATCCGGCTGTCGGGCAAGGGGCGCTGGAAGCGCAATCGAAACGGGGCCTGGGAGCTGCTCGAGTTCAAGGCCACCGATTTTGCGAAGCTGAGCGACGCGACGTTCCGCGAGGCCGTGACCCAGCTCCGCGAGGTCGGTCTCGGCGATTGGAAGAATGTCCCGGACGCGGCTGGCGAGCTGCGCCGCCTCCGTAAGGGCGCATGAAGGTCGTCTTCGACGCCAGCCTCCTTCTGCCGCTCCTGGAGCCCGTTCCACCCAAGAGTGGCTGATTGGAACAAGATCCGATGACGAGGAAACCCCTCCTCGGACTCCCTCTCCTGGCGAAGCCGGGGGAGGTACGCGCAACGCGAAGCGTTGTCGCGCTGGGTGGGGGCCGAGCGAAGCGAGGAGTGAAGGTCGGGCGAAGGCCTCGGTGGCGTCGATAGTCCATAGTCCTTGTCGAAGAGTACCCTCGCTGTGCTCGGCCCCCACCCCGCCCTCCCCCGCGCTTCGCACGAGGGAGGGGGCCCGAAGCGCAATCGACAAGATGATCGCATCTGAAGGGGCTCAGCCTTTCGCTTCGGCCGCCGCGCGTTCCTGGTTGAGGGCGAAGAGCCGGGCCAGGATCTCGTCGTCGGAAAGATCGGCGGGCCAGCCGTAGGCGGCGGCCACCGCCTCGTCGAGGGTGCGGTGGGCGTTGGCGAGCCAGGTCGGGCGCTGGTTGTAGAGGTTGGTGAGCGTCCGCTTCTTCAACTCCGCCGCCGCCTCGTCGTCGACCGGCAGGATGCGGTCGGGATAGCCCGGCACCACCTCGGGCACGCGCTTCACCCATTCCGGCGGGTTCAGCCAGGCGTCGCGGAGCCGCACCAGCTCGGCGGCTGCTGCGGCGATCCTCTGCGCGCGAGGATCGCCGGCGTAGTCGGCGGCCGGGATGTCCGGCGTCAGCCCTTCGGGGAAAGGGAAGGTCTCGAAGGTGGTCGACGGCGTGTAGCGCGGGTCGTTGCCGACGCCGAGCCATGTCCCGAGCCGAAGCGACCACAGTTCATGGAAGCGTGAGTGGAGAGTGCCGAATGTCGTGTCGTCGTTGCGGGCGATGACGATGAGCTGGTGATCAGGGCAAACTGTCGAGGGCAACCAAACAAAAAGGCGATGCTTTGCCACGGTAGGCGTCGCAATGTATCGGCATAGTGGCGCCAGCTTGGCCCTCATGCCTTGGCGGGCTCCACAAAGCGCCACCAGAACTTGCGATACGATTCCCGCCGGTTCTTCTGGCGCTCGGGCCACACGAGCGAGCGCGCGTGCTCGAATGGCACCTCGTATTGCGCGGCCTCCGTTTCGGCACGGATGTTGAAATCGATGACCCATTTTCCCGACGGGCGGCGGGTTACGTCCATGCCATTCAGCCAAGGCCGAAGCACGTCGGAATTTGGCCGGCCATTGACGTTGGTGGGAAGTGTCAACCATTGGCGCGCAAGATCGCCGGATATATCGAATGCTCCGCCCTTCGTCGTCGCCATGAAGGCGACATTGAGATTGGCGTTCAATCTGCGCGCTCGGGTGAGGTTTGTAGTGCCGTGCGCTCCTGCAGAAAGGTCTGCGTGGATTTCATCGACCGGGGTCCCGTCCAGCGTCGCCGGATCGTCGACCTCTTTGGACCCGAAACCGACGAGACTGACGCGAACTTGCGCGCCGCCGCTTTCCCATTCCGTGTCCGAGAATGCGATGAAAATTCGGCCTGCCGCTATTATCCGCTCCAGCGCCCGTCGGTTTGGGCCGCCGCGGATCGAGTTGGTCGCGACCAAGCCAACTCGTAAGGCCGTGCCGGCCATGACCGCATCCCGGGCTTTTTCGAACCAATAACAAACGAGATCGACTCCCGCGCTCAAGCGTCCATCAAAGAGCCGTCGGAGCTTTCCGACATAGCCGTCGCCGAGGCCGCGAAGCATGGACTTGTTCCCGAGGAACGGCGGGTTGCCGACGATGAACTCCGCCTCCGGCCATTGGGCCTCGGTCCCATCCTTGTTCATCAGCGCGTCACGGCATTCGATCTGGTCGAGGGCCTTCAGGATCGGCGAGCGGGTGATGCCGTAGCCGTGGTCGAGCATCCACTGGATCTCGCCGATCCAGATGCTGACCCGCGCCAGCTCGGCGGCGTAGGGGTTGATCTCGATGCCGCGCACCGCCTCCGGGCCGACGCGCGGGAGCGCGCGGTCGACGCCCATCTCGACCGCGCCGAGCAGGATCCGGTGCTCCAGGTCCTTGAGGCCCTTGAGGGCGAGATAGAGGAAATTGCCGGAGCCGCAGGCGGGATCGAGGACGCGGACGCCGATCAGTCGCTCGTGGAACCTTGCGAACAGCGTCCGAGCGTCGTTGCGAAGGCGCGTGCGCGTCGCCGGCGCCTTGGTCGCCTCGGCCCGCGCCATCAGGTCGGCGATCTTCGCCTTGGCCTCGTCCCATTCGCGCCGGAGAGGGCGCAGGACCACCGGCTCGACGATCTTCATGATCGTGCCGGGGTCGGTATAGAACTTGCCGAGCTGGGCGCGCTTTTCCGGATCGAGGCCGCGCTCGAACAGCGTGCCGAAGATCGACGGGTCGATGGCGCCCCAGTCGAGGTCGGCGGCCTTCTCCAGGAGCTTCACGTCGTCGCGGTCGAGCGGCAGCGCGTCGTCCGAATCGAACAGGCCGCCGTTGAAATGCGCGACCGTGTCGAAGCTGAGCCGGCCGCCGTCCTTCATGGCGCGGAATAGCTCGCGCGCCATGCCCTCGAAATCCTGTGGGCGCGCACGGGCCGCGTCCAGCAACTTGGTGAAGAGCTGTCCGGTCAACAGGCGAATGTCTTCGGCGAACAGGCAGAAAAGCAGGCGCGAGACGAAGTGGGCGACGCGCTGCGGATCGTGGCCGCGGTCGCGCAGGCGGTCGGCCAGGGTGGCGAACTGCTTCGCCGCCGCCTTGGTGATGATCTCGCGGGTCACGCCCGGCTTGAGCTGGTCCGGGTCGGTGAAGGCGAGGCGGAGCAGGCGGCGCTTCTCCGGCGCCACCAGGTCGGCAAGGCCGAACGCATGGCTGACGCGAGGCGTGTTGGTGAAGTTCGTGTGGACGACGAAGCGCTGGGTATCGCAGACGATCAGCAGCGGCGGGTTCTCCAGCGCCGGCGCGTACTGCTGGAGCTGGGCATAGGCGGCGGTCAGGTCGGCATGGGATTTCTTGTATTCCCAGCCGAAGCAGTCGCGTTTCCACACGTCCGCCCAGCCGGGCTTGCCGGTGGTCTTCTCCGCGCCCTTCTCGAAGCAGTAGTCGGCACCCTCTGTGTCGACCTCGTAGGGCGCCGGCACCTCGATCAGGCGGCAGATGTCGATGAAGTGCGACTGGCAGGCCTGCTTCTCGGTCAGCAGCGTGTTTCGCCACTTGTCCCTGAATTCCTCTGGAGTCACGCGGCCTTCCCCCTGCGCCGCGCATCGGACGGGGAGGCCGGGCGAGAAAGCAGGTCGGCCGCGGGTGCGATCACGGTGCGTCGGGGCGGCGGCCACCGGCCGAGGCGAGACGAGCCGTCGTGCGGGCACGACGCCCGGCGAGCTCCGCCTCGACGTCCTCGTGCGGAACCAGCCGGCCGGCATCGGCGGCAGCCAGGCCAACGGCGACTCCGTGGCGGAACCAGGCAAGGTGCGCTGCGCGCTTCATCCCTGAGGCGGTCGATCCTCCCGAGGTCGGTTCGCGCTGCCGGCGGAAACCTGTCTCTGCCATGGCGGCATCTTGCCGAGCCACCGTGGCGAAGCAAGCGCAATGGCGACACGCTTGCCTAGCCCGGCGATTGCCGAATACCGTAGCCGCGATCCCAGGAGGCTTCCGCCTCCCGCCGCGGTCGCACCCGCTCCCCCTCCGATGGGGAGGGATGGGGCGGGGGTGAAGCGCCCTCTCCGGCTGCTACGCGTATGAATGGAGACGCGCCGATGAAGCTCGCCCAAGCCGATGTCGCCCGGTTCCAGGAGCGGGGCTACCTCGTCTTCCCCGACCTCTTCTCGGCCGAGGAGGTGGCGATCCTCAAGGGCGAGGTGCCGGCGCTTTATGCCGAGCGGCGGCCGGAGAACGTGCGCGAGAAAACCGGCGACGTCGTCCGCACCAACTTCGCCGCCCACACCTACAATCCGGTCTATGCGGCGCTCTCGCGCCACCCCCGCATGATCGAGCCGGCGATGCAGCTCCTCGGCGGGCCGGTCTACATCCATCAGTTCAAGATCAACGGCAAAGCCGCCTTCGACGGCGACGTCTGGCAGTGGCACCAGGACTACGGCACCTGGAAGAACGACGACGACATGCCGAACTGCCACGCCATGAACCTTGCGGTCTTCCTGGACGAGGTGAGCGAGTTCAACGGCCCGCTCATGTTCATCCCCGGCAGCCACCGCGAAGGCGTGCTCAAGGCCGGGCATGACACCCGCACCACCAGCTATCCGCTGTGGACCATCGACCACCAGACCATCCGGACTCTGGTCGAGCAGGGCGGCATCGTGGCACCCAAGGGCAAGCCGGGCATGGCGCTGCTCTTCCACGGCAACCTCGTCCACGGCTCGACCTCGAACATGTCGCCGTGGGACCGCCTGATCGTCTACGTCAGCGCCAACCGCGTCGACAATGCCATCCGCCGCTTCAAGCGACCGGATTACATCGCGCATCGCGACTTCAGCCCGATCCAGACGCTCGCCGACGACTGCCTGCTGCAGTTCCGCCGACAAGCGGCGGAGTAGGGGCGATGAACCTGCATCGCCTGTTGCAGAAGCGCGCCGCCGACGGCCGGCCGGTGCGCGTCGGCCTGATCGGCGCCGGCAAGTTCGGCTCGATGTTCCTGGCCCAGGCGTTGACCACGCCGGGGCTGCATGTCGCCGCCGTCGCCGATCTCAGGCGCGACCGCGCCGCCGCGTCCCTCATCCGGGTCGGCTGGGCGAAGGAGCGGATCGCCGCGCCCTCGCTTGGCCAAGCGGTCGCCAAGGGCACGACCTGGCTCACCGAGGATGCGCTCCAGATGATCGGGGGCGACGGGATCGAGGTGATCATCGACGCGACCGGATCGCCGCCGGCCGGCATCGCCCATGCCCGCGCCGCCTTCAAGGCGGGGAAGCACGTGGTCATGGTCAACGTGGAGGCCGATGCGCTGGTCGGCCCGCTGCTGGCCCGCGAGGCGGAGGCGGCGGGCGTGGTCTACTCGCTCGCCTATGGCGACCAGCCGGCGCTGATCGCCGAGATGGTCGACTGGGCGCGCACCGCCGGCTTCGAGGTGGTGGCGGCCGGCAAGGGCACGAAATACCTGCCGATCTACCACGCCTCGACCCCGGAGACGGTCTGGGGTCACTACGGCTTCTCGCCCGAGCAGGTGGCCACGGGCGACTTCAACGCCCAGATGTTCAACTCCTTCCTCGATGGCACCAAATCGGCGATCGAGATGACGGCGGTGGCGAACGCGACCGGCCTGTCGGCGCCGTCCGACGGGCTCCTGTTCCCGCCCTGCGGCGTCGACGACCTCGCCCATGTGCTGCGGGCCAAATCCGACGGCGGCGTGCTGGAAGGCAAGGGCAAGGTCGAGGTGATCTCCTCGCTCGAGCGCGACGGCCGCCCGGTCTTCCGCGACCTCCGCTGGGGCGTCTACGTCGTCTTCGAGGGGGCGACGCCCTATGTCCGCGACTGCTTCAAGCAGTACGGCCTGGTGACCGACACGAGCGGCCGCTACACCGCGATGTACAAGCCCTATCACCTGATCGGACTCGAGCTCGGCATCTCGGTCGCCTCGGCCGCGCTCCGCCGCGAGCCGACCGGGGCCGCCACCGGCTTCCGCGCCGATGCGGTGGCGACGGCCAAGCGCGACCTCGCCCGCGGCGAGACCCTCGATGGCGAGGGCGGCTACACGGTCTGGGGCAAGTGCCTGCCGGCCGAACGCTCCCTCGCCGAGGGCGCCTTGCCGATCGGTCTCGCCCACGGCCTCAAGCTGAAGCGGACGGTCAAGGCCGGGACCGTGGTCGGCTGGGCCGACGTCGCCGTCGACGGCGTCTCGGGCCTGATGGCCGACGCCATCCGCGCCCGTCGTGAGATGGAAGACGGCGCCCGGATCGAGCGGGGCCTGGCGCGGGCGGCGCAGTAGGCGGCAGTTGAGCGGCGGGCCCGGCCGCGCTATCAGGCCGGACATGGCTTCTTCCGCTCTCGCGACCGACGTTTCCGCCGGGCTCGGTGCCCAGGTCGCCGCCGGCCGGCTCAAGCCCGACCTCGACCAGGCGGAGATCGCCCGTCGCCTCGACCGGCTGGCGGCCGAGCTGGTCCAGGCGGAGGCTGCCTCCGGCGGCTGGGGCGTGCGCCTGTTCGGACGGAAGCCGGCCGAGTCGCCGCGCGGGGTCTACCTCTGGGGCGGGGTCGGCCGCGGCAAGTCGATGCTGATGGATCTGTTCTTCGCCCATGCCCGAATCGAGAAGAAGCGCCGCGTGCATTTCCACGAGTTCATGCAGGAGTGCCACGACCGCATCCACCGCTGGCGCCAGAACCACCAGGTCTCCCGCACCTCCGAGCCGATCCGGCCGCTCGCCCGCGCCATCGCCGAGGAGGCGCGGCTCCTCTGTTTCGATGAGTTCCAGGTCCACGACATCGCCGACGCGATGATCCTCGGGCGCCTGTTCTTCGCCCTCTTCGAGCTCGGCGTCGTCGTCGTCGCGACCTCGAACCGGCCGCCGGACGACCTCTACGAGGGCGGGTTGCAGCGCGAGCTGTTCCTGCCGTCCATCGGCCTCCTCAAGCAGAAGCTCGACGTGCTGCCGCTGGACGGCGCCACCGACTACCGGCTCGAGCGCCTGGGACGGATGCCGGTTTACCACGCTCCCGACGGGCCGGAGGCGAAGGCGGCGCTGGCCGAGGCGTTCCGGCGGCTCACGCTCGGCGCCCCGGCTGGGGAAGAGCAGATCACGATCAAGGGCAGGGCGGTGCCGGTGCCGCGCGCCGCCGAGGGCGTCGCCTGGTTCGGCTTCCCCGATCTCTGCGACCGGGCGCTCGGCGCCGGCGACTATCTCGCCATCGCGCGCCGCTACCATACGGTCATCCTCGACGGCATCCCGTCGATGGGCACCGAGCGGCGCGACCAGGCCAAGCGCTTCGTCACCCTGATCGATGCGCTCTATGAGCGGCGGGTCAATCTCGTCTGCTCGGCCGCCGCCGGTCCTCAGGACCTCTATCCGGCGGGCGACGGCTCGTTCGAGTTCCGGCGCACCGCCTCGCGCCTGGAGGAGATGCGGTCGGCCGAATACCTGGCCCAGCCGCACCTCAAATAGGCTGGTCCCGGCCCCGGCCGGCGGCTCGCGAGCCTTGCCCGCCGTGCGAAATGAGGGTAGTTAACCCGATCTATTCACCATGCGAAGGGATAGCTGGGCTGGGGCGTCGCGGACGAGCGGCATGGTGGCACCCGATTGGCGCGGTTTGATGTCGATGGCTCGGCTGGGGGTTGCGGATCTGGGTTCGACGGGGCACGAGGCCCCTTAG
>SHVZ01000003.1 GCA_009694025.1 Alphaproteobacteria bacterium | reverse complement strand
CTCGGATATCGCCCACCGGCACCGGGGGTCTTCATCCCCGCGCGCCCGCCTTCGCAATCTGGGCCAGCTACGCCGGGCGCGCTCCCGCTGGCGCCGACGCTAGTTCCAAACTAACATTCTAACTGGACCACTCGATGGGGGCTGGTCAGCCGCCGCCGGGGCTCTGCTTGACGGGGCCGGGCAGCCCTCCTATAACCGCGCCTCTTCCGAGACACCCGCAAGAGTCAAGGTTTCAGGCGATGGCGAACACCAAGTCGGCCGAAAAGGCTGCGCGCAAGACGCAGCGACGCTACGTGATCAATCGCGCGCGGACCAGCCGCGTGCGGACTTACGTCAAGAAGGTCGAGGACGCAATCGCCTCCGGTGATAAGGCGGCCGCCCGGGCCGCCTTCAAAGAGGCGCAGCCGGTGATGCAGTCGGGCGTCAACAAGGGCACCGTCCACAAGAACACCATCGCCCGCAAGCTGTCCCGCCTATCGAAGCGCATCAAGGCGCTCGGCTAAACTCTTCTACCGCCGTCTCGTCATCCTCGATCGGGCTGCGGCGTTTGCGACGCCGCGTCGAGGCCCTTTCGTGGGCCGAAAACATGTGGCTGAAGCGCCACGTCACGAAAAATCGGTCGTTCTGTTTTCGGACACGTTGCCTTGGCTGACCGCGATGGCTAATGTTGCATGTCAACGAGCAACGGGGGTCGATAACTTGATCTTTAGGCTAATTTCAAGTTAACGTCCCGAACAACCAACTAAATCGTCGGGCCTGCACAGTAAAAACATGTGGCGTGGCACCGCTCTTCTAGAGCCGGGGAGGTGTTTTTTAAAACCTAGGCAATCCGCGGGTCTCAACGCGGAGTAATGCCTTCAGTCGCGGGGGGTAAGCGGGCTTGGTGCATTCGGGCGGAGGCAAGGCGGGCCAAGGGGCAAGCCCTGGATCGGGGCATGAGCCGCGCGAGTGGACGAAGGTCAGCGAGCGTCTGCGCGCCGAGTATGGCGAGGGCGTCTTCCGCAGCTGGTTCAGGCTGATCTCTTACGGCGATACTCGCGCCGGCACGATGATCTTTTCCGTGCCGACACGTTTCATGCGCGACTGGGTCCGCAGCAACTACGCCGACCGTATCCTCGCGCTGCTCGCCGGCGAGAATCCCGAAATCAAAGAGATCGACTTCGTCGTCGGCAAGGTCGCGCAAGCGCTACCGAAGCAGGCTCCGGTGCCGCCGCCCGCACCCAGCCGTGCGGGCTCGGGCCTGCGTCCGGGCGCGCCTGCGCTCCGGCCCAGCGAGTCGACGGAGGCCGGCGGCGACACTGGCACATACGGCGACCGGCTCGATCCCGCGACCGGACTCGACGCGCGCTTCACCTTCCAGAACTTCGTCGTCGGCAAGCCGAACGAGCTCGCCTTTCACGCGGCGAAACGCGTCGCCGAGTCGACCGCGGTGCCGTTCAACCCGCTGTTCCTCTACGGCGGCGTCGGCCTCGGCAAGACCCACCTGATGCACGCGATCGCCTGGGCGATCCTCGAGCGCCACCCCAACCGGCGGGTGCTCTACCTCTCCGCCGAGAAGTTCATGTACCAGTTCATCCGGGCGCTCCGGTACAAGGACACGATGGCGTTCAAGGAGCAGTTCCGCTCCGTCGACGTGCTGATGATCGACGATGTCCAGTTCATCAGCGGCAAGGACTCGACCCAGGAAGAGTTCTTCCACACCTTCAACGCGCTGGTCGACCAGAACCGCCAGGTGGTGATCTCCGCCGACAAGTCGCCCTCCGACCTCGAGGGGTTGGAGGAGCGGCTGCGCTCGCGCCTGGGTTGGGGCCTGGTCGCCGACCTGCACCCGACCACCTACGAGCTCCGGCTCGGCATCCTGCAATCGAAGGCCGAGAACCAGGGCGTGCGCGTGCCGTCTAAGGTGCTGGAGTTCCTCGCCCACAAGATCACCTCGAACGTGCGCGAGCTGGAAGGGGCGCTGACCCGCATCGTCGCCCATGCGACCCTGGTCGGCCGCGAGATCTCGCTGGAATCGACCCAGGAGCTGCTGCAGGACCTGCTGCGCGCCAACGACCGCCGGGTCACCATCGAGGAAATCCAGAAGCGGGTCGCCGAGCATTTCAACATCCGCGTCGCCGATATGCATTCCGCCCGCCGCGCCCGCGCGGTCGCCCGGCCGCGCCAGGTCGCGATGTATCTGGCAAAGCAGCTCACCCAGCGCTCGCTGCCGGAGATCGGCCGCAAGTTCGGCGGCCGCGACCACACCACGGTGATGCACGCGGTCAAGAAGGTGGAGGAGCTGCGCCAGACCGACCGCGGCTTCGCCGAGAGCGTCGAGCTGCTGCGCCGGATGCTCGAGACCTGAGAGCTTGTTCGGGGGGTGGACGTGACCCATACGGGCGGTTCCTGACGGAACCGCCCGTTTTTTCTTGGGCCCGGCGCCGTCTGCCCACCGCACCGGCTGCGACTGCGCCGGCAAGGCTCGGAACGTGCGGCGTGAAACCGCCCGTGCCTGCTGTCGTTTTCGGGTATCGCATCGAGCGTGACGATGCGCCGTGCGATAACCGCCCGCGGGCGTGATGCTTTTGACCTGTATCAAGGAGGCACGGCGCGACAGCCGCTAGAAGACTCCGGTAACCGGAGGGGAGAGATGACCCACTATCATGCCGTCGTCTGGCTCGATCATCAGAAGGCGAAGATCATTCATTTCAATGCCGACCAGGCCGAGGCCGAGAAGGTCGCCGCGCACGGGCCCAACCACCTGATCCACAACCAGCACCACGAACATCAGGCCGGGTTTCGCGACGGCCGCAAGACGCCGGTGGACCGCCACTACTACGAGGCGATCGTCGCCGCGCTCAGCGACGCCAAGGCATGGCTGGTGGTGGGACCGGGCGGCGCCAAGCAGGAATTCGCCAAGCACGTGGCCGAGCACGCGCCCGGGCTGAAGGACCGGATGGTCGGCGTCGAGACGGCCGACCATCCCTCCGATGCCCAGGTCGTCGACCATGCCCGGAGATTCTTCAAGGCGGCCGACCGGATGCGCTCGCAGTCCGCCTAGGCGGGCTTGCGCACCAGGGCCTGGAAGTCGTCCCAGAGGGTGTGCGTGATCTTTCCCGGCGTGAACTTGTAGGTGCCGATCTCGCCGACCGGCGTGATTTCCGCCGCCGTGCCGGTGAGGAAGCACTCGCTCGCCTTCCCCATCTCGTCAGGCATGATTGCGCGTTCGATCACCTTGAGCTGGCGCGCGCGCGCAAGGTCGATCACCGTCCGTCGCGTGAGGCCGTCGAGGAAGCAGTCGGGCTTCGGCGTATGGAGCTCGCCGTTCATGACGAAGAAGACGTTGGCGCCGGTCGCCTCGGCGATCTGTCCGCGGTAGTCCAGCATCATCGCGTCCTGAAAGCCGTCCCGCTCTGCCTGGTGCTTGGAGATCGTGCAGATCATGTAGAGGCCGGCGGCCTTGCTCGCCGTCGGTGCGGTGTCCGGCGCCGGCCGTCGGTACTTCGCCATGCAGAGCCGGATGCCCTTGGCGCGGAGCTCGGGCGAGAAATAGGCCGGCCACGCCCAGGTCGCGACCGCGAGGTGGATGCGGTTCTTCTGGGCCGAGACGCCCATCATCTCCGATCCCCGCCAGGCGATCGGGCGGACATAGGCCTCGGTCAGGTTGTTCGCCTTCAACGTCTCGGCCTTCGCCCGGTCGATCTCCTCGACCGTGTACGGGATCTCGAAATCGAGGATCTGCGCCGACTTCTTCAGCCGCTCGGAGTGCTGGCGCGACTTGAAGATGACGCCCGAATAGGCCCGCTCGCCCTCGAAGACCGCCGAGGCATAGTGCAGCGCATGGGTCAGCACATGCATCTTGGCGTCGCGCCACGGGATCAGCTTTCCGTCGAGCCAGATCATGCCGTCGCGGTCGTCGAAGGGGATGAGGGTGGGCGTCGCCGTGGACATAACGTCACCTTTGGATCAGAAAGTTTCGTTCCAAGCCCTGGACCGATAACACCCGACGCGGTAATATGTCAATATGGCTGACGTAATTTCTCCTGCGACGAAGCTCGCCCCGAACCCGTTGTTCCTTCGCGACGAGGATCTGCGCCAGGGGATCGAGCTCCTGTTCTATGCCTACCGCGACTTTACCGGCGAGCCCGACGCGATCCTCGCCGAGCTCGGGCTCGGCCGCGCCCATCACCGCGCGATCTACTTCGTCGGCCGCCACGCCGGCATCACCGTCTCGGAGCTGCTGGCGATCCTCAAGATCACCAAGCAGAGCCTGTCGCGCGTCCTGAGCCAGCTCGTCCGCGAGGGCTACATCCAGCAGCGGCCGGGCAAGCGCGACCGCCGGCAGCGGCTGCTCGAGCTGACCGAGAAGGGCAAGGAGCTGGAGCGCCGGCTCACCCGCACCCAGCGCGAACGCATCGCCCGCGCCTACCGCGAGGCCGGCGCCGAGGCGGTCGCCGGCTGCCGCAAGGTGCTGCTCGGCCTCGTCGACGAGACCGAGCGCCGGAAGATCCTGGCCCGCCCCGACGGAACGACCAAGGCCGGTGCCTGAGCTGCCTGCTATGATTGCGGCGATGGCCGATCCGACGCCCGACATTCTGGTCGTCGACGACGACAAGCGGTTGGCGCAGCTCATCCGCCGCTATCTCGGCGACAACGGCTTCCGCGTCACCGTCGCCGCCAGCGCCGAGGAGGCCAGGGGCCTGCTCTCGACCCTCGCCTTCGACCTCCTGGTGCTCGACGTGATGATGCCCGGGCTCTCCGGCGTCGAGATGACGCGCGAGCTCCGGCGCAACAACGACGTGCCGATCCTGCTGCTGACCGCCATGAGCGAGCCCGAGAACCGCATCTCCGGGCTGGAGAGCGGCGCCGACGACTACCTGACCAAGCCCTTCGAGCCGCGCGAGCTGGTGCTGCGCCTGAACTCGATCCTGCGCCGGCGGCCGAAGCCGGCCGAGGCAGCCGAGGTCGAGCTGCGCTTCGGCCCGTTCCGCTTCGATCCGATACGGGGCGAGCTCCGGCGGAATGGCCAGCCGGTCAAGCTAGCCACCGCCGAGGTCGGCCTTCTCCGCGTCTTCGCCCTCCGCCCGAACGAGGTGGTCGACCGGTTGGCGCTGATCGACGGCGCCCCCGATCTGGGCCCGCGCGCAGTCGACGTGCAGATCACGCGGCTGAGGCGCAAGATCGAAACCGATCCCAAGTTCCCGCGCTATCTGCAGACCGTGCGCGGCAAGGGTTATCTGTTCAGGACCGATTGAGCCATGAAGTTCAAGCGACTCCTGCCCCTCAGCCTGTTCGGACGATCCCTTCTGATCATGGTGACACCGCTCGTCATCGTGCAGGTGGTCGCCGCGTGGGTGTTCTACGACCGCCACTGGGAGACGGTGTCGCGGCGCCTCGCGACGGCGCTCGCGGGCGAAGTCGCGTTCCTGGTCGAGATGCGCGAGCGGCCGGGTGACGAGCCGACCGACCGCGACCTCGTCGTGGGCGCGCTCCGTCACTTCGACCTGCAGGTTACCTTCGAAGCCGGTGCCCACTTCGATACCCGGGCGGCGGAGGCGGCCAGTATCGTCCAGACCCTGCTCACCGGCGCGCTCGCCGAGCGCGTCCGCCGCGCGTTCATCGTCGACACCGAGACCCTGCCCCGCGACGTCGAGATCCAGGTCCAGCTCGACGAAGGCGTCATGCGGGTGATCGCGCCGAGGAAGCGCCTCTACTCCTCGACCGCGATCCTGTTCCTGATGTGGATGATCGGTACGGCGCTGGTCACCGCCGGTATCGCCATCCATTTCCTCCGGCGTCAGATCCGGCCGATCTTGAAGCTCGCCCATGCCGCCGACAGCTTCGGGCGCGGCATCGACGTGCCGGCCTTCCGCCCGGAAGGCGCCGCCGAGGTGCGGCAGGCGGCGCGCGCCTTCCTCTTGATGCGCGAGCGCCTGATCCGCCAGATCACCCAGCGCACGGAAATGCTGGCCGGTGTTTCCCACGACCTCCGAACGCCGCTGACGCGCATGCGCCTCGAGCTCGCCATGCTCGGCGACAACCCCGACGCCAAGGGCATCGCCGACGACGTCGCCGAGATGGAACGGATGATCGAAGGCTACCTCGCCTTCGCCCGCGGCGAAGGCTCGGAGATGCCGACGCCGACGGGCTTAGGCAGCCTGGTGGCCGAGGTCGTCGACGGCGCCCGCCGCTCGGCCCAGGACGTCACCATCACCCTCGATGCCGAGGCCGACACCGCGCTCACCGTTCCGGTCCGGCCCAACGCCTTCAAGCGCTGCCTCGCCAACCTTATCGGCAACGCCTGCCGTCATGGCCGCCACGTCGCGGTCAGCGCCCATCGGCTCACCGACTCGATCGAGATCCTGGTCGACGACGACGGCCCGGGAATCCCGCCGGGCAGCCGCGAGGAGGTGTTCCGGCCGTTCTTCCGGCTCGACCGCTCGCGCAATCCCCAGACCGGCGGCACCGGCCTCGGCCTCACCATCGCCCGCGACGTGGCGCGCGGGCACGGCGGCGATGTCATTCTGGAGTCCGCCCCCCTCGGCGGGCTTCGCGCCCGCGTCACGGTTCCGGTCTAAGTCGGCGTTTCGCCGCCGCGTTTTCCGGACTGGCGCCCCTCGCGGGCGCACGCTAGGCTTGTCTTCAATCGGCAACCGGGAGGAAAACGCCGAGCGCGTCGCTGGGAGGCGAAGCCACCCAAGGTCCGAGCGAATGGACCGCCATCTCGAACGATCGAAGGCCCGGCATCGCGCATGTGGGACGTTCGCGAATAGCCCGGTTCGCGACCCGTCGCCGGGGCCGTCCGGGAGCGACGGATCGACCAAGTCGTAGAACGAGCAACAGGAGGGGTTGATGAGCGTCATCGAAGACATGAGCAAGGACCCGGCGGCGTTCTCGCGTCGGGATCTGATCGGGCGTTCCACCGGGACGCTGGTGGCCGGCGCAGCTTTGGGCGCGGCGGCCGTGGCGTCCATGCCGGTCCGCGAAGCGCGGGCGCAGGCGGCGGCAGGCGGCAAGCTTCAGGAAGTGCTCCGGCGCGGCAAGCTGATCGTCGGCACCGGCACCACCAACCCGCCCTGGCACTTCGAGGACGAGAAGGGACAGCTCGTCGGCATGGACATCGACATGGCCAAGCTGTTCGCCAAGGGGCTGTTCGACGACGCGAACAAGGTCGAGTTCGTGCGTCAGGCCTCCGATGCCCGTATCCCGAACCTCGTCACCAACAAGATCGACATCGTCTGCCAGTTCATGACGATCACCGCCGGACGCGCCCGCCAGGTGGATTTCACCCTGCCCTACTATCGCGAAGGCGTCGGCCTGATGCTGCCGAAGAACAGCAAGTTCAACACCTACGACGACATCAAGAAGGCGGGCAAGGACGCGACCATCGCCTGGATGCAGAACGTCTTCGTCGAGGAGATGACGCGCAAGGTGCTGCCGGACATCAAGATTCTGCAGTTCGACAGCGTCGACGCGACCTATCAGGCGATTCTCTCGGGCCGGGCCGACATGGCGGCCTCCGACCTCTCGACGATCCGCTGGAACATGATCAAGAACCCGGACAGGTATAAGGATTCGGGCTTCGGATGGCTTCCCAACAGCTACGCCTTCGCCGTTCGCCAGGGCGACCCGACGTGGCTCAACTACGTCAACACCATGGTCAAGGAAGCCTGCATCGGCATCGACTTCGACGACTACCAGGCGATGTTCAAGCGCTGGTTCGGCCAGGAGCTGCCGCTCCCGCCGACGGGCTATCCGTCCGAATACGGCCTCAAGATCTGACCTCGACGAGCTGCCGCGCCCTTACCGGGGCGCGGCACCGCTCGCGCGTCTGACACTCTCGGAGACGGGGGCGGAGTGCAGTATTTTTTCAATTGGGACGTGGTCTGGCGCGCGACCGACAAGCTCGCCTACGGGCTCGCGCTCGGCCTCGGCATGGCGGCGCTGGCGCTCGTCGTCGGGTCGGCGATCGGGCTCGGCTGCGCCCTCGTCCTCACCTCGCCGAAGCTGAAGGTCCTGCATCGACCGGTGCGCTGGTACGTCGAGATCATCCGCAACTCGCCGCTGCTGGTGCTGGTCTTCTTCGTCTATTTCGGCCTGCCCCAGGCCGGGATCCGCACGCTCGACAACATCGACTCCTTCGTGCTGACGCTGACGGTCTATGCCGGGGCGTACATGACCGAGGTGTTCCGCGGCGGGCTCGCCTCGATTCCAGCGCGCTACGTCGAGTCGGGCATGGCGATCGGGCTCTCGGGCCGGCAATGCTTCTTCTTCGTGACCTTGCCGGTGATGTTCCGCATCGTGCTGCCGTCCTTGAGCAACAACCTGATCTCGCTGTTCAAGGACACGGCGCTGGCGTCCGCGATCGCGGTGCCCGAGCTCACCCACACGGCCCGGTGGATCAACGTCCAGACCTTCCAGGTGGTCGAGGCCTGGACCAGCGTGACCGTGCTCTATCTCGCCGTCTCCTACTCTCTCGCCTTCGTCCTCCGCAGGATCGAGCGGCGCTACGCCGTGATCCGCTAGGGGGATCGCCATGACGCTCTTCCAGCCGGGTCACTTCTTCTACGAGGTTTGGATCGCCCGCGGCGTGCTCCTCTCGGGGCTCGCGATCACCATCGCGTCGGCGATCTCGATCATCGCCATCGGCCTCAGCATCGGCATCCTGGGCGGCCTCTGCCTGACCTATGCGGCCAGGCCCTTTCGCTGGGCCATGCGCGGCTATGTCGACCTCGTCCGCGGCACGCCGGTTCTCGTGCTGATCTTCTTCGTCTTCTACGGGACCGCCATCATCGGGATCGACGTCTCGCCCTTCCTCGCCGGCGTTCTCGCGATCGGCGGCTTCTGCGTCGCGCACACCGCCGAGACCGTGCGCGGCGCGCTCGAGTCGATCCCGCAGGCCCAGTCCGATGCGGCTAAGGCGATCGGGCTCGGCTTCTGGGGCCGGCTCATCCATGCGCTCGGGCCCCAGGCGGTGCGTCGCGCGCTGCCGCCCTGGATCAACACCGCGGTCGAGATGGTCAAAGGCACCACGCTCCTGTCGCTGATCGGCGTCGTCGATCTCCTGCTCGCGGCCCAGCAGGCGGTGTCGCGCTCCTTCATGGCGATGGAGTTCTACGGCGCCTGCCTCGTCGTCTACGTGGTTCTCTGTCTCGGCATCTCGCAGCTCGGCGCCGTCGTCGAGCGGCGCCTCGCCTATATCCGCTACTGACATACGGAAGGACATGCGGCCCATGAGCGCGACCGCAACACCGGCCAATGGACAGGATGGGGACGGTATCGTCCTCAGCGCCCGCGACATCCACAAACGCTTCGGCGATGTCGAGGTGTTGAAAGGGATAGATCTCGATGTCGGCAAGGGCGAGGTGGTGGCCTTGATCGGCGCCAGCGGCTCGGGCAAGACCACCTTCCTCCGCTGCGTCAACATGCTCGAGGAGTATCAGGCCGGCATCATCCGGATCGGCGGCGTGCCGATCGGCTATCACGACGAGGGCGGCCGGCGCGTGCGCCTGCCGGAATCGACCGTGGTCCGTCAGCGCTCGGAGATCGGCATGGTCTTCCAGAGCTTCAATCTGTTTCCGCACCTGACGGCGCGCGCCAACATCATGCTCGGCCTGACCAAGGTCAGGGGCAAGAGCAAGGCCGAGGCCGGCGCCATCGCCGACCGCTGGCTGGAGCGCGTCGGCCTCACCGACCGCAAGGACCACTACCCCTACCAGCTCTCCGGCGGCCAGCAGCAGCGCGTCGCCATCGCCCGAGCCGTCGCCATGGACCCGCGGCTGGTGCTGTTCGACGAAGTGACCTCGGCCCTCGATCCCGAGCTGGTCGGCGAGGTGCTGACGGTGATGCGGGATCTCGCCAAGAGCGGCATGACCATGGTGGTGGTCAGCCACGAGATGCTGTTCGTCAGCTCGGTCGCCGGTCGTGTCGTCTTCATGGATGGCGGGCGCGTCGCCGAGCAAGGGTCGCCGTCCGAGATCCTGAAGAACCCGAAATCTGAACGGCTCCGGAGCTTCCTCGGCCGCTTCCACGGCGTGCTCCGCTAGCCCTGGATATCGTCAGGCTGAATCAAGCTTGGACAAGCAGGGTGCGTGCTTCGACAAGCTCAGTATGAGGTCTATCTTCGTGCCAAAAAGACTGGCCCTCATCCTGAGCTTGTCGAAGGACGCACGGCCGCAATGCAGCGCCGATCGGAGTGGGGCATACAGGCGCTAACTCCGCCTCACCACTTCCGGTTCTCGACGAGGAGCTGCTCGGCCGCCTCGGCGTCGAGCGGCGGGGCGAAGAGGTAGCCCTGCGCGTACTCGCAGTCGAGCGCACGGAGCTGGGCCAGCTGCTCGACCGTCTCCACGCCCTCGGCGACCACGTCCATCTTGAGATTGTGGGCGAGCAGCAGGATGGCGCGGACGATCTCCAGCTTCGAGCGGTCGCTCACCATGCCTGCGATGAAGGACTTGTCGATCTTGAGCGTGTCGAAGGGCAGCGCGTGGAGGTAGCTCAAGGACGAGTAGCCGGTGCCGAAGTCGTCGAGCGAGACGGCGATGTCGGCGGCCTTCAACTGATGGAGGATATGGGCGGCCCGGGCGGCGTTCTGCATCAGCGCGGTCTCGGTCAGCTCAAGCTTGAGCTTGCCGGCCCGCCAGCCCGAGCGCGCCAGGATCTCGACGATCTCCGTCACCAGGTCGATCTGGTTGAACTGGCGGATCGAGAGGTTGACGCTGATGGTGAGCGCCGGATCGGACGGATACCGCGCCTGCCAGTCGCGCATACGCCGGCATGCCTCCTCCAGCACCCAGGCGCCGATCTGGCCGATCTGGCCGGTCTCCTCCGCCAGCGTGATGAACTCGAGCGGCCCGAGCAGCCCGCGGCGCGGGTGGCGCCAGCGCGCCAGCGACTCGAAGCCGGCGATGCGGCCGGTCTTGAGGTAGATGATCGGCTGGAAGTAGAGCTGCAGCTCGTTCCGGCCGATCGCCTGGCGGAGGTCGTTCTCGAGCGTGAGCAGGTGGACCGCATGGCTGTGCAGGCTCGGGTGGAACAGCTCGGCACGGGCCTTGCCGAGCGACTTCGCCTGATACATCGCGAGCTCGGCGTCGCGCATCATGTCCTCGGCGCGCTCGTACGCCGGATCGAAGAGGGCGAGTCCGACCGATCCGGTGACCACCAGGCGGCGCCCGTCGATGTCGAAGGCCTTCGTGAGGTCGGCGAGGAGCCGTTCGGCGAGCGCCCGCGCCTCCACCGGTCCGGCCACCTCGTCGATCAGCACGGCGAACTCGTCGCCGCCCGGCCGCGCCACCGTCTGGCCGGCGCCGGCGATCTCGGCGAGCCGCCGTCCGACGGCGGCAAGCAGCTCATCGCCCAGCCGATGGCCGAGGGAGTCGTTCACCAGCTTGAAACGGTCGAGATCGAGACAAAGGACGGCGAAGCGGCCCGATCCCGCCCGCCGCGCGCGAAACAGCGCCTGGGCGACCCGGTCGAGGAAGAGCGCCCGGTTGGGCAGCTGGGTTAAGGGGTCGTGCAGCGTGTTGTGGAGCGCCTGTGCTTCCTGGTACTTCCGGTCGGTGACATCGGTCAGCGATCCCGCGATGCGGGTCGCCCGCCCGAAGCCGTCGCGAACCGCCAGGCCCCGCGCCAGGACCCAGAGATAGCTGTCGTCGGTGCGGCGGAGCCGGTGCTCGGATTCGAAATGCGGGCTCCGCCCGGCCAGATGGCCTTCGAGCACGGCCGACAGTCGTTCCAGATCGTCCGTGTGCACGCGGTCGAGCCATTCCGACGGCTCGTCGCCGACGTCATCCTCGGCGAGGCCGAGCATCCGCTTCCAGCGCGGCGATAAATAGAGCCGGTTGGTCGAGAGGTTCCAGTCCCAGAGCCCGTCATTGGCGCCGGCGGAGGCGAGCGCGTAGCGCTCCTCGCTCTCCATCAGGCGAAGCTCGGCCCGCCGGCGGTCGGTCGCGTCGGTCAGCGTCACCACGAAGCCGCCATCGGCCATCGGCGCCAGCAGTCGCTCGACCACCCGGCCGCCCGGGGTCAGGTGCAAATGGGCGGGATCGGGCGGCAGGAACAGTCGCTCGACCTCGCGGGTCGCCGCCTCGTCGGCATCGCCCGGACCGAAGTCGCCGCGTCCGGTGAGCGCGCGGAACAGCTCGGCCAGGCCCGTGCCGGGGCGGCGGAGATCCCCCTGCAGTTCAAGCACGTCGAAAAAACGTTCGTTCCACGCCTGGAGCCGGCGATCCGCGCCGAAGACGGCGGCGCCCTGGGTCAGGCTGTCGAGGGCCGCCCGCAGGAGCCGACCGTCGGACGCGCCGGCATCGGACGAGGTCGGGCGCGAAGGCGTCTTGCGGCGGGTCATTTCAGGATGATTTTACGTCAGACCAAGGGCCGGCGGGAAACAGCCGCGTAGCGGGCGGCCAGCAGCGCGGACGCGCAGGCGAGCCCGGCGACCAGGCCCCAGAGGAGCCCGTGGGTTCCCCAGTCGCGGGCGAAGGCGAGGTGGTGGGCGAGCGGCACCGTCACCACCCAGAAGCTGACGAGATGCATCGCCGACGGCCAGTTGACGTCGCCGAAACCACGGAGCCCGCCCATCAATACGCCCTGGATCCCGTCCGGGAGCAGGATGAAGGCGGCGATCACGATCGCCGCCGCCGCGGCGGCGGCGAGAGCAGGATCGCCGGCATAGAGACCGGCGATCTGGCGGTCGAACCCGAGGAGCACTGCGCCGGCGACGAGGGTGTAGACGATGACCATGCCGGTGCCGAGCCAGCCAGCGGACTCTGCCGCCGCCCGGTTGCCGGCGCCGTAGGCCATCCCGACCTGGACCGAGGTCGCGGTCGAGAGCCCCATCGCCATCATGAACGCCATGGCGACCAGATTGAGGGCGATCTGATAGCTGCCGAGCGCGTGGGCGCCGAGCCAGCCGGCGAAGATCGTCATGGCACCGAAGGCCGAGGATTCGAGCCCCTGGGAGAGGCCCGACGGCAGGCCGAGCCTGAGGAGATCGACGGTGATCCGCCGCTTGCGGACGACCCGGGTGTAGACCCCGAGGCGGGCGATCGCCGGGGTCCCGGCGATGTAGGCGAGGAGCGCCAGGTACATGCCCCAGCGGACGATCGAGGTGGCGAGGTTGGCGCCGGCGGCGCCGTGGGCGTCGAGCAGCCACCAGTTCAGGCCGAGCTTGGCGACGAGGCCGGCGATCACCGCGATCAGCACGACGCGCGGCCGGCCCATCGCTTCGAGGAGCGTCGAGGCGACGGCGGAGAGCAGAACCGCCGGCAGGCCGATGGTGAAGGTCTCGATCGCGCGGCCGCCGCCATGGGCGATCTCCGCCGACTGGCCGAGCACGAGCAGCAGCGCCTCGCCCTGGAACAGGAAGTAGCCGACGACGACGCTCAAGACCAAGGCCATCGCCGAGGCGATCTTGAAGACGTGTCCGATCTCCTCCAGCCGCCCGGCGCCCCGCGCCTGGGCGATCAGCACGAGGGTGCCGGAGAACAGCCCGTAGCTGACGGTGATCACCGTCACCTGCGGCGGCACGCTGATGGCGAAGTAGGCCAGCTCCTCGGCGGAGAGCCGACCCAGCATCAGGGTGTCGACGGTCGCGAACATCAGCATCCCGAGCCGGGTCAGCATGACCGGCACGGCGAGCCGGATGATGGCGCCGGCACGCGCTTGGGACGTCTCGGGGATGGGGCTCACAGCGGCTGCTTATAGACGTGCCACAGAAGGTGCGCCACCGCCCCGCGCCACGGACGCCAAGCCTCGGCGAGCTCGGCCAGGCGCTTCGGGTCGGGACGGGCCTTGCCGCCCTTGATCCGCTGATAGGCGATGGCGAGGGCCAGGTCCGCGGCGGGGAAGACGTCGGGCCGGCCGAGCGCGAACAGCAGGTAGATCTGCGCCGTCCACGGCCCGATACCCTTCATCGCCGTCAACAGCGCCATCGCCTCGTCATCGGGGCTCCGGTGGACACGGTCGAGATCGAGGCGCCCCTCGGCGATCGCGCGGGCAAGGGCCCGGCTATGGACGACCTTGGCGCGCGAAAAGCCGCAGGCGCGGAGATCCTCGTCGCCGGCCGCCAGCAGCGCCTCGGCCGTGGGCGAGAGGCCGAGCCTGTCGGTCGTCCGACCCCAGATGGCCGCCGCGGCCTGGGTCGAGACCTGCTGGCCGATGAGAATGCGCAAGAGCGCGCCGTATCCCGGCTCGGCCCGACGGATCGGTGGGCGGCCATGGACGTCGAGCGCGCGGCCGACATCCGGGTCGACGGCGGCGACGCGCTTCAGGCCTGAGAGGAAGACGCGATCGCTCTTGGGAGCGATCATCGGCCGGCCGTCATGCGGGGTCGGCGACCTTGACCAGCGCCTTGCCGAGATTGGCGCCCCGGAGCATGGCGATGAACGCCTCGGGCGTCTTCTCCAGGCCCTCGGCCACATGCTCGGAGTACTTGATCCGGCCGTCTTTGATCCAGCCGGCGAGGCGGCGGATCGCCTCCGGATAGCGGTCGCGCCAGTCCCAGACGAGGAAGCCCTCCATGCGCGCCCGGTTGACCAGCATGTAGCGGAGGTTTCTCGGGCCGAGATCGGGCTTGTCCAGGTTGTACTGGCTGATCTGCCCGCAGATGACGATGCGCGCCTTGAAGGCCAGGCTGTTGAACACGGCTTCGGAGACGGCGCCGCCGACATTGTCAAAATACACGTCAACGCCGTTCGGGCACGCCGCCGTCACCGCCGCCGGCAGGTCGTTGGAGGTCTTGTAGTTGATGGTCGCATCGAAGCCGCAGTCGCGCTTGAGGTGCGCCAGCTTGCCGTCGTCGCCGGCGATGCCGACGACCCGGCAGCCGTTGATCTTGCCGATCTGGCCGACGATCTGGCCGACCGCACCGGCCGCACCGGAGACGACGACGGTGTCGCCGGCCTTCGGCTGGCAGACCTCCAGGAAGGCGAAATAGGCGGTCATGCCGGGCATGCCGAGGATGCCGACGGCGGTCTGGATCGGCGCCAGCCCGGGATCGATCTTCCTGAGCAGTGACGCCTCGGCGACGGCATAGTCCTGCCAGCCGAGCGAGCCCTCGACGATCTCGCCCGGCCTGAAGGCCGGATGGAGCGACGTGACGACCTGGCCGACGACGCCGCCGGTCATCACTTCGCCGACCTCGACCGGCTTGGTGTAGGACTTGGCCGCGCTCATCCGCCCGCGCATGTACGGATCGACCGAAAGCCAGAGCGCGCGGACGAGAACCTCCTTCGCTCCGGGCGCTGGGATCGCCTCGGTCACCAGTCGGAAGTTGGCGGGCTCGGGCCAGCCGGTCGGGCGCGATGCCAGCAGGATGCGGCGGTTCTGGTTCTGGGTCATGGGCCGGACGCTAGCACACCCCCCTTGCCCCTCGGAACGACCGCCCCGTAAGGTGACGCATCCCGATACAAGAGGCGCTCCCATGCTGCTGCACATGTGCACCTGGTCCGAGGTCGAGGCCTACCTGAAGAAGTCGCCGGGCATCCTGATCCCGATCGGCTCGACCGAGCAGCACGGGCCGAACGGCCTCATCGGCACCGACGCCATCTGCCCCGAGTTCATCGGCAAGAAGGTCGGCGAGCAGATGGACATCCTGGTCGGCCCCACCATCTCCGTCGGCATGGCCCAGCATCATCTCGCCTTCGCCGGCTCGATCGCGCTCAGGCCCTCGACCCTGATGATGGTGATCCAGGACTATATCGGCTCGCTCCGCCGCCACGGCTTCGAGCGCTTCTATTTTCTCAACGGTCATGGCGGCAACATCGCCACCACAACCGCCGCCTTCTCTGAAATCTATGCCGAATCCAGCTACCAACGCGGCTCCAACCAACCGCCGATCCGCTGCCTCTTGCGCGGCTGGTGGGAGGGCGAGCGCACCAAGAAGCTGGCGAGCGATCTCTTCGGCGAGAAGGACGGCAGCCACGCGACCGCCTCGGAGGTCTCGGTCACCCAATACGCCTATCCGGAATTCATCAAGAAGGCGCAGATGGAGTGGACGGGAAAGGCCAAGCGCGGCTTCTACGACGCCGAGGACTATCGCCGCACCTTCCCCGACGGCCGCATCGGCTCCGACCCGTCGCTGGCGTCGCCCGAGCATGGCAAGAAGTTGACCGAGGCCTCGGTCGCCGACGTGATCGACGACTACAAGAAGTTCATGGCGCAGGAGTAGAACAAGAGGCCTCATCCTTCGACAAGCTCAGGATGAGGTCCTTTCTCCCAAGCCCTCATGCTGAGCCTGTCGAAGCATGAGTGGCATAGAGACCGCATATGTCCATCGTCGACGATCTTCTGGCACTCTACGCCGACAAGGGTCGGGCACAATACGGCGGCGAGCCGGTGAGCCAGCTCGCGCACGCGCTGCAATCGGCGGCGCTGGCCGAAGCCGAGGGCGCCGGCGATACGCTCATCGCCGCCGCCCTCCTCCACGACGTCGGCCATCTGGTCGACCGCCACGCCGACGGCGCCGCGGAAGCCGGCGTCGACCGCCAGCACGAGGACATCGCCGCCGGGTATCTCGCGCGCTGGTTCGCCCCGGCGGTGGTCGAGCCGATCCGCCGGCACGTCGCCGCCAAGCGCTGCCTGGTCACGACCGAGCCCGGCTACTTCGCGGCTCTGTCGGAGGAGTCCGTCCGCTCTCTCAAGGTCCAGGGCGGCGCCTTCACGCCGGACGAGGCGTCGCGATTCCTCGCGATGCCCGGCGCCGAGGATGCGCTACGCCTTCGCAAGTGGGACGACCTCGCGAAGGTCGCCAACGCGAAGACGCCGGACCTCGCCCGCTACCGCCGCCGCCTGGAAGCCGGGCTCAAGCCTTCGTCGTCCTGATCCGCGCGTCCTTGCGCTTGAGCAGATCCGGCTGCAGCCGCGTCCCCAGGCCGGGGCCGGTCAGCGGCCGCATGATCCCGTTCTCGAGCTTGGGCAGGTCGGTGACGATGTCGCGATACCAGGTCGAGTAGTAGGAGCGCACCAGCTCCTGGATCAGCCCGTTCGGCGCGTTCATCACCACATGATTGCCGGAGATCAGCGTCACCGGCCCGGTCGCGTCGTGGGGCGCCACCGGCAGGTGCTGGTTCTCGGCCATCGCCGCGATCTTGCGCGCCTCGGAAATTCCGCCGACCCAGGAAACATCGAACATGACGATGCCGACGGCGCGGCGGTCGATCACCTCGCGGAACTCGGCGCGGGTGCCGAGCGTCTCGCTGCCGCAGACCGTCAGCCGCGTCGCCGCCGTGTAGTCGGCGAGCACGTCGACATTGTCCATCTTGACCGGGTCTTCCAGCCAATAGGGCTCGTAGTCCTCGAGCGCGCGGGCGATGCGCTTGGCCTGCGGCAGGTTCCAGAGGGAATGGAAGTCGACCATGATGTCGATCTTGTCGCCGACCTTGGCGCGCGCCTTCCGGAACGGCTCCAGCGCCGTCTTCAGATCCGCCGACGACAGATGCAGTCCACCCGAGGCCTCCGCAGCGGCGTTGAAGGGATAGATCTTCATTGCCTGGATGCCTTCGGCGAGCAGGCTCTCGGCCAGCTCGTCGGCGCGGTTGATGAAGCCGTCGAGATCCTCGTACGGGCCCTCGGGCTTGCCGGCCGGGAGCAGGCGCCAGTAGCCCTCGCCGGGATCGCCGGGCTTCCGCTTCCAGCCCGGGCGATAGGCGTTGCAGGTGTTGTAGACGCGGATGGAGTCGCGCGAGAGACCGCCGAGCAGCATGTAGATCGGCATCCCCGCCTTCTGGCCGAGGATGTCCCAGAGCGCGATGTCGACGGCGGCGACCGAGCGGACCTCGGCGCCCGAGCCCTGATAGCCCACCAGCGCCATCAGGCTCTTCAGGAGGGTCCGGCTGTGCAGGTCGATCCGCGTCGGGTCCTTGCCGACGAGATAGGGGGCGGCGACTTGGTGGATGTACCCGGCCACCGCCTCGGTGTGGTAGCTGGTCTCGCCCAAGCCGATCAGGCCCTCGTCGGTGTGGACGCGGACCCAGATCAGATGCGGCCAGGTCTCGACCTGGACCGTGTCGACGGCGGTGATGCGCATTCCGGACCCCGATGGTTCCCCTGGCGGCCCGGCAGGCCGCGCCCCCAAGATATCCTCAAGTTGGGGTGGTTCGCACCTTGGCCCCATTCTGAGCTCCGGCGAAGTCGACTTCGCCGCTTCGAGGGGTGAGGGCGTGCATCGGGCGATGCGGTGCGGGGAAGCTCGCCCGATTCCGCGCGAGCGGAACGAACTCTAAGGCAGCGCGGCGATCTCGCGGGCCAGCTTTGCGGCGATCGCCCGGGCAAAGTCGTCGAATCCCCTGGCGACGATGAGGAAGGCGCCAGGGCCGCCGATGACGCGCTCCTCGTAGTAGCGCACCAGGCCGGGCTCGTAATAGGTCTGGATCGGAAGCCCGTTGATGGTGATGTCGGCCGCCAGCGCGCGCTCGCGCGCCGTGTCGATCGATTCCCCGACGTTGCTCTCGCCGTCGCCCGAGACGTCCAGCACCTTGCGGTCGGTGAGGAAGGGCAGCTGCTCGAACTGCTTCATCGCCTCGTCGATGGCGCAGGCGATGCAGGTGTCGCCGACCAGCTGGCGGCGGTGGTCGCGGATGATCTTCGCCGCCGCCTTGGCGGTTGCTTCACCGTCGATCAATGTCCAGGGCAGGATGCGGGCCATGCGGCGGCCGTCGCTCCACTCGAAATAGGTGACCGCGATCTTGCGGTTGTCGCCGCTCCGGATCGCCGTCAGCACCACCGGCGAGACCAGCGCGTCGGCATAGCCGTTCCGCTGCTGCTCGAATCGCTGCTGGTTGACGCTGCCGGAGGAGTCGACCGCGAGGACCAACGCCAGGTCGACCCGTTCCGCCGCCCGCAGCGCCCCCGGGAGGAATCCCGGGATCAGGAGCGCCAGGGCGAGGGCCGCGCGGCGGAGCATGGAATGACGATAACACGCCGCTCGCGCTTCCGAGGAGTCGGTGTCAAAGTGGGCCGGCCCCGCCCCGATGCCCACCGTTTCCGCCCCCGTCCGCGCCACCCTCCTGATGCTGGCTGCGGTCTCCGTTTCGGGACTGCAGAACAGCCTGATGCGGCTGATCGCCGACCAGGGCATCCACGCCTTCCAGATCACCCTCTTCCGCAACGTCTTCGGCCTGGTCTCGGTCGCCGCGATCATGCTGTGGGCCGAGCGCGGGGTGCCGCGGACCCGCTGGTTCTGGGCGATCTTCTTCTCCTGCATCCTGCACGTCGCCTCGATGCTGACCTTCATCCACGGCCTGACCCTGCTGCCGCTCAACGAATCGGCGGCGCTCAGCTTCGCCGCCCCGCTCTTCGTCACCATCGGCGCCGCCCTCTTCCTCGGCGAGACCGTCCGGGCGCGCCGCTGGAGCGCGGTCGCCGCCGGCTTCGTCGGCGTCCTGATCATCCTTCGGCCGGGCGTGGTGCCAGTCAGCTTCGGCGCGGGAATGATCCTGCTGTCGTGCATGCTGGGCGCCGCGGTCACGCTGATGTTCAAGAACTTCGCCGGCCACGAACGGCCGCTGACGCTCATCTTCTACCAATGCATGATCGCCTCAGTGTTTTCGGTGCCGGGCGCAGCCTGGGTCTGGGTGACGCCGGATAGGTGGCAGTTCCTCGCGCTCGCTTCGATCGGGCTGATCGGCACCCTCGGCTGGCTCGCCTTCCTCCGCGCCTGCCGGCTGGTCGACGCCAGCGCCATCCAGCCGATCGAGTTCGTGAAGCTCCCCTCGGTCGCGTTCTTCGCCTATCTGATGTTCGGCGAGACACCGGACGAGTGGGTGTGGCTCGGCGCGGCGGTGATCTTCGGCTCGAACCTCTACATCGCCCATCGCGAGGCGATCGCCCATAGAAGGACCGCAGCCCGCGCGAGCCGGGACCGATGAGCGCGCCCCTCCGCGCCACCTTCTTCGCACTCCTCGCGGTCGCCATCACCGCCATGCAGAACTGCACGATCCGGCTCGCCGCCGACGACGGCGTCCCCTCCTTCGAGATCGTGCTGTTCCGAAACGTCTTCGGTCTCCTCTCGGTCGCCGCCATCGTTCTCTGGGTCGAGCACGGGATCCCGCGGAGCCGCTTCGCCGGTCTGATCGGCCTCAGTTGCGTCGTTCATGTGCTGTCGATGCTGACCGGATACTACGGCGTCGCCGTGCTGCCGCTGAATGAGTCGGCAGCGCTGGGATTCGCCATGCCGCTGTTCGCCACCATCGGGGCCGCTCTCTTCCTCGGCGAGACCGTGCGCGCGCGGCGCTGGAGCGCGGTCGCCGCCGGCTTCGTCGGCGTCCTCATCATCCTGAGGCCGGGTGTCGTTCCGGTCGAGCTCGGCGCCGCCATGGTGCTGGTGTCGACCATGCTCGGGGCGGCGATCACCCTCCTGTTCAAGCACTTCGCCGGCGGCGAGCGGGCGACCACGCTCATCCTCTACCAGTCGGCGTTCTCCTCGCTCTTCTCGATACCGCCGGCGGCCTTCGTGTGGGTGACGCCCGACGCCTATCAGATGCTGGTGATGGCCGCGAACGGCATCCTCGGCACGCTCGGCTGGATCGCCTTCCTCCGCGCCTGCGCGCTCGCGGATGCGAGCGCCCTCATGCCCTACGAGTTCGCCCGCCTGCCTTTCATCGCCGTCTTCGCCTATCTCCTGTTCGGCGAGACGCCGGACGAATGGGTGTGGCTGGGGGCCGCGGTGATCTTCGGCTCGACCCTCTACATCGCGCACCGCGAGGCGGCCGTCGCCCGCGAAGCTGCCCGGCGCGCCCTCAAGGCCGGGGATCCGGCATGAAGGCGATCAACCCCCTGGTCCTCGCCGTCCTCCTGATGACGCTGTCATCCGCGACGACGGCGGTGGGAAACACGCTGATCCGGACGCTCGGCGACATCGGCATCCACCCCTTCGAGATCGCCTTCTTCCGCTGCGCCTTCGGCTTCGCCACGGTGGCGCTGGTGGTGCTGTGGCAGAAGCGTGCCTGGCCACGGACCGGGGCCGTCAGGCCGCTGACCCTTTCCGGGTTCTGCCACTTCGCGGCGATGCTCGCCTTCTTCACCGGCGTCACGATGGTGCCCCTGAACGAGTCGGCGGCGCTCACCTTTGCCTCGCCGCTGTTCGGCACCATCGGGGCCGCGCTGTTCCTCGGCGAGACCGTCCGCGCGCGGCGCTGGATCGCGATCGTCGTCGGCTTCATCGGCGTCTTGATCGTGCTGCGTCCCGGTGCCGTTCCCTTCAGTCTCGGCGCCGGGCTGGTGCTGTTCTCGACCATGTCCTTCGCCGGCGTGACCGTGCTGGTCAAGATGATGTCGGCGACCGAACGGACGACGACCGTCGTCTTCTACCAGAGCCTGTTCGTCATGGTGGCGACGCTGCCGCTGGCGATCTCCGTATGGACGACGCCGTCATTCCCGAACTTCGTCGCGCTGGCGGCGCTCGGCGCCCTTTCTACCGCAGGCTGGCTCTGCTTCACCCGCGCCTTCGCGCTCGCCGACGCCTCGGCGATCCTGCCGCTCGAGTTCACCCGCCTCCCCTTCGTCGCCATCCTCGCCTACGTCCTGCTCGGCGAGGTCCCGGACAAGTGGGTGTGGCTGGGGGCGGCGGTGATCTTCGGCTCGACCCTCTACATCGCCCATCGCGAGCACGCGGCGCACCGCCGGGCTCAGAGCCAGCGCCTGACCGAGGATCGGTAGGCACGGTAGGCGTCGCCGAACCTGGCTTCGAGGTAGCGCTCCTCGCGGCCGATCACGCCGTAGCGCATGACGAGCAGCAGCGGCGCCAGCAGGACCAGCGGCCACAGGCTGCCCCAGAAGAGCGCGAGCCCGAGATAGGCGAGGGTGAGCGCCAGGTAGATCGGGTTCCGCGAGATCCGGTACGGACCGCCGGTCACCAGCGCCGTGGTCGGCATCCAGGTCGGCACGTTGGTGTCGGCCGCCTTGAAGCGGCGGAAGCAGACGGCGACCAGCGCCAGGCCGGCGACGAGCACAACGGCCGCCGCCGGCAGACGCAGCGCATGGTCGGGGAGCGGCGCCGGGAAGAGCAGATCGAGGATGACGCCGGCGATCAGGCTCCCGAGGTAGAGGACCGGCGGGGGCGCAATGACTCCGGCCGTCTCGGCAGCGCCGCTCATAGACGCCCGCGCATCAACCCGTCGAGGCGAGCCCGCTGGTCCGGCTCGAGCGCAACGTAGAGAGCATCCAGAGGCGGTCTAAGGGCGCGAACGGCCTTCAAGCCCGCCTCGATGCCGGCTTGCAGGCGGGCCAACTCGGCCGGCGCGTTGCCGCCGGCGGCGCTGCATGCCGCCTTGAGATCGCGCCCGGACCGCTCGACCGCCTCGGCCAGCCGCGCCCAGGCGTCCTGCTGATCCGGTCTGAGGGCGAGTTGCATCTCGATCAGGGTCATGGCTTCCCCGAGCCGTGACTCGCCGCTGCCGGCGCACCAGTCGGCGTGGCGCCCGTGACCCCAGCCATGGCCCCAGCCGCCATGCCAGGACGACCCGACGGCGAGGGTGGGCAACACGCCGACAAGGGCGGCGGCGGCAAGGGCGAGCTTCATTCTGCGTGTCCAAAACATGGGAGCACCTCCGTGGTTGGGAGGAGAATGCAATATGACAACTTAGTTGTCAATATGAAAATCACGCGAGCGCGGTCAACCCTCCTTCGTAAGCTTGGCACGCAGCCGCGCGACCACGTCGGCCGCCGCCCCCACCTCCGCCGCATCGAAACCGCGGCCGAGCTCGTCGGCGATCTCCAGGATGCGGGTGGAGAGGGTCTTGTAGCGGGTGCGGCCGGCGGGCGTGAGCTTCAGGAGCTTGGAGCGTCTGTGCGCCGGGTTATCGACGAATTCGACCAGCCCGTCGGCCGCCAGCTCGTCGGCGAGCTTCTGGATGTGTTGGCGGGAGACCGGGCGGGAGCGCGCGATCGCCGGCACGGTCTGCGGCCCGCCCTCGGCCAGGCTCCGCATCAACCCCCAGCTCCCGCCGCCGCCGGATGTCACCGCGCCTTCCTCCGCCCCGGCGGCGCGGAGCCGGTGGAAGGTCTGCAGCACCTCCAGCATCAGCCGGAAGATCGCCGCCCCCTCGGGCGTCGGACCGGCGGCAGGCGCGCGCGCGGCCATGTCGTCAGGTGCCTTTAAGCACCGGCCTCGTCGAGGGCCTTCACCTGGGCGGTCGAGAGGCGCTTGTCGTAGCCGAGGCTCGCCTCGAACAGCTGACGGGTATAGGTCTCGCGATAGCGCCGCTGGACCAGGTCCTCGACGGTCAGCTCCTCGTAGATCCGGCCCTGGTTCATCACCGCGAGCCGGTCGCACATGTGTGAGACCACCGAGAGATCGTGGCTGACCAGGAGGAAGGTCAGGCCCGTCGAGTCGCGGATGTCCGTCAGGAGGTTGAGGATCTCCGCCTGGACCGAGACGTCGAGGGCGGAGGTCGGCTCGTCCAGCAGCATCAGCTTGGGCTCGAGGATGAGCGCGCGCGCGATGGCGACCCGCTGGCGCTGGCCGCCGGAGAGCTGGTGCGGATAGCGGAAGCGGAAGGCCGGCCCCAAGCCCACCTGACGCAGCACCCGGTCGATGCGCTCGTCGGGGCGATCGAGGTCGTGGATCTTGATCGGCTCCATCAGCGTGCCGTTGACGGTGAAGCGAGGATGGAGCGAGCCGTAGGGGTCCTGGAAGACGATCTGCACCAGCTTGTAGAAGGCGCGCTCTCGCTTCGGCATGAGCTGCTTGCCGTCGATGCGGACGAGGCCGCTCCAGTCCTCGTTCAAGCCCGCGAGGGCGCGGAGGATGGTGGTCTTGCCGCAGCCGGATTCGCCGACCAGGCCGAAGGCCTCGCCGGTGCGGACGGTGAAGCTGACGCCGTCGACCGCGGTCACGGCGGCCTTGCCCTTGCCGAAGCGGACGGTGAGATCTTCGACTTCGATCATGACTACAGTGCCCAGGCGGGATCGCGGACCAGAGTCGCCAGGCGCTTGCGGCGGTCGCCGATCCGCGGTAGCGAAGCGAGCAGGCCCTGGGTGTAGGGGTGGGTGGCCTGGCGGAGCTCGGAGGCCTTGCACTCCTCGACGATGCGGCCCGCATACATGATCAGGACCCGGTCGCAGAACGTGGCGACCAGGTTGAGGTCGTGGCTGATGAACATCAGGCCGAGGCCGCGCCGCTCGACCAGGTCGTCGAGGATCGCCAGCACCTGCATGCGGACGGTGACGTCGAGGGCCGAGGTCGGCTCGTCGGCGATCAGCAGCTTCGGCTCCGGCACCAGCATCATCGCGATCATCACCCGCTGCCCCATGCCGCCGGAGCATTCGTGCGGGTAGAGGTCGTAGACGCGCTTTGGATTGCGGATCTGCACGGCCTCCAGCACCTCGAGCACGCGCTCGCGCGCCTCCGCCTTGGTGAGGCCCGGGGGCAGGGCTTCGGCGATCTGGTCGCCGGCCCGCATCACCGGGTCCAGCGAGAACTTCGGATCCTGCAGGATCATGCCGATGCGCTTGCCGCGCACGTTCAGCATCTCCGTCTCGCTCGCGTTGGCGAGGTCGATCTCCTCGAACTGCATGCGCCGGGCGCTGACCGTGCCGTTGCCCGGCGTCAGCTTGAGGATGGCGCGCCCGGTCACCGACTTGCCGGAGCCGGATTCGCCGACGATCCCGACCTTCTCCTTGCCGACGGCGAAGGAGATGTCGCGCACCGCCCGGACCAGGCGGTGCGGGGTCTTGAAGGTGACGCTGAGGCCCTCGACCTCGAGAAGCGGCGTGATCATTCGTCGCGCGGATCCAGGACGTCGCGGAGCCCATCCCCGAACAGGTTGAAGCCGAGGCTGACGACCACGATGGCGAGCCCGGGCGCCGCGGCAAGGAACCAGCTTCCGAGGAGATACTGACGCCCGGTCGACAGCATGGCGCCCCATTCCGGCATCGGCGGCTGTGCGCCGAGGCCGAGGAAACCCAGCGCCGCCGCGGTCAGGATGATGCCGGCCATGTTGAGGGTGATGCGGATGATCACCGAGGAAAGGCACATCGGCATGACGTGCTTGACGACGACGCGCCATGCCGGCGCACCCTGGGCGCGGATGGCCGCGATATAGTCCGACGACCTGACGGTCAGCGTCTCGGCGCGGGCGAGGCGGGCGATCGGCGGCCAGACCGTCAGGGCGATGGCGATGACCGCGTTCCGGATGCCCGGGCCGAGCGCAGCGACGAATCCCAGCGCCAGGATCAGCGGCGGGAACGATAGGAAGACGTCGGTGAGCCGCATCATGATCGTGTCGGTCCAGCCACCGAAATAGCCGGAGACCGTGCCGACCAAGAGACCGATCGGCGCGGCGATGACCGCGACCAGACAGGTGATCTGCAGGGTAATGCGGGAGCCGTAGACGACGCGGCTGAAGATGTCGCGGCCGAGCTCGTCGGTGCCGAACAGATGATCCGCGGACGGCCACAGCAGGCGCGTCTGCAAATTCTGCTCGTTCATCGGGAACGGCGCGATCCACGGCGCGAAGACCGCGATCAAAATCAGCGCCACCAGGACGAAGAAGCCGACCATGGCGAGCGGGTTCTGGGCGAAGCGCCGGCAGCCGAAATAGAGCCGCTGCAGGCTCGCTTGCGTGGGGGAGCGGCTGACCTCAGCGGTGAGATAGCCGACAAGGCCGCTCCTTTCGGTTTCGATGGCGGCGGTCATCGGGTGCGGGGGTCCAGGATCCGGTAGAGGAGGTCGCAGAAGAGGTTGATGGTGATGAAGAGCGTGCCGACGATCAGGACGCAGGCGAGCACGGCGTTCATGTCGCCGGCGAGCAGGCCCGAGACCAGGTAGCGCCCGAAGCCGGGCCAGGCGAACACCGTCTCGGTCACCACCGCGCCCTCCAGCAGGATGACGTAGGCGAGCGAGATCACCGTGACGAGCTGGACTGCGATATTGCGGAAGGCGTGCTTACGGATCACCTCCCATTTGGAAAGACCCTTCACGCGCGCCGCCAGGATGTATTCCTGGGAAAGCTGGGCCAGCATGAAGCTGCGGGTGAGCCGGCTGATGAAGGCCATCGCGTTGAAGCTGAGGATGCTGGCCGGCAGGATAATGTGGGAGAAGACATTCCGCCACACCTCCCACTCGCCGGCGATGGCGGCGTCGATCAGCATCAGGCCGGTGACGCGATCGACGACATCGATGTAGAAGACGTCGAGGCGGCCCGGGCCGCTGACCCAGCCGAGCACGGCGTAGAACAGCACCAGGCCCATCAGGCCGCTCCAGAAGGTCGGAACCGAGTACCCCAGGAGCCCCAGAATCCTGGCGAAATGGTCGATCGGGCTGCCGCGGTAGACGGCGGCAAGCACGCCGATGGGCACGCCGAAGGAGACGCCGATGGTGATCGCGATGGTCGCCAGCTCGATGGTCGCCGGGAACACCCGCATCAGGTCGTCGGAGACTTTGTTGCCGGTGAACAGAGCGTTGCCGAAATTGCCCGACATCATGTCGCGCATGAAGTAGCCGAACTGCACGTAGAGCGGCTTGTCGAGGCCGAGCTGCTTGTAGACCATGTCGTAGGTCGAGGCGTCAGCCTGCTCGCCGACGATGGCGATCACCGGGTCGATCGGCAGCATCCGCCCCATGAAGAAGGTGAGCGCGAGCAGCCCGAGCAGGGTCACCACCGCCGAGGATCCGATACGCCAAGCGTCCCAGGCCCACGGCGGCAGCTTCGACTGCGCCAACGCCTTCCGGCTGACGTCGGTCACGGCCATGAAAACGTGTCTCCGGGCTACTTCCGCGCCGTCTCGTAGGCGACCTTGAACGGCGCGATCGCGAAGTCCTTCACCTCCTTGCGGATGGCGATCGGCCGGATCGTCTGGAACATATAGGCCATCGGCCCGTTCTCCAGCATGTGCTTCTGCAGCTCATGATACATGGCGATGCGTTTGGCGCTGTCGCGCTCCATCATGGCTTGCGCGGCCATCTCGTTGACCTTCGGATCGGCCCAGGCCGAGCGCCAGGTCGGGTATTGGGCGAGCTTCGCCTCCGGCCGGTTGTCCGGGTTCTGGGCGTGGCGCGACACCATGCTATGCGCGTCGGGGTAGCCGGCGCCCCAGCCGATCAGGCCGACCTCGAACTCGCGGCCGCGCATCTTGGTGAACAGGTTGGCGTCCGCCATCTGCTCGAGGTCGAGCTTGATGCCGATCTTGGCGGCGTTGGCCTGGACGTGCTGGGCGAGGTCGGGATTAGGCGTGTTGGCGGACAGGATCAGCTTCTTCTGAAAGCCGTTCGGATAGCCTCCCTCGACCATGGCCTTCTTCGCCGCGTCGAGGTCGAGCTTGAACGGCAGGCCGGCCTTCTCGTCCAGTGCGCCGAAGGCCCCGATCGGCACGAGGCTGCCGCGAGGCGCGCCGCGATAGGCCATGATGGTCTTGCCCAGGCCCTCGTAGTCGATCAGATAGCGGAAGGCGAGCCGCACCTTGGGATTCGAGAGGATCGGATCGGAGGCGTTGAAGGCGAGATAGGTGAAGCCGTGCATCAGCGTCTGCTCGATATGCACGTCCTTGTTGCTGGCGAGCCCCTTGAGGTCGTCCGAATTGAGCAGACGGGCCACGTCGATGTCGGCCTTCTCGAGCGCGAGGCGCTGGGAGCCCGATTCCGGGATGTGCCGGATGAGGACGCGCCGCAGGCCGGGCTTCTTCCCCCAATAGTTGTCGGTCTGCTCGATGATGACGACGTCGTTGGCGTTCCACGTCCGGACCCGGTAGGGGCCGACGCAGTCGGACTGGGTCTTGAACCAGGCGTTGCCGTAGTCGCTCTTGCCGTCGGTCGTCTTGGCGTTCTTCTCGCCGGTCTCCTTGTTGAGGACCGAGGCCACGTTGGCGGTGAACGCGGCCGAGAGGATCAGGCCGGGGGGATAGGGCTTGTCGAGCTTGATCTCGATGGTGTGGTCGTCGACCGCCTTGAACTGCTCGTCGGCCTTGGCCGCGCTGAAGCCCCATTCGGTGAGGTTCGCGGCGTTGCCGAAGTTCAGGTGGATGGCGCGCTTCAGCGACCAAACCGCATCATGAGCGGTCGCGGCCTTGCCTGAAGGAAACTTGATGTCCTTGCGCAGCTTGAAGGTCAGCGTCAGCCCGTCAGCCGATACCGACCAGCTTTCGGCCAGCTCCGGCACGAGCTTCGAGGAGTCCTTCATGTCGAAGGCGACCAGCCGGTCGCAGACGTTGCGCATGATGTCGTTGCCGTTGACCTCGGCGATCTGCGCCGGATCGAGGGTGATCAGCGCGTCCAGGTTCCAGGCCATCACCAGGGTGTCATTGGGCGTGGCGGCCCCCGCGGGCGGGGTGGCGGCGAGGGTGGCGGCGAGGATCAAGCTCGGGGCGAGCAGGCGACGCATCGAAGCCTCCAATGCTTATGGTTGGAACTTCCCGAAGAAACGCACAGAGGCCGGTCGTTGCCGGCCAATCACTGGATAGCGTGGCCGAACCAGAGCGTCCATTCAAGGCTTGTTTAGGACCGGAATGCCGCCTTCAGCGGCCGGCCTCGGGCTTCGACGGGTCCGAGCGATCGTCGTCGCCCTCGAGGCCGCCGACGAAGCGGACGATCCGCCTAAGGATGCCCGGCGCCAGGACCGAGAGCGGGTTGACGCTGACCTCCGGATTGTCGAGCGGCCCGGTGATGCGGAAGTCGGCGGCGACCACCCCCTCGTTTCCTCCGCCGGTGATGATCGCGCCGAGCAACGGGATGGCGCCGATGATCCGGTTGAGCGTGTACGCCGGAACCGCCGTCCCCTCGATTTCCGCCACGTCGGTTTTGCGCTCGACCCAGCCGCGGGCGGTCACGCCGAGCGAGCCGCCGGCCGCGAGCGCCTCCTTGATCTCGATCCGCCGCTCGGACTGCGTCAACTTGGCGCTCAAGCGGGAGAAGCCGATGCCTGATCCCGACAGTGTCTGGAACAGGCCCGAGAACGAGGCGAGCGAGGCAAGCCGCGCCAAGACCGGGGCTCCAACCACCGTGAAGTCGGTAATGGTGAGGTCGCCATCGAACGGCAGGCCCTTTCCCTCGACCTCGACGGTGCCCTCGAGGATCAGCCGGCCGCCGACCATGTTGTCGTAGAACCCCATCGCCTTCAGCATGGTGCCCGCGTCGAGGGAGGTCAGATGGAAGCGGTGGCGGCGGTCGGCCGCCGACATGTCGAGGGTGAAGCGGCCTTCGGCACCGACCCGGCCCTCGGCCCCGATCCGCCGCCACGCCAGCCCGTCCGATTCGAGCGACGCCCTGACGGCGGCGAAGGCGCGATTGTCGCTGACGCGGAGCTCGGCGACCTGGACCTCGACCCCGAGCGCGGGTCCCCTGGCCTTCGGCCTGGGCTCGTCGTCGTCGGCGAACAGCGGCCTCACGTCCAGACGTTCGCCGGAGATGCCGACCGTGTAGCCGCCCTGCCGGCGCCGGCCGACGCCGACGCGGATCTCGCTGCCGCCGACCCTGAGCCTGGTCAGATCGAGCGCCGAGATGCTGGCGTCCTTGTCGAAGGTGATGCGGCCGGTAAGGTCGAGGTCGTCGGCGGTTGCCCGGAGATCGTCGAGCGAGGAGACGGTCGCCCGATCGAGCTTGAGGACAAAGCGCGCGTGTCCGGGCTTGCCGGCGGGCTTGCGCCAGGCGATCTCGTCGAAGCGGACCTTGGCCGGGCCGAGATCAAGGGTGACATCGACGTCGCTGGTGCCGTTCGGACGCTGCTCGGCGATCACGTGGGCGCCGATCGGACCTGAAGCCTTCTCCTGAAGCGGCAAGTCGAGGGCCTTCCGCCCGGCGTCGTCGGCGTGGCCGGTGACCTCGAAGCGTCGGCGCACGCTCGGCGCGTCGTCGAAGTTCTCCCGCCACTCGAAGACGACCGGCACTCCCTGCAGCCGGCCGTCGCCCTTGACCGTCATGCCGCGTCCGTCGAGAGCAAGCGTGCCCTTGGCCTCGCTCACATCCCACTCGCGGATCACTTTGGGCACGGCTACGCCCCGGAGGTTCGCAGCGGCCGAGAGCGCCACCTGCTCGAGCTTCAGGTTGGCGATCAGCGGGAAGGAGAAGCGGAGACGAATCGCGGCGTCGCCGGCGACGCCCTCAAGGCCGATCCCGATCTTGGTGGTGTATCCGAGCGGCTTCGAGTCGATGAGCTTGAGCGCGTCCTTGACCGGCCCGCCGACCACCACCTCGATCTCCGCGTGCTCACGATCGTTGTCGAGCCCGGTCATCGACACAGTCGACTGCCCGACGCGGAGGCCATCGAGCGTGCCGCCGGCGATCGCGAGGTCGAAGCGGGAATCGGAGAAGGTCGCGGTGCCGCGAACCTGGCGCACCGGCGGCATCGGATTGAGATAGCGGACGACCAGGTTGTCGTAGGCGAGGCCGCCGGCGACCGAGCGGATCGACAGATTCTTGAGATCCCTGACCTCGCCGGTCAGCTTGAGCCTCGCCTCGCGGACCATGCCGCGGCTGATGTTCTCGGTGACCCAGTGCCGCGCATTGACCGCGAGCCTGGGCGGCCAGAAATGCGCGAGGCGGTCGGCCTCCATGCCCTCGACCATCGCATCGGCTTCGATCAGGCCACGCCCCTCGAGCCCCGTGAGACGGGCCGAGACGCGCACGACCGGACCTCCGAGGTCGACGATCAACCGTTCGACGTCGATGGTGTCGGCGCCACGGTCGAAACGGGCGCGGAGCTGCACGCCGGCGACCTCCATATCTCCGCGGTAGAACGCCGGCAGCTCGATTGCACCCGGCCCGGCCGCGGCCTCGATCCGGGCCGAAAGCACGCGGCCCTCGCGATCGAAGACCGCCTGCAGGTTGCCGTCGATGGCGAGCTTGATCCGCTTGAAGTCGGGGAAGCGCTGGGCCAGCGCCGCCGGCTCGAAGCGGCTCAGCTGGAACTGCGTCTCAATCGTGCCGGTGGCCGCGACATAGCGGCCGGCGCCGTCGATCGGCGTCTTGTAGCCACCGATTTCGGCCTTCCCCCGGACGCGGACCCGAAGGCCTTCCGGGCTCCGCTCGAAGCGGAGATCGACATCGGTCGCCCGCCAGAGGATGCCTTCGGCGAGGTCGCTGACCGCAAGGTCGGCGTCGGTGATCACCACCCGGTCGGGCAGGTCCGACGCGGCGGCCGACCGCTGCGGCCCTGAGAGTTCCTCGATCAGGCCGGCAAGCATCGCCCCCGCCCGGCCCTCGTCGCCGCCGTCGCCGAATCCGAGGTCGATGCGGCCGTCCTCGGTGCGGGTCAGGCGAAGGCGCGGTCCCACCACCTCGATCTCGGTCGGGCGGACCCGGCCGCGGGCGAGGTCGGTCAGGCTGAGCCTGATCGTAATGTCCGGAAGGGAGGCGATCACGCCGCCGTCCGGAGCGATCGCACGCACGTCGCTGGCGCGGAGGTCGACGGCCCGCTCCCACCCGGCCCAGATCAAGCGCGTGGCACCGATTCGGGCCCGCATGCCCCTGGCGTCAGGGCTGAGCGCCCGTTCCAGATAGGGCGTCAGCATGTCGAGGGCGATCGGCCCCTGGTTCAGCCGCCAGACCAGCAGCGCAGCCGCGATCATCAGCCCCGCGGCGAGTCCGCCCACGATCTCGATGGCTTTGACGACGGCTCGTGGCATCGGGACAGCACTCGCGACTTGACGGTCACCCGAGGGCTCCCGCACCTTCGCCCGCGCGGAACGCCTCCTTCAATGACAAGCTTACTCCGATTCGCCACCTCCGACCTAACTCCGCGGCCGGCCGATCCCGCCGCGGTCGAGATCGCCGCCGCGCGATGGCGGGAACGCGCGGCTGACCTCGACCAGGTCCGGCGGGACGCGGCGCTGGCCTTGCTTACGGATGGCGATGCGGGTCCGCCGCTGAGGGCTGTTTTCGGGTCGAGCCCGTTCCTCACCGAATGCCTGCTGGCGGAGATTCCCTTCGCCCTCGATCTCGCGACTCAAGGCCCCGATGCCGGCCTCGCCGAGGCGCTCGCCGGGATTCAGCCTCTCGGCGCCGAGGAGGACCAGGCGGCGCTGATGATCGGGCTCCGCCGCGCCCGACGGAAGGCGGCGCTGGCGATCGCGCTCGCCGACATCGCCGGAATGTGGCCGGTCGAGAAGGTGACGCGGGGCCTGAGCGACCTTGCCGAATCGGCGCTGCGAGCGACGGTCGACCATCTGCTCGGGCGCCTTCGGGCGACCGGCAAGGTACCGCTCCCCGACAGCGACCCGCCGTCGGAGGGATCCGGGCTCTTCGTGCTGGCGATGGGCAAGCTCGGCTCGCGCGAGCTCAACTACTCGAGCGACATCGACCTCATGGTCTTCTACGACGAGACCATGCCGGGCTTCGCCGAGGTCGACGACCTGCAGCAGCGGTTCGTCCGGCTGGTCCGAGACATGGTGAAGATCCTCTCGGAGCGCACCGCCGATGGCTATGTGTTCCGCACCGACCTGCGCCTCAGGCCGGACCCCGGCGCCACGCCAGTCGCGATTTCCGTCGGCGCCGCCGAGGTCTACTATGAGAGCCTCGGGCAGAACTGGGAACGGGCGGCGATGATCAAGGGTCGCCCGGTCGCCGGCGACCTCGCCGCCGGCCGGCGGTTCCTCAAGCACCTCAAACCCTTCGTCTGGCGCAAGCACCTGGATTTCGCCGCCATCCGCGACATCCATTCGATCAAGCGCCAGATCCACGCCGCCAAAGGCGGCGCCGACATCGCGGTCGCCGGCCACAATCTCAAGCTCGGCCGCGGCGGCATCCGCGAGATCGAGTTCTTCGCCCAGACCCAGCAGCTCATCTGGGGCGGACGCGACCCCACGCTCCGCGTCCGGCCGACGGTCGAGGCGATGGAGGCGCTGGTCGCCTCCGGCCACGTCGCCCGCGAGGTCGCCGACGACCTCGCGGACGCCTACCGCACCTTGAGGACGGTCGAGCATCGCCTGCAGATGATCGCCGACGAGCAGACGCAGACGCTGCCCGCAGACGGACCCGGCCTCGATCGCCTTGCCGCGTTCCTCGGATATGCCGATGCCGGGACGTTCGGCAGCGCCATCACCCAGGTCCTGAAGCGGGTCGAGCGCCGCTATGCCCGGCTGTTCGAGGAGGCGCCCAGCCTTTCCGGCCCCGGGAACCTGGTCTTCACCGGCACCGAGGACGATCCCGGCACGATCGAGACGCTGGTCAAACTGGGTTATCGCGACGCCTCCATGGTCTGCGCCAGCGTGCGCGGCTGGCATCACGGGCGCTACCGGGCGACCCGCAGCGAACGCGCGCGCCAGATCCTGACCGAGCTGATGCCGGCCCTCCTGGAGGCGCTGGCGAAGACCTCGGACGCCGACGGCGCCTTCCTCCGCTTCGATGCGTTCCTCAAGGCGTTGCCGGCCGGCGTGCAGGTGTTCTCGCTCCTGCACCAGAACCCGCGCCTGCTCGCCCTCCTCTCGGAGGTCATGGGCTCGGCACCGCATCTCGCCGAGGCGCTCGGCAACCGGCCGACCCGGCTCGAAGCCGTGCTGACACCGGCGGCCATGGCCGAGCCGCCGGGCGTCGACGCCCTCAAGGCCGACCTCGAGAGCGCGCTCGACGACGCCGACGGCTACGAGGCGGTCCTCGACCTGACCCGGCGCTGGGCCGAGGACCGCAAGTTCGCGCTTGGGCTTCGCATGCTCTCGGGCGAAAGCGACGCCGACCGCCTGGGACCGGCGATCTCCGACATCGCGGAGGCCGTGGTCGACCGGCTCGCCGATCGTACCGGCCGCCTCCTCGCCGAGGCCCATGGCCGGGTGCCCGACGCCGGCATGGCCGTTCTGGCGCTCGGCAAGCTCGGCGGTCGCGAGATGACCATCGGCTCCGACCTCGACCTGATCTTCGTCTATGACGCGCCGGTCGACCGCGAGTCCGACGGGCCGAAGCCGCTGCAGGCGGGGCTCCTGTTCGGCCGCTGGAGCCAGCGCCTGATCGCCGGCCTCACCGTCAGGACGGCCGAGGGCACGCTTTACGAGGTCGACATGCGGCTCCGGCCGTCGGGCAACAAGGGCCCGATCGCCTCCAACCTCGACGGCTTCGTCCGCTATCAGACGGCCGAGGCCTGGACCTGGGAGCACATGGCGCTGACCCGGGCCCGGCCGATCGCGGGTCCGACGTCGCTGATGGAGGCCGCCGCCGAAGCTGTCCGGCGGATACTGACGGTGCCCCGCGATCCCCGGAAGCTGCTGGCCGACGTCGCCGACATGCGCCAGCGGATGGCCAAGGAGCATTCGGGGAGCTCGCTCTGGGAAGCGAAGCACCGGCCGGGCGGCATGATCGACATCGAGTTCATCGCCCAGTACCTTCAGCTCGCCAACGCCGCCCGCGCGCCCGAGGTGCTCGGCGTCAACACCACGGAGGCGCTCGATCGCCTGGCCGGTGCCGGGGCGCTCGCGCGAGAGGAGGCCGACGACCTGATCGAGGCGATGCGCCTGTGGCGGCGGCTCCAGGGCTTCCTTAGGCTCACCACCGGCGGCACCTTCGATCCGACGACCGCCTCGGCCGGCGTCAAGCAGGCGCTCGTAAAGGCAGGCGGTGCCAGCAACCTCGCCGATCTCGAGGCGAAGATCGAAGCCGCCGCGTCCAGGGTTCGAGACCTCTATCGTCGGCTCATCGACGAGCCGGCCCAGACGCTACGAAAGGAAGCCATTGCATGACCATCGATGTCGGCGGCAAGACGCCGGCCCTCACGCTTCCGGCCTCGGGGAGCGGCGAGGTTTCCCTCGCCGAACTCACGGGCAAGCCCGTCGTCCTCGACTTCTATCCGAACGACGACACCTCCGGCTGCACCAGAGAAGCCCAGGATTTCCGTGACGCGCTGCCGCGCTTCAAGAGGGCGGGCGCCGAGGCGCTCGGCGTCTCCAAGGATTCGGTTGCGAGCCATGCCAAGTTCACGGCCAAGTACGACCTGCCGTTCCCGCTTCTGGCCGACACCGAAGGCAAGGCCTGCGAGGCGTTCGGCACCTGGGTCGAGAAGAGCATGTACAAGCGAAAATGCATGAGGATCGAGCGGGCGACCTTCGTCATCGACGCAAAAGGCGTCGGCCGTCACGTCTGGCGCAAGGTCGAGGTGCGCGGCCACGTCGATGTGGTCCTGGCGGCGGTCAAGACGCTGTAGCTGGAGGCCCGGTCCCTTGCCGCCATCCCCGATCTTCGAGGACATCGAGCCCTCCGGCCGGCTCGGCCAGCTGCTCACCTATTGGCAGGCGATCAAGCCGGGCGGCCTGCCCGGGCACGACGATATCGACCTCATGGCGATGAATCCGGCGCTGCTCCCGTACCTCTTCATCGTCGACGTGCTCGAGGACGGCCAGCGGTTCCGCTGGCGCCTGATCGGCCGGCACATCGTCCGCAATGTCGGCACCGACGACACCGGGCTCGACCTCGACATCAGCATCGCGCCGGCGATGCGGGAGACCATCGTCGGCCACTACCGGCAGGTGGTCCGCGAACGCCGGCCGCTTTGCCACCGGGGCGAATTCACCGGCCGGGACCAGCGGACTTACCGCTACGAGCGGCTGCTGCTCCCGGTCTTGTCGGCCGACGGAGCGTCGGTCGACACGGTGCTCGGCGCCGCCGTGTTCACAATGGAGCCGCGCACATCGTCGTGACCCGCCGATGCCGCGGGCCGTCCGGCGGCACGGCCATCGACATGATCCTCGGTGGCGCGGTCTTCGGATCGCCGCGGCCGGCGTGACGGCGGCGGTCGCGTCACTCGCCCTTGCGGAACGGCGACAGCTCCTTGAGGCGCTCGATCTCGCGGGTGACCTGGACACGCTCGCGCGTCAGAACGTCGGCGACCGGCTTCGCCAGCCGCGGATCGAAGATGTGATGAAGGCTGTAGGTCGTCGTCGGGAGGTATCCCCGCTGGATCTTATGGGGCCCCTGGGCCCCCGCCTCGACGCGCATGAGGCCGCGCTCGATCGCGACGTCGATCGCCCGGTAGTAGCAAGCCTCGAAATGCAGGAATCTGTAAGCGCCGTCGGCACCCCAATTGCGGCCGTAGAGCGCGTCCGCGCCCAGGAGGTTCAGCGCGCCGGCGATCATCTTCCCTCCGGCTTCGCCGACGACCATCACCACCCGGTCGGCCATGGTCGCGCCGAGGCGGAGAAAGAACGCCTCGTTCAGATAGGCGTGCGCCCATTTGCGATCGACCGTGTCGAGGTAGTAGCGATGGAAGGTCCGCCAGTGCCGTTCCTCGATCTCGCTGCCGGAGAGCGCGCGGACGACGATGCCGCTCTCCGCCACTTCGCGACGCTCCTTGCGGATCACCTTGCGCTTGCGCGACGACAGCGCCTCGAGGAAATCCTCGAAGGTCCGGTAGCCCTCATTGGTCCAGTGGAACTGCAGCCCGGTGCGGCGGAGCCAGCCGGCCTCGCCGAGCTGGGACCATTCGGCCTCGGTCGGGAAGGTGACGTGGACCGAAGAGGCGCGGCGCTTCTCCGCCAGCGTCAGCGACGCCTGCGCCAGCCGAAGCGCGAGATCGGCATCGACCCCCGGCCTCAGGAGGAAGCGCCGCCCGGTCGCCGGCGTGAACGGCACGGCGATCTGGAGCTTCGGGTAGTAGCGGCCGCCGGCCTTCATATAGGCATCGGCCCAGCCGTGGTCGAAGACGTATTCCCCCTGGGAATGGCTCTTCAGATAGGCGGGGACGACACCGAGAACCCTGCCGCTCTCGTCCTCGGCGACGAGGTGCTGGGGCAGCCAGCCGGTGTCGGGGGCGACGCTGCCGGACTCCTCGAGCGCGGCGAGGAACGCATGCGAAAGGAACGGGTTGTCCCTACCGGCGCAGGCGTCCCAGTCGGCGGCGGCGATGGCGCCGATGCGCTCGACGACGCGGACCGCCACCTGCCCGTCGCCGTCCATGGCGCCTATATCAGCTCGAAGGTGCCTTCGATCTCGGCGGCGACGCCGAGCGGAAGGGAGTTGGCGCCGACGGCGACGCGCGCGTGCCGGCCGAGATCGCCGAACACCTGCACCATCAGGTCGGAAGCGCCGTTGATCACCTTCGGGTGGTCCTTGAAGCCGGCCGTGCACTGCACGAAGCCCACGAGCTTCAGCACGCGCCCGACCTTGTCGAGGTTGCCGCCGCAGGCCGCCTTGGCCTGGGCGATCAGGTTGAGCGCGCAGAGCCGGGCGGCGGCCTGGCCGTCCTCGATCGAGAGGTCCTGACCGACGGTGCCTATATACTTGAGCTGGCCGTTCAGCACGGGGATCTGCCCGGCGACGAACAACAGGCGCCCCGAAATCGTGTACGGGATGTAGTTGGCGGCCGGTGCCGCCGCCTTCGGCAGCTCGATCTTCAGTTCCTCCAGCCTCGCCTCGATGCGCCCTGACATGCGCCATGCTCCTCTTGAAACAGTTGGGCGCGCACGATATCCGCTTTGAGGCGGCGGGGGAAAGCGGGGGATGTCGATGGTCGAAGCCATTCTGATCGGGCGGGCGAAGACGCCGGTGGTGCTGCTGCCGGCGATGGCCAACCGCCACGGGCTGATCGCAGGCGCCACCGGCACCGGCAAGACCGCGACCCTCCAGGGCCTGGCCGAGGGCCTGTCGGCCGCCGGCGTTCCGGTCTTCGTCGCCGACGTGAAGGGCGACCTCGCCGGCCTCTCCCAGCCCGGCCGCGGCGATCCCAAGCTGATGGAACGGGCGAAGGCGACCGGCCCCGCCGGCTACAAGCCGCTGGCCTTCCCCGTACTTTTCTGGGACCTGCTGGCCGCCCAGGGCCACCCGCTCCGCGCCACCGTCTCCGAGCTCGGGCCGCTGCTGCTCTCCCGCCTCCTCGGCTTGAACGAGGTGCAGGAGGGCGTGCTGGCCCTCGCCTTCAAGCTCGCCGACGACGAAGGGCTGCTGCTCCTCGACTTGAAGGATCTGCGCGCGCTCCTCCAGCACGTGGCCGAGCAGGCGGAGACGCTGAGAGTGACCTACGGCCAGGTCTCCACCCAGTCGGTCGGCACCATCCAGCGCGCCCTTCTCCAGATCGAGGAGCAGGGGGCGAACATCTTCTTCGGCGAGCCGGCGCTCGATCTCAACGATCTCCTGATCACCGACTCCCAAGGGCGCGGCGCCATCAACGTGCTGGCCGCCGACCAGCTGATCCAGCGCCCACGGCTCTACGCCACCTTCCTCCTCTGGCTCTTGTCGGAGCTGTTCGAGGCGCTGCCGGAGGCGGGCGACCTGGAGAAGCCGAAGCTCGTCTTCTTCTTCGACGAGGCGCATCTCCTGTTCAAGGACGCCCCGGCGGCGCTGATCGAGAAGGTCGAGCAGGTGGTGCGCCTGATCCGCTCCAAAGGCGTCGGCATCTTCTTCGTGACGCAAAGTCCGCTCGACCTGCCGGAGAGCGTGCTGGGCCAGCTCGGCAACCGGGTCCAGCATGCGCTCCGCGCCTTCACCCCGAAGGACCAGAAGACCGTCCGCGCCGTCGCGGAGACCTTCCGGGCGAGCCCCGGCCTCGACACCGAGAAGGTCATCTCCGAGCTCGCCATCGGCGAGGCGCTGGTCTCGGTCCTCGACGCCCGCGGCACGCCGACCCCGGTCGTCCGCGCGCTGATCCGCCCGCCGGCCTCGCGGCTCGGCGCAATCACGCCCGAGGAGCGGCGGGCGGCGCTCGCCATGAGCCCGATCGGCGGGCGCTACGACCAGACGGTCGACCGCGAGTCGGCCTTCGAGCAGCTCGCCAAGGCGGGCACCCCGCCGCCTTCGGGCAACCCCTGGGGCAAGGCCGCTGACGCCATCGGCATTCCCAATCCCTGGGGCACGCCGCGGGACGCGCCCTCGGCGCCGCCGGCGCCGGGCACGCGGATCCCGACCGCGCGCCTGCCCCGCGCCGCCCCCGCCGGTCGGCCGCGCCAGACCCTGGCGGAGACCGCGGTCAAGAGCGTGGTGCGCTCGGTCGGCTCCTCGATCGGCTCCGCCATCGGCCGGCAGATCGTGCGCGGCGTGCTGGGCTCGATCTTGAAGAGATAAAGGGGCCGGGCTCGGTCAAGAGACAGAGACAACCGGCAGGACGGTTCCGCCATGGTCTTCCCCGCATTCGACCCCGCCCGGCCGATCGCGATCATCGGCTGCGGCGTCATGGGCGCCAAGGTCGCCTGGGCCTGCGCGCGCGCCGGCATCCCGACCCGGGCCTTCGACACCTCGGCGGCCCAGCTCGACAAGTCGCTGGCCCTCATCCGGAGCTGGAGCGAGGGCGAGGAACGGGCCGTGCTGGAAAGGTGCCTCACGGCGACGGCGACCCTCGAGGAAGCGCTCGCCGGGGCGCAGCTCGCCTTCGAGAACGTGCCGGAGGATCTCGATCTCAAGCTGCGCCTGCACGCCGATGTTGGCCGGCGCCTCGAGGGCGGCGCCTATATGGGCTCCAACACCTCGTCGCTCTTGTGCTCGCCGCTCGCCGAGGCGTCGGGCCGGCCGGCGCGTTTCTTCAACATGAACTTCACCGACCCCCGGGCCCAAGGCCTGGTCGAGATCATGGGTGGACCGGAGACCGCGCCGGAGGCCATCGCCTTCGCGCGCGCCTGGGCCGGGGCGATCGGCATGGTGCCGATCCTGACCCGCCGCGAGAACATGGGCTATTCGTTCAACCGCCTGTGGCGGGCGATCAAGAAGGAGGTCCTGCACCAGGTCGACCGGGGCTACGGCGACCCGGAGGACATCGACCGCGCCTGGATGCTGACCTTCGGCACGCCCTACGGCCCCTTCGGCCTGATGGACCAGGTCGGGCTCAGGACCGTGCTCAAGATCGAAGAGCAATACTTCGCCGCCTCCGGCGACGAGAGCGACCGCCCGCCCGCCATGCTGGTCGCCATGGTCGAACGGGGCGAGCTCGGGTTCGTCAGCGGCAAGGGCTTCTACGACTATCCCGACCCGGCCTATGAGCGGCCGGGGTGGCTGAAAGGCGGGAGCTGAGAGGCCCCTGACGCCGGCGCTACTTCTTCTTGCCGGCCGGCGCGCCCTTAGGCGCCGCGAACGGCGACGCGGCCGCCGCGCCCTTGGTCTTGACCTTATTCTGCTTCGGCTTCTTGGCTTCGCGATTGCCGCGCTGCTGGCCTTTGGCCATCGTCGTTCTCCTCGGGTGGGCCTCGCGAGGCGCGAAGCGGGTGTCGACATGCCTCGTCTTCGCCGTGGCGTCGGCTCACGCCGGCGCAACGCCGGTCGATTATAGGCGCTTCGCGTTTCCCTGTCCGGTTTTCCGGGAGCGCTTAAGTCAGCCGAGGCCGAAGCGCTCGCGCGCGATCCTGCAGGCGTCGTCGCCGGGCAGGCAGGCCCGGCAGACCTCGGGCCGTACCGCGTAGATCGCACACGACGTCGACACGCCGACCGTACCGACGAGCGCCGCGCAGCGATCGCCCTCGCATCGCATCCGTCCGGAATCGTCGTCGCGGAACTCGGCGGAGATGCGCGCGATGGCGGCATCGTCCTCCAAGGTCAGACGCGGCCAATCGCGCGAATAAGAACAGCAGGCGCCGCAGCTCTGGCAATCGTAGCGCGTGACCTCGTCTGGCGGCGCGGCGCCCGTCACTTCCTGGCCTTGCGCGCGGCGTAGCGCGCATCGCGCGCCGCCTTGCGCTGGATCTCGGCCGCGGCCTCGTCGGCCGACTTCCTGGCGGCCTCCTCGGCGTCTCGGGCCGCCTGCTCAGCGTCCCTGGCCGCCCGCTCGACGGCCTCGCGCACCTTCTGCGCCTCGCGGGTCGCGCTGCGCTCGGCAGTGCGGGCCTCGCGCGAGGCGCTGATCGTTTGCCGGGCCGCCTGGCGCGCGATGACCGCGGGATCGTCCGGACCCGGCTGAGATCGAAACTTCGCCAGCGCCTTCTTCTTGGCATCTTCCGCCGCCTTCAGTCTTTCGCCGAAGGTCTTTTCCTTGAACCCGCCCATCTTTCTCCACACCTTGTTGGCGCCGCGCCGATCGCCGCGGCGGCTTTCACCTCACGGCATCCGTCCGTCGGGCGGCTGTCGGAGCCGGCGACGGCCTCTTGCCGCTCACGCCTCGGCGGCGGGCTTCGCCCGACGGATGACCTTGGATTCCAGGCTGTTCGGGCTGAGAACCTCGCCGGTCGCGGTCACCTCGAAGACGCCGCGGAATTCCGAGAACTTGTCGGGCTTTCCCTCGGCGCTCTGCGTCGAGGCGAGCGCCACGACGAAGGGCGCGGAATCGGCCTTGCGGGCCTCCATCTCGGCCGCGTCGTGGTACCAGACTTCGAGGAAGATCTCTTTCGGCGCGGCAACGACCTTGGACCCTTTGGGGGCTGCCGTGGGCCTGACCGGCGGCGCCTGCCGCCAGGTCTTCGCCCAGGTGACCGGAATGGTATCGATCAATCGGCCGTTCTGACGCCGCTCGGCCTTGCGGACGCGGCTAACGAATTTGAGCTCAAAACCGTCAACGATCTGGGACATGCGTACCCCTTGTGCTGAAGAGTACATATAGGGATGAACGACGGCGGCGGCGAGGCGCATTTCGACGCTGGCGCCCGGCAGCCGCTGGTCGGATCGCCGGCGCCACGCGGATTTTCTCACGCTTTTACGGGTGTAGCGCCAAGGTTGCCTTGCCTCCCGCGAGGCACTAGCCTCCGCCCAGACCTTGCAATATTTCCGATCCGACACAAACCTACGGAGAGGGCGATGCCCGACCAGTCCCCGGCGCAGTGGCTCAGCAATTCCCTGATCGTCTCGCGCTACCGCGAGAAGACCCCGGGCTCGGCCAAGCTGGCGAAGGAAGCCGCCGACCTCTTCCCGTCCGGCCTCACCCACGATTCCCGCTATCTCGAGCCCTATGCGCTCTATGTCGATCGCGCCCAGGGCGCGCATAAATGGGACGTCGACGGCAACGACTACGTCGACTATTTCGGCGGCCACGGCGCCCTCCTCCTCGGCCACAACCACCCGGAGGTGACGGCCGCGGTCCAGGAGCAGGTCGCCAAGGGCAGCCACTACGGCGCCAGCCACCCGCTCGAGGTGCGCTGGGCCGAGCTGATACGCGAGATGGTGCCGTCGGCCGAGCGCGTCCGCTTCACCTCCTCGGGCACCGAGGCGACGCTGATGGGCGTCCGCCTGGCGCGCGCCTTCACCGGGCGGTCGAAGGTCCTGCGCTTCAAGATGCATTTTCATGGCTGGCACGACCACATGACCTCGGGCATGGCCAACCACTTCGACGGCTCGCCGACGACCGGCGTGGTCAAGGGCGTCGCCGATCAGGTGGTCCTGGCGACCGCCAACGACGAGGCGGGCACCCGCTCGGCGATCGAGGCGAACCAGGATATCGCCGCGGTGATCCTGGAGCCGACCGGCGCCAGCTTCGGGCGCGTGCCGGTGAAGCCCTCCTTCCTCACCTTCCTTCGCAAGATCACCAAGGAGAGGGGGATCATCCTGATCTTCGACGAGGTGGTGACGGGCTTCCGCGTCTCCCCCGGCGGCGCCCAGGCCGAGTTCGGCGTCACGCCCGACATGACCTCGCTCGCCAAGATCCTGGCCGGCGGGCTCCCTGGCGGCGCCATCGTCGGCCGCAAGGACATCCTCGAGCTGCTGGACTTCGCCCAGACCAAGGCCAGGGGCGTCGAGAAGATCCAGCATCCCGGCACCTATAACGCCAACCCGATCTCGGCCGCTGCCGGCATCGCCGCGCTCAAGATCATCAAGACGACGGATGCCTGCAAGCGCGCCAACGCGTCGGCCCAGCGGCTCCGCGGGCTCCTGAACGAGGTGATCGCCTCCGAAGGTGTGCCCTGGGCTGCCTTCGGCACTTTCGCCGGCTTCCACATCTTCACCAACCCGAAGCGGCGCGCCATCGATCCCAAGAGTTTCGATGCGCTCACGACCGATCCCGAGGAGCTGAAGGGCGCGTGGAGCGCCAACATCAACCACAAGATCCGGCTCGGCATGTTCGTCAACGGCGTCGACCTGAACGGCAGCCCGGGCGGCGTCATGTCGGCGGTCCATGTCGATGCCGACCTCGAGCGCACCGCCGAGGCCTTCCGCGCGACCCTCAAGCTCCTGAAGGACGAGGGCGACATCCGGTGACGGAGGGAAGCGCCGGGCAACTCGAGCGCGAGCTCAAGGACGCCTTCAAGAACCGCGCGCTGATCTACTGGGCGATCTACGCCGAGCTCCGCACGGAGCTGGGCGCGGAGAAGGCCGGGAAGCTGCTGGCCCACGCCATCGAACGGCGGGGCCGAGAGGCGGGCGACGCTCTCTTCCGCGGCGTCGCCGCCGATCCCCGGGCGATCGCCGAGCGCTTCCTCGCGGTTTCACCGGCCGAAGGCCGGCTCTTCCCGACCGATGTCCGCCGCGACGACAAGGGCGGCGTTCATATCCAGGTGAAAGCCTGCCCGCTCAAGGAGGCCTGGGAGGAGGCGAAGCTGCCGCCCGCCGACATGGCGACGATCTGCAGGATTGCCGGCCATTTCGACAACGGCGTCTTCGGCGGCCGCGGCATCGCGTTCTCGGCCGACACCTGGACCGAGGGCAAGGCCGGCTGTTGCCACCTTCACCTGGAGCGCGCCGGCTAGCCCCGCCGCCGCCGCGTCAGCTGCAGCCGGTGGTCGACCCGCAGCTGTCGCATTTCAGGCAGGTGCCATTGCGCACCAGCGTGAAGTTGCCGCACTCGCCGCAGGAATCACCCTCGTAGCCTTTGAGCTTCGCCTCGCGGCGGCGGGCGAACTTGGCGTCGACCGCCGCCATCACCTCGGGCTCGACCGCGAGCGCGGTCGCGCCCTGGGCGAAGCTATGGACGGCGAGGCCGGCACCGTTGCCCTGAGCGGTCGCACCATGGGTGTGGATCACCTGCGAGCGATTGTCGCCGCCGGAGGCGGCACCGCCGCGGAAGACGACGAGGTTGGTGCGAACGAAGCCCCGGCTCACCTTCTCGACCGGGATCTTGGGCTCGGCCCTCGGCAGCGCGCTCTCCTGCCCGCCCGACCCGATGGCGCCCGGCAGAAGATCGTCGGGCTGCACATGCGCCAGATCGGTGCGGTCGAGGTAGCTGATGGCGAGCTCGCGGAAGATGTAGTCGAGGATCGAGGTCGACATCTTGATCGCCTCGTTGCCCTCGACCGGGCCGGACGGCTCGAAGCGGGTGAAGGTGAAGGCCTCGACGAACTCCTCCAGCGGCACGCCGTATTGGAGCCCGATCGAGATGGCGATGGCGAAGTTGTTGACCCAGGAGCGGAGCGCCGCCCCTTCCTTGTGCATGTCGATGAAGATCTCGCCGACCTTGCCATCATCGTACTCGCCGGTCCGAAGATAGACCTTGTGGCCGCCGACGCTGGCCTTCTGGGTGTAGCCCTTGCGGCGCTGCGGCAGGCGTTGGCGGGAGGCGACCCGTTCGATGATCCGTTCGACGATCCTCTCGGCGACCATCGGCGCCCGCTCGGCCGGCGCGGCATCGGCGATCTCGTCGATCGCATCCACATCGTCGATCAGCGAGGCCGACAGCGGCTGGGAGAGCTTGGAGCCGTCGCGGTAGAGCGCGTTGGCCTTCAAGCCGAGCCGCCACGACAGCATGTAGGCGTTCTTGCAGTCCTCGACCGTCGCCAGATTCGGCATGTTGATGGTCTTGGAGATGGCACCGGAGATGAACGGCTGGGAGGCCGCCATCATCCGGATGTGGCTTTCGACCGAGAGCGCCCGGGTGCCGATGCGCCCGCAGGGATTGGCGCAATCGAAGACGGCGAGATGCTCGGTCTTGAGATAGGGCGCGCCCTCGACCGTCATGGCGCCGCAGCAGTAGGTGTTCGCGGCCTCGATTTCCTGCCGGCTGAAGCCGAGCCAAACCAGGAGATCGAAGCCCGGCCCGTCCAGCTTGTCCGCCGGAATCTTGAGCTCGCCCCGGCAGAAGTCCTCGCCCAGCGTCCACTTGTTGAAGGCGAACTTGACGTCGAAGGCCGATCCGAGCGACGCCTCGAGCGCGGTCAGCGCCTCGGAGGTGAATCCGCGGGCGCGGAGCGCCTGATGGTCGACGCCCGGCGCGTTCTTGAGCGTGCCGTGGCCGACGGCATAGTTGACGATCTCGTCGATCTGGTTTTCGGAATAGCCCAGGGTCCTGAGCGCGTCCGGCACCAACCGGTTGATGATCTTGAAGTAGCCGCCGCCGGCGAGCTTCTTGAACTTGACCAGCGCGAAGTCCGGCTCGATCCCGGTGGTGTCGCAGTCCATGACCAGACCGATGGTTCCGGTCGGCGCGACGACGCTCGCCTGGGCGTTCCGGTAGCCGTGTATCTCGCCCAGGCGCAGCGCCTCGTCCCAGGCGCGCCTGGCGGCCTGAATCAGGCCGGCGTCCGGGCAGCTCTCGGCGTCGAGCGGCACCGGCTTGATCGCCAGGTTCTCGTAGCCGTCGGTCTCGCCATAGGCGGCGCGGCGGTGGTTGCGGATGACCCGGAGCATGTGCTCGCGGTTTCCGGCATAGCCCGGGAAGGTGCCGAGCTCGCCCGCCATCTCGGCGGACGTGGCATAGGCGACGCCGGTCATGATCGCGGTGAGCGCGCCGCAGTACGACCGGCCCTCGTCGGAATCGTACGGGATGCCCGACGCCATCAGGAGGCCGCCGATATTGGCGTAGCCGAGGCCAAGCGTGCGGAACTCGTAGGAGAGCTCGGCGATGGCCTTCGACGGGAACTGGGCCATCATCACGGAGATCTCGAGGACGACCGTCCAGAGCCGCGTCACATGCTCGTAGGCCTCGACGTCGAAGCCGCCGTCGGCGCGCCGGAAGGTCAAAAGGTTCATGGACGCGAGGTTGCAGGCGGTGTCGTCCAGGAACATGTACTCGGAGCACGGGTTGGACGCGTTGATGCGCCCGGAAGCCGGGCAAGTGTGCCACTCGTTGATCGTGGTGTCGTACTGCACGCCGGGGTCGGCGCAGGCCCAGGCCGCCTCGCCGATCAGGTCCCAGAGCTCGCGCGCCTTCGGCTCCTTCGCGACCTTGCCGTCGGTGCGTCGGATCAGCTTCCACTTGGCGTCGGCGAGAACGGCATCGAAGAAGGCGTTGGTCAGCCGGACGGAGTTGTTGGAGTTCTGGCCGGAGACGGTGAGGTAGGCGTCGGAATCCCAGTCGGTGTCGTAGGTCGGGAACTCGATCTTGTCGAAGCCCTGCTTGGCGAACTGGATCACCCGCTGGACGTAGTTCTCCGGGATCATCGCCTTCCTGGCGACGAGGATGGCGCGCCTCAGCACCTTGTTCTTCTTCGCATCGAAGCGATCGTCCCCGGCGACGCCGGAAACGTCTTCGCGGCAGGCGGCCATCACCTCGTTCAGGTGCTTGGCGGCAAGCCGCGAGCCCGAGACCAGCGCCGCGACCTTCTGCTCCTCGACCATCTTCCACTTGATGTAGGTCTCGATGTCCGGGTGGTCGATGTCGACCGTCACCATCTTGGCGGCGCGGCGCGTGGTGCCGCCGGACTTGATCGCGCCGGCGGCGCGGTCGCCGATCTTGAGGAAGCTCATCAGACCGGACGAGCGACCGCCGCCCGACAGCTTCTCGCCGTCGCCGCGGAGCTTGGAGAAGTTGGAGCCGGTGCCGGAGCCGTACTTGAACAGGCGCGCCTCGCGGACCCAGAGGTCCATGATGCCGCCCTCGTTCACCAGGTCGTCGGAAACCGACTGGATGAAGCAGGCATGCGGCTGCGGGTGCTCGTAGGCGGACTCCGACTGGACCAGCCTGCCGCTCTGGAAGTCGACGTAGTAGTGGCCCTGGGCCGGACCGTCGATGCCATAGGCCCAGTGCAGCCCGGTGTTGAACCATTGCGGGCTGTTCGGCGCGACCATCTGCTTCGCGAGCATGTAGCAGTGCTCGTCGTAGAAGGCGCGGGCGTCGGCTTCGGTGTCGAAATAGCCGCCCTTCCAGCCCCAATAGGTCCAGGTGCCGGCGAGGCGGCGGAACACCGCCTTGGCCGAGCGCTCATAGGTGTTGCGCTGCTCGGGTTCGAGAACCGAGAGGACGGCCGCGTCCGGCACCTTGCGCCAAAGCCAGGAGGGGACGGTGTTCTCCTCGACCGGCTTCAGCGCGGAGGGGATGCCGGCCTTGCGGAAATACTTCTGCGCGAGGATGTCGGCGGCGACCTGGGAGAACTCCTCGGGCACCTCGATGTCGGCCAGGCGAAAGACGACGGAGCCGTCCGGGTTCCGGATCTCGCTGGTCGTGTGCCGGAACGCGACGGTGGCGAACGGATCCTGACCCTCGGTCGTGAATCGCCTAGTGACGCGCATGCGCTTCGTTCCCCCCGGAACCACAATATATTGCGTTATGAGGGGAAGCCTACACTAGGTCTTGAGGGGGCAGCAAGGGCAAAGTGGGTATCGCGCAATGATTTCAGAAAACTAATGGAGAATGTTGACAAAACAGATAAAAGAACGCCTGTAGAGTCTTGATTTTTCGTTATTTCTCTGAACTCGCATTTGCCGCGGGCAGGTTGAGGATTCGAGCCCTCGCGGCAGGCGCAGGCGACTGTGACGACTTCGACTTCGATGACGGCGTTCGCCCCGGCCGGCCTCCCGACAACGGCGTCCGCGGAAGGATTGAAGTCTGCCACAATCGAGGCCCGAGGCAACAACATTTTGTGTGTGTGCCATCACACTGTCATAGATATGCCGATAAACTAGGGATTCTTGAAAGATATCCTCAGAGATACCCACAGGTCGATCGCGCGGCGGTAGACCCCCGGCAGGGGCAAATCACCCAGCGCATCGACCGGTGCCCAGAGCAGGTCCCGGTGTTCTGCGGAGAGGGTGATCGGGCCGGTGCCATCGATCTCGCAGCCATAGCTGACGACGCGGACGCTGCGGCCAGGAATCACCTCGAAGGGCTCCTCGGCAAGCCGGGGCCCGAGGCGGGTGGCGATGCCGAGCTCCTCGCCGATCTCGCGAAGCAGCGCCGCCGGCTCGGATTCGCCGGGATCGAGCCGGCCGCCCGGAAGCTCCCACTCGCCACGATCGTTGGCGAGCAGCAGGACCCGACCCCGATCGATGATCACAGCCTTCACCGAGATCGCAGCCATGCCCCGCTCTTTACCTCCGCCCGCCGCCGGTCCATAGTCCGCGCGCTTAAGCAATTCAGGCTTAAAACGCATGAGTCTCGGCACCCGTCTCTTCACCTGGCTCAACGGCGAGCTCATCGGCACCGACGCCTACGGCAATCGTTACTACCGGGCCAAGGGCGGTGCCAAGCGCACCGACGGCCGAGAGCGGCGCTGGGTCATCTACGAGGGCGAGCCTGAAGGCTCGAAGGTGCCGCCGGAGTGGAACGCCTGGCTCCATCACACGGTCGAGGATCGGCCCAAGGACGGCGCCAAGCCCGCGCCGAGCTGGCAGAAGGAGCATGTGCCGAACCTGACCGGCACGGCCCAGGCCTATCGCCCGCCCGGCCATGTCGCCATGGGCGGAAAGCGGGCGGCGGCTACCGGCGATTACGAGCCGTGGCGCCCGGCCTGATCCGCCCTCGGCCAAACCGGAGCGAGTTCGGCCCATGACCGGCCGCAACATGATCGAGACGGTGATGGGCGCGGTCGTCCTCGTCGTCGCCGCGATGTTCCTGGTGTTCGCCTATAACCTTTCGGGCCTGAAGGCGGTGAGCGGCTACGAGGTGGTGGCACGTTTCGACCGGGTCGACGGCATCACCGCCGGCACCGACGTCCGCCTCAGCGGCATCAAGATCGGCACGGTGATCGACCAGCGGCTCGATACCGAGCGCTACCTCGCCGTCGTCCGCATGAGCATCGACCCCAAGGTCAAGCTGCCGTCCGACACGGTCGCCGAGGTGGCGAGCGAGGGGCTGCTCGGCGGACGCTACGTCGCGCTCATCCCGGGCGGCGAGCAGGAGACGATCAAGCCGGGCGGCGAGATCCTGTTCACTCAGTCTCCGGTCGACCTCGTCCAGATGCTCGGTAAGTTCATGTTCTCCGGCGCCGATCAGAGCAAGGATGCGGCGAAGAAGCCCTGAGCGCCACGCGCTCGCTCTGCTCGTCTTGCTGCTCGCGCTTCCGGCCTCGGCCCAGGACCAGCGCGCGGCGATGCTGCAGGGGCTCGAGAAGGTGACGGCCAGGGTCTCTACCTTTCCCGCCCAGATCGACCGTCCGGTCAGGTTCGGCACGCTCGAGATCACGCTGCGTGCCTGCCATAAGCGCCCACCGGAGGAGCCGCCGGAAAGCGCCGCCTTTCTCGAGATCCGCCAGCTCCGCCTTGGCGAGCAGCCACGGCCGCTGTTCTCAGGATGGATGTTCGCCTCGAGCCCGGCGCTCAACCCGCTCCAGCACCCGGTCTACGACGTCTGGGTGCTGGATTGCCGCCCGACCTAGCCCTGCTTCACCCCTTAGGGAACGCCGCGTCGCGGACGATCGCCTCCTCCAGCATCAGGCGATAGGCCTCCCGCGGAACCTCGCGGGCGCCGAAGCGGGCGAGATGCTCGGTCAGGAACTGGGTGTCGAGCAGCGTGAAGTTGCCGCGCTTCAGGCGCTCGACCAGGGCCGCCAGCGCGACCTTGCTGGCGTCGGTCTCGCGGCTGAACATGCTCTCGCCGAAGAAGGCGGCGCCGAGCGCAACGCCATAGAGCCCGCCGACCAGCCTCCCCTCCCGCCAAGTCTCGACCGAATGGGCGAATCCTGAGCGATAGAGCTGGTTGTAGAGCCGCTCGATCTCCGGGTTGATCCAGGTGTCCTTGCGCTTCGCCGTCGCCGCCGCGCAGCCGGCCAGCACCTCGGCGAAGGCGGTGTCGCAGCGCACCTCGAAGACACAGCGCTTGATCGTCTTTTTCAGGCTCCGGGGCATGTGGAACTCGTCCAGCGGCAGCACGCCCCGGCGATCGGGATCGACGAAGACGATGCGCGGATCGGCCCGCCCTTCGGCCATCGGAAAGACACCGATGGCGTAGGCCTTGAGCAGGAGCTCCGGCGAGAGCGGGGCGGTCACTCCCCGACTATGCCGCAGGCTTGGTTCCCTGGACCAGCCCCTCGAGCCAGTGGATGTCGTAACGGCCGTCCAGGAAGGCGGGCTCGGTCATCAGCCGCTGGTGCAGCGGGATCGTGGTGTCGATGCCGCCAATCACGTATTCGCCGAGCGCGCGCTTGAGGCGCATCAGGCACTCGTTGCGGCTGGCGCCGTGGACGATCAGCTTGGCGATCAGGCTGTCGTAGTGGGGCGGCACCGTGTAACCCGCGAAGACGCCGGAATCGACGCGGACGCCGGCACCGCCCGGCGCGTGGTAGTCGATGATCCGGCCGGGCGACGGCCGGAAGGTCCTGGGGTCCTCGGCGTTGATCCGGCATTCGATGGCGTGGCCCTGGAAGCGGATGTCGTCCTGGCCGAAGGACAGGCGCGAGCCGGAGGCGACGCGGATCTGCTCGCGCACGAGGTCGATGCCGGTGATCGCCTCGGTGATCGGGTGCTCGACCTGGAGGCGGGTATTCATCTCGATGAAGTAGAAGCGCCCATCCTCGTACAGGAATTCGATGGTGCCGAGGCCGCGGTAGGCGAGCTTGGCCATGGCGTCGACCGCGATCTTGCCGATCTCGGCCCGGGCGACGGCGTTGAGCGCCGGCGACGGCGCCTCTTCCAGGAGCTTCTGGTGGCGGCGCTGGATCGAGCAGTCGCGCTCGCCGAGATGCACGACGTTGCCGAAGGAGTCGCCGAGGATCTGGATCTCGATGTGCCGGGGGCGCGCCAGGTACTTCTCGAGGTAGACGGCGTCGTTGCCGAATCCCGCCTTGGCCTCGCGCCGGGCGAGCTTCAAGGCCTCGTCGAGGTCTCCCGCCTTCCAGGCGACCTTCATGCCACGGCCGCCGCCGCCTGCGGCCGCCTTGACGATCACCGGGAAGCCGATCCCGGCGGCGAGCCCCTGGGCCACGGCATCGCCTTCCGGTCCGGCCGGGATCGCGTCCTCGGAGCCCGGGACGCAGGGCACGCCCGCTTCGATCATCGCCCTCTTCGCCAGGATCTTGTCGCCCATCAGGCGGATGTGGTCGGGGCTCGGCCCGATGAAGGTGAAGCCGTGCTCCTCGACCATCTCGCAGAAGCCGGCGTTCTCGGCGAGGAAGCCCACCCCTGGATGGATGGCGTCCGAGTTGGTGATGGTGGCGGCGGTCAGGATCGCCGGGATGTTGAGATAGCTCTCCCGCGCCGGCGGCGGGCCGATGCAGACGGCCTCGTCGGCGAGCCGGACATGCATGGCGTCGGCATCGGCGGTCGAATGCACGGCGACGGTCTGGATGCCCATCTCGCGGCAGGCGCGATGGATGCGAAGCGCGATCTCGCCGCGGTTGGCGATGAGGACCTTCTCGAACATCGGCCGGGCCCGCGGCCGAGCTACTCGACGACCGCGAGCAGCTGGCCGTACTCGACCGGCTCACCGTTGGTGACGGCTATTTCGGCGATCGTTCCCGAGCGGGGCGCGGGAATCGGGTTCATCACTTTCATCGCCTCGATGATCATCACCGTCTGCCCCTCGCGCACCTTGTCGCCAGCCTTGACGAAGTCGGCGGCTCCCGGTTCGGGCGCGAGATAGACGGTACCGACCATCGGCGCCTTGAGCGCGCCGGGCTGCTCGGCCGGCCGCCTTTCGGCGACCGTCGCCGCCACCGGCGCCGCGGCCGGGCTCGCGCCAACCGGCGCTACCACCGGCGCTTGCTGGCGGACCACGCGTAGGTGCCAGTCCTTGCCGGCGTACTCGATCTCGGTGAGACCGGTCTCGGTCAGGAGCCGCGCCATCTGGCGCACCAGCGCCTCGTCGATCTCCTTCGGCTCCTTCCGCATCATGACTTCTTCACCATCCGGGCAAGTCCCTCGAGAGCCAACGCATAGCCATGGGCGCCGAAGCCGCAGAGCACGGCGCGGGCGACCGGCGAGATGTAGGATTTATGACGAAAGGGCTCGCGCTTGTAGATGTTGGAGAGATGGACCTCGATCACCGGCAGCTCGGCGAGCGTCAGCGCGTCGAGGAGCGCGACCGAGGTGTGGGTGTAGGCGCCGGCGTTGATGACGATCCCCGCCATCTTCGCCCGGGCTTCCTGGATCCAGGTGACGAGCTCGCCCTCGTGGTTGGACTGGCGAAAATCGACCGCGAGGCCGAGGTTCTTAGCGGTCTTGCGGCACAGCTTCTCGACATCGGCGAGGGTATCCCGGCCGTAAACGGAAGGCTCCCGCACCCCCAGCATGTTGAGGTTGGGGCCGTTCAAGATCAAGATCTTGGGGGTTGCGGGCACAGGCCGGGCCATCCCTGGCGGTTATCGGGGCAAGGGCGGGTTATAGCATGCGAGCCCGGGCACGCAACGCGGACAACCCTTCCGCGGACGCCTGCCGTGATAGAGTTTCGCGCCCTTTCCGGAGCCGCCATGACCGCTGAACCTGCCGCCAACACCCGCACCGATTGCGAGCGCCTGGACCGGGAGGATCCGCTTCGCGCCTTCCGTGATCGCTTCCGGCTGCCCGAAGGGCTCATCTATCTCGACGGCAATTCGCTGGGCGCGCTGCCCAAGGCTGCGGCCACCCGCGTCGCCAAGACCCTCGACGTCGAGTGGGGCGAGCATCTGGTCGGCGGCTGGCTCAAGGACGGCTGGATGGCGCTCTCCGAGAAGCTCGGCGACAAGATCGCCAAGCTGATCGGCGCCGATGACGGCGAGGTCATCGTCGTCGACACCACCTCGGTCAACATCCACAAAGTGCTGGCGGCGGCGCTGCTGATGCGCCCGGAGCGCCGCACGCTCCTGACCGATTCCGGCAACTTCCCGACCGACGTCTACATGGCCCAGGGACTGGCCGAGTTCCTCGAGCGCCAGCACCGTGTGAAGGTGGTCGGCGAGGACGAGGTCGAGGCGGCGATCGACGAGGACACCGCCGTGGTCTTCTGCACACAGATCAACTACCGCACCGGCCGGCTGCACGACATGGCGCGGATCACCGCCGCCGCCCACGCCAAGGGCGCGCTGGCGATCTGGGATGTCGCGCACACCGCCGGCTGCGTGCCGATCGAGCTGAACAAGATCCAGGCCGATTTCGCCGTCGGCTGCGGTTACAAGTACCTGAACGGAGGCCCCGGCGCGCCGGGCTTCGTGTTCGCGCCCAAGCGTCACCACGACAAGGTGCGCCAGCCGCTGACCGGCTGGCTCGGACACGCCAATCCCTTCGAGTTCGGCCTCGACTACCGGCCGGCGCCGGGAATTCTGCAGTGGCGCTGCTCTTCCCCGCCGATCCTCGGGATGGTCGCCATGGAGGCCGGCATCGACGACCTGATCGAGGCCGGCATCGAGCCCGTTCGCGCCAAGTCCCTCGCCCTGACCGGGTTGCTCATGCGATTGGTGGACGAGAGGCTGGCCGGCCACGGCTTCACCCCGGCGACGCCGCGCGCGCCGGAGCGCCGCGGCAGCCAGATGGCGTTCCACCACAAGAACGGCTGGCCGATCATGCAGGCGCTGATCGCGCGCAAGGTGATCGGCGACTTCCGCGAGCCCGACATCGTGCGCTTCGGCATCGCCGCGCCTTATGTCCGTTTCGTCGACATCTGGGACGCAGTCGAACATCTCCGCGACGTCATGGCTTCGGGCGCCTGGAAGAAGCCCGAGTACCAGGTGAAGAAGTGGGTGACGTGATCTACCGCTAGCCTCACCAGCACGGCCGACGACGATCCGCAGTTGGAAAAGGCTTCATGTCTGCCAAGCACTCCTCGTTGGCGGAGCGCATCCTGGACGTCGCCCGGCGCGCCGACGATTCGACCTTCCTGCGCCTGCTGGGGGTTGACGGCGTCGAGGTAGCCCTGTCCTACACAGGCGTGCTCCAGCAGGCGGCGCTGTGGACGCGGATATACAAGGACCGAGGCCTCAAACCGAGGCAGCGGGTCGTCGTTCTCGTGTCGAGCTCGATCGACGGCTACGCGGCCTTCCTCGGCGCCATCGTCGGCGGCCTCGTCCCGGCGATGCTGCCGCCACCCTCGCCGAAACTGCCCGAAGCGCGCTTCACCGAGATCGTCGCGGCACTGCTGCCTGCGGCTCGCCCGGACGCCATCGTCATCGGCAGCGAGCTCAAGGGAGCGGTCTGGTCCGCCGACGGGCTGATGGTCATCCCGACCCAGGCGGCGGCGCTTGCCCCGCTGCCTGATTCCTTCGCCATGGAGGGAGGTGGCGGAGGCGACGACATCGCGTTCCTGCAATACAGCTCAGGTACGACCGGCCTCCGCAAAGGCGTCATGATCTCGCACGCGGCGTGCCTGGAGCAGATCGATCTCTACGGCGCCGCCATCGGCCTTCGCCCGGACGACTCGATCGTCTCCTGGCTCCCGCTTTACCACGACATGGGACTGGTCGCCTGCTGGATGTTGCCGCTGCTGACGGGAACGCCGGTCACCGCCATGTCGCCGTTCGACTGGGTGGCCCAACCCTCGATGCTCACGCGAGCGATCCGGGATTATCGCCCGAGCCTGTGCTGGCAACCGAACTTCGCCTACCTGCATCTCGTCCGCTCGGTTCCGGATGCGGACCTGGGTCGGGACGACCTTTCATCGATCCGCGCCTTCATCAACTGCTCCGAGCCGGTCCGGCATGCGGCGCACACTGCGTTTCTGACGAAGTTCGCCCGGTTCGGCGCCCGTCCCGACTAGATCGGCACCTGCTATGCGATGGCCGAGGCGACCTTTGCGGTAACGTCATCGCGACTCGGAGAACCGCCGGTGCTCGCGAGTGTCGATGCCACCCGTCTCGGCTCGGAACCTTCGGTCGTACCGGGGCCCACCCCGCTGGTCTCCTCGGGGCGGGCGATCGCCGGCGTCACGGTCCGCATCGCCGACGAGTCCGGCCGCAGCCTCGCGGAGTCCACCGTCGGCGAGATCCGGGTCGCGAGTTCGATGCTGACCGCTGGATATCTCGAGAACCCGGAGGCGACGTCGGCCGCGCTCGGCGGCGGCGAGCTGCGCACCGGCGACATCGGGTTCATGCAGGACGGCGAGCTCTTCGTCCTTGGCCGCGCCGACGACATGATCATCGTCGCCGGCCGCAACCTCCTGCCGCAGGACCTGGAGGCGGTGGTCGATTCGGTCCCCGGGGTCGTTCCCGGACGCTCGGTCGCCTTCGGCGTCGACGACGACAAGGACGGAACGTCGCATGTCGTCGTCGTCGCCGAGACGATCGCCGGCGAGGACCGCCCCGCGCTCGCGCGATGGATATCGTCCGAGCTGCTGGCCCAGCTCGATGTCGCCCCGCGCGCCGTCCATGCCGTCGATCGCGGCTGGCTGTTGAAATCGACCTCCGGAAAGATCTCCCGGCGGCTCAACCGCCAACGGTACCTTTCCGAGCTCGCCGCCCGGGCTTCCGGGCCGGCTCGGGCGGAGCCGGCGGCCGACGGTTCGCTGGTCGCGTTCGTGAGAGCGGCCGTAACCGTCGCGCTCGATCGCGACTGCCCGGATGACGATGACTCCCTCATCCTCAGCGGACAACTCGATTCCCTGGCGCTCACCCGGCTGCTCCTCGCCCTCGGCGAGCGGTTCGGCGACCGGCTGCCGCTGCCGAACGTCGTCGGGTTCCACCGCTTCGATTCGGTCGACGCCATCTGTCGCCTGCTCGAGGAGGTCGAGCAGGGCGCCATCGCCTCAAGCCGCCAGACAGGCGCATCCCCGCGTGGCGACAAGCTCGCGTCGTTCGCCGGGGCGACCGGCCGTTTCGACCTCCTGATCCTCGGGTCGAGCACCGCCTACACGATTCCGGGCAAGCTCGAGGCGGCCGCCGGGATATCTGCCTTCAACCTCGCGATCGACATGGCGATGATCGCCGACATCTACTGCGTCATGCGATTCGCCCTGGACCGTCAGGACAGAGTGCGCAGAATCATCGTCGGTCTCGACGTCTTCGCCTTCCGGCCGAAGGACGTTACCGTCATCGACCCGCGCTCGATCGGCTTCCCCGACCTGGTGAAGTACCTGGCGCCGGACGACCGGGCGGCCCTGGCGGCGCTCGGCGAAGCCGGCGAACGCGAGTTTCAACGCCTCCGCATCAATCTCCAGCGCCTGATCGGCTGGAACCCCGGGTTGCGCTACAGCTTCGACGGTGAGCACGGCGACCTGATCGGCGACGATGCCGGGGTGCAGCCTTCAGGCCTTCGCCCCGACGTCATCGAGCAGAACCGGCACGCGATGGCGGTCGCCTACGGCGGCTTCGACCGCATCTGCCCGAAGCAGTCGGAGTATCTCCGCGACATGGCGCGGGTCGCAACCGCCGCCGCCATCCGCATCGACTTCGTCATCATGCCGATCCACCGGGCGCTCGGCGACTTTCTCGCCGAGAAGACCACCTACCCGGCGCGAAAGGCGGAGGTGCTCGACCTCATCCGTCCGCTCGTCTCCGAAACCGTTCGCCTCCACGACCTGTCGACGCCGGCGGCCTTCGGCGGCGACGAGGAGGATTTCTCCGACACCTACCACCTGGACCGGCAGAACGGCGCGCGGCTGCTGCGATACGTTCTCGCCAGATGACCGCCGATGGCATCCCCGACGCCGGTCAGCCGTGCCAGCGCGGGATCTCGACGTCGCGATGGATCGAGACCGAGAGCAACAAGCCGGCGCCGGCGAGCAGGGTAAGCATGGCGGTGCCGCCATAGCTGACCAGCGGCAGCGGGATTCCAACGATCGGCACCAGCCCCATCACCATCGCCATGTTGATGAAGACATAGAGGAAGAGCTGCGTGGTGATACCGATGGCGACCAGGCGGCCGAACTGGCTGCGGGCGCGGACGGCGATGGCGAAGCCGTAGATGAGCACGAGCACGTAGAGGCCGAGCAGCACCAGGCAGCCGACCATACCGAACTCCTCGGCGAGCACGGTGAAGATGAAGTCGGTCTGCATCTCCGGCAGGAAGCGGAGCTGGCCTTGAGTCCCGTTGAGGAAGCCCTTGCCGAAGACGCCGCCTGACCCGAGGGCGATTTTCGACTGCAGGATGTTGTAGCCGGCGCCGAGCGGGTCCTGGGAGGGATCGAGGAAGGTATAGACCCGGCGCTTCTGATAGTCCTTGAGGAAGGACCAGGCGACCGGGATCGCCGCGCCGGCGGCGCCACCGATCAGCAGGAACTTCCAGATGCGCACGCCGGCCGAGAACATCACCGCGGCCGAGCCGATGGCGAGCAGCATCGCCGTGCCGAGGTTCGGCTGGCGCAGCACCAAGGCGACCGGAAAGGCGATCAGGAGAATCGGCGGGACCACCATCAGCAGCTTCCCGACCTGATCCAGGGTGAGGCCGTGGAAGTAGCGGGCGAGCGCCAGCACCACGGCGACCTTCATCAGCTCGGAGGGCTGGAGCTGGATGAAGCCGAAGTCGAGCCAGCGCTGGGCCCCGCCGCCGACCCGGCCCATGACGTCGACCACCACCAGGAGCACCAGGGCGATGCCGTAGATCAAGTAGGCGTAGCGGAGCCAGTGCCGGACATCGACGAGCGCGACCGCCACCATCACCACGAGGCCGACAGCGAGCCGGGTGAGCTGGCGCGACGCCCAGGGCGACCAGGCGCCGCCGGCAGCCGAATAGAGGATTGCGACGCCGATCGAGGCGATCATCAGGACGAGCGCGATCAGGCCCCAGTTCATCAGCAGGAGCTTGCGGAGGATGCCGAGGTCCGGCGCGGCCCGGCCGATCTCTTGGACCATGGGTGAGGTTTAGCCGATTCGCGCTCTATGATACAGATCGGTCCGGCCCCGGCGCCCTCCGATACCGCCCCTTCTCACCCGGACATCCTCAATGCGCATCGAGATCATCTGCACCGGGGACGAGGTCCTGACCGGCAAGATCGTCAACTCCAACTTCAGCTACATGAGCCAGAAGTTGGAGGATGTCGGGCTCTCGGTGGTCTGGGGCACCACCGTCGGCGACGACCGCGAGCGCCTCCTCGACGCCTTCCGGCTGGCCGCGGGCCGCGCCGACGCGGTGATCGTCAACGGCGGGCTCGGGCCGACCGTCGATGACCTCTCCCAGGAGATCGCCGCCAAAGCCACCTCGACCGAGCTCGTGCTGAACCGGGAGTGGCTCGCCAAGATGGAGGAGTTCTTCACGCGACGCGCCCGGGTGATGCCGCCCAACAACGTCAAGCAGGCGATGCTGCCGGCGACGGCGGAGGTCCTCGATAACCCGATTGGTACCGCCTGCGGCTTCGCCCTCGACATCGGCAAGGCCTGGTTCTTCTTCACCCCCGGCGTGCCGCGCGAGCTCCGCCGCATGCTGGAAGAGCAGATCATCCCGCGCCTCCTCAAGAAGAGCGGCCGCGCCGTCACCATCCATCTGAAGCGCTTCCACTCCTATGGCCTCGGCGAGTCCCATGTCGACACGCTGCTGGCCGGCATCGAGGAGATGGTGCCGGACGGCAGCATCAAGCTGGGTTTCCGCGCCCACTACCCGCAGCTCGAGACCAAGCTGGTGGTGCGCGGCGCCGATATGGACGAGGTCAGGCGCAAGCTCGCCCCGGTCGAGGCCGAGGTGCAGAAGCGCGTCGGCAACTTCATCTTGGCAGAGGACGACCAGACGCTCGAAGGCGTGGTGCTGGCGGCGCTGGCCTCGCGCGCCGCGACGCTGGCGGTGGCGGAAAGCTTCACCGGCGGCCAGGTCGCGGCCCGGCTCGCCCCTCTGGCGGGAGCGGAGAAGGTGTTCCGGCGCGGTGTCGTCGCCCGCGATCTTACCCAGATGCGGGCGGCGGTCGGCCTTCCGGCCGACGGCGCCGTCGCCACGCCGGAAACGGCGGTCGCGGTCGCCCGAGCGCTTCTCGGCGCCACCGGCGCCAGCCACGCTCTCGTCCTCCTCGTCGACCTCGACGAGGGCGCCGACCGACTTGAGCTCGGCGGCACCATCGCCATCGCGATCGCAACCGGGACCGACACCGTGACGCGGCAGGCGCGCCTTCTCGGCGGTCGCGAGTGGGTCAGGCTCGGCGCTGTCGAGATGGGCCTCGACTGCTTGAGGCGCTATCTCCAGGGCCTCCCGGTCGACGAGAAGATCGACTTCGAGAAGAAGTAGGAGGCTGTCCGCCCCTACATCGCCGCCGACTGGATCCGCCGCTCGTCCAGGCCGACCTCGCGCGCGGTCGTGACCAGTGACTGCCAGATCTCGTCGGGGAGCGGGATGCCCTTGGCCAGGCGCTCGGCGCGCAGACGCGCCTCCTTCTCGCCCGGCACCAGCACCTGCTCGCCGGGGATCGGCTTCGCCGTCTTGACCCAGCCGACGAAGCGGGCGAGCTCGCCCGGCAGGAAGTTGGCGGGATCGACGATCTTGGGATCGATGTAGAACGACAGCATGCCGTTGGCGAAGCGGCGCCCCTCGGTCGCCGCGCCGGTGCCGGTGAGCGCGCCGCCCAGGACCTCGCACATGAAGGCGAGGCCGGAGCCCTTGTGGTCGCCGAAGGCGCGGATCGCGCCGTCGCCCCGCTTGTAGTCGCGCCCGCCGGCGGCCTGGTAGTCGCCGTAGAGGAGGTGCGGATCGCCGCTCATCTTCCCGTCGGGGCCGATCAGGGCGTGCTCCGGCACCTTACTTCCGCCCTTGCTCGCCACCAGCACCTTGCCCTCAGCGACGACCGAGGTGGCGAAGTCCAGCACCAGCGGCGCCTCGCCCGGGCGGGGCACGCCGACGCAATAGGGGGCGGTCGAGAAGCGCCGCTCGACCGCGCCGAAGGGCGCCACCAGGATCGAGCCGGCGGCATTGACGAAGTGCACGGAGACGAGGCCCGCCGCCGCCGCCATCTCGGCCCAGTCGCCGACCCGGCCGATATGGCCGGCGTTGCGCAGCGCCACGGCCGAGAGGCCCATCTGCCGGCACTTGTCGATGCCGATCTGGACGGCCTGGGGGGCAGCGGTCTGGCCGAAGCCATAGCGCCCATCGACCACCGCCAACACCGGCGTGTCGACCACGACCTCGACCTCCTGATCGGCACGGATCAGGCCGTCGTTCTTCATCTGCACGTAGCGCGGCACACGGACGACGCCGTGGCTGTCGTGGCCGGTCAGGTTCGCGGCGACGAGATACCTGCCGATGCGCCGGCCCTCCTCGGGCGAGCAGCCGGCCTTGATGAAGATATCGCCGACGAAGTCCTGCAACGCGCTCGCCTTGAGCGTCACCATGTCCGGTTCTCTTGGATCTTGGACCTAGATTTCGATCTGGCTGCCGACCTCGACCACACGGTCGGGAGGCAGCTTGAAGAAGTCCATCGCGCCGGTCGCGTTCTTCTGCATCCACGCGAACAGAATCTCGCGCCAGACCGCCATGCCCGGGCGCATCGAGGGAATGATCGCCTCGCGGCTGAGGAAAAACGACGTCTCGACGATTTCGATCGGAAGCCCGGCAGCCGCGCCCCCGGTCAGCGCCAGCGGCACGTCGGCGACCTCCATGAAGCCGAAGCGCACGATCACCCGCCAGAAGTTCGAGCCGAGCTCGCTGACCTCGAGACGCTGCGCCAGCGACCACGTCGGCGTCTCCGTCGTCACCACCGTCAGCAGCACGTTCCGCTCGTGCAGCACTTTGTTGTGCTTGAGGTTGTGCAGAAGCGCATGCGGCACCGCCTCGGCCGAGGCCGTCATGTACACGGCGGTGCCGCGCACGCGATGCACGGACTTCGAGCTGGACCTGAGGAAGACGTCCATCGGGATGGTGTCGGTGCGGAGCTTCTCGAACAGGAGCAGGCGGCCGCGCTTCCAGGTGATCAGCAGCACGAAGATGACGAGGCCGAGGCCGAGCGGGAACCAGCCGCCGTCCGGGATCTTCACGAGGTTGGCGCCAAAATAGGCGAGGTCGACGATAAGGAAGGCGCCGAACAGCGCGAGCGCGGCGGTGGCGTTCCACTTGGCGATCCGGCGGGCGTAGAGGTAGCCCAGCACCGTGTCGATCGTCATCGTGCCGGTGACCGCGATGCCGTAGGCGGCGGCGAGGTTGGTGGTGGAGCCGAAGCCGAGGACGAGCGCGCTGACGAAGACCATCAGCGCCCAGTTGATGAACGGAATATAGATCTGCCCGATCTCGGAGGACGAGGTGTGCGTGATCATCATTCGTGGCAGGAATCCGAGCTGGATCGCCTGCTGGGTGACGGAGAAAGCGCCGGAGATGACCGCCTGGGAGGCGATCACGGCGGCCAGGGTCGCCAACACGATCAACGGCACGAGCGCCCAGTCCGGTGCCAGGCTGTAGAAGGGGTTGACTACCGCCGCCGGATTCTCCAGCAGCAGCGCGCCCTGGCCGAGATAGTTGAGCATCAGGCTCGGAAAGATGAACAGGAACCATGCCCGCCGGATCGGCTCGCGGCCGAAGTGCCCCATGTCGGCGTAGAGCGCCTCGGCGCCGGTCACGGCCAGGACCACGGTCCCGAGCGCGAGGAACGCCTTCCACTTGTCGACGAGGAAGAACTCGATGGCGTAAGTCGGACTCAGCGCGAGCAGGATGCTCGGATGATCGACGATGGCGGCGACGCCGAGGACGGCGAGAACGAGGAACCACAGCACCATGATCGGGCCGAACAAGGCGCCGACCCGCGCCGTACCGCGGCTCTGGATGACGAATAGGCCGAACAGAATGGCGACGGTGAGCGGGACGACGTAGGTGCCGAGCGTCGGCGCCGCCAGCGCCAGGCCCTCGACCGCGCTTAGTACCGAGATCGCCGGGGTGATCATGCTGTCGCCGTAGAACAGCGCCGCGGCGAAGACGCCGAGGACCGAGATCAGGAGGGCTGTGCGGGCGCCTTGGACAGCACGGCCGACGAGCGCGAGGAGCGCCAGGCTGCCGCCCTCGCCCTTGTTGTCGGCGCGCATGATCACAGTCACGTACTTGAAGGAGACGACCGCCATCACCGACCAGAAGACCAGCGACAGCACGCCGTAGACATGGGCCTGGGTCAGCTCGACCGCGTGCGCGCCGAGGAAGCTCTCCTTCATCGCGTAGAGCGGGCTGGTGCCGATGTCGCCGTAGACGACGCCGATGGCGGCGAGCATCAGGCCGCGGATAGCGTGCTTGCGATCTGGGGACGAAAGGGCTTCGGCTTGCGGCACGTGGGGTTCCGGCTGGTGGCTCTGAGGCAGTGCCTGGGCCCCGGGGGCGGATGCCGCCGGAGCGATCGAGACGGGCACTCCTTTACCCTAAGTCACGACCGTCTGCATGATCCGCGTCGACCGGGCGTTGGCTGTCTGTTCTCGACCCCCGACGCACCATGATCCGGCAAAGCGGCTCACGGACGCTCCGGCAAGGCCCGGAGGAAGTCGAAGTCGCAGCCCTTGTCGGCCTGGGTGATCTCGCGGGCGTAGAGCTTGTCGTAGCCGCGCGACGGCCGGGCGGCGCCCGGCAGCGGGCGCCGGGCCAGCTCCTCCTCCGCCACCAGGAGGTCGAGCCGGCGGTCCCTGACCGAAAGTCGGATGCGGTCGCCGGAGCGGACCCTGGCGAGCGGACCGCCGGAGGCGGCGTCGGGCGTCACGTGCAGGACGACCGCGCCGAAGGCGGTGCCGCTCATCCGCGCGTCGGAGATCCGGACCATGTCCTTGACCCCGGCGCGGGCGAGCTTGGTCGGGATCGGCAGGTATCCCGCCTCCGGCATACAGGCGGCCGAAGTCGGCCCCGCCCCCTTCATCACCAGGAAGTCGTCGGGAGTGACGTCGAGGTCGGGCGCGTCGATGCGGCGGGCGAGGTCCTCGAGCCCGTCGAAGACGACGGCGCGGCCCTCGCGTTCGAACAGCCGGGTATCGGCAGCCGAGCGCTTGAGGATGGCGCCGCCGGGGGCGAGCGAGCCGAACAGCGCCACCAGCCCGCCATAGGGGAGGAACGGATCGGCGAGCGAGCGGACGACCTTGCGGTCGACCCAGGCATCTCCCTGGTCGAGCCGCTCACCCAGCGTCTCGCCCGTGACCGTGAGGCACTCCTGGTGGAGCAGCGGCCGAAGCTCGCGCAGGACCGCGCCGACACCGCCGGCGGCGAACAGATCCTCCATATAGTGCTGCCCGGTCGGCTTCAGGTCGACGATGACCGGCGTCCGGTCGGAGAGCTGGTTCAGGCGCCTGAGGTCGAGGTCGATGCCGACGCGCCCGGCGATCGCCGCCAGATGCAGGACGGCATTGGTCGAGCCGCCGACCGCGAGCAGCACGGTCAGCGCATTCTCGACCGATTTCTCGGTGATCAGCTTGTCCGGGGTGAGGCCCATTTTGGCGGCATCGAGCGCGGCGGCCCCGGAGGCTTCGCCGGCGCGGAGACGATCGGCATGGACGGCCGGGATCGCCGCCGTTCCCGGCAGCGCCAGGCCCAGGGTCTCGGCGATCGCCGCCATGGTCGAGGCCGTTCCCATGACGGCGCAGGTGCCGGCGGTGGTGGCGAGCTGCCCCTCGACCCGTTGGATCTCCTGGGCGTCGATCTCACCCGCCCGGTAGCGAGCCCAGAAGCGCCGGCAGTCGGTGCAGGCCCCGAGGCGCTCGCCGCGGTAGCCCGAGGTGAGCATGGGCCCGGCGAGGAGCTGGACCGCCGGCTTGCCGGCGGAGGCCAGCGCCATCAGCTGCGCCGGCACGGTCTTGTCGCAGCCGCCGACCGCGACCACGGCATCCATCGGCTGGGCCCGGATCATCTCCTCGGTGTCGAGGGCCATGAGGTTCCGGTATTTGAGGCTGGTGGGCGTGAGGAACACCTCGCCGAGCGAGATCGTCGGGAAGACGACCGGCAGACCGCCGGCGATCAGCACGCCCCGCTTCACCGCCTCGATCAGCTCCGGCAGGTGGCGGTGGCAGTTGTTGAACCCGCTGGAGGTGTCGACGATGCCGACCACCGGACGGGCCAGCATGGCGTCCGAATAGCCCATCGAGCGGGCGAAGGACCGGCGGAGATAGAGCGCGAAGTCCCGGTCGCCGTAGTTGGTGAGGCCCCGCGCCAGCCCGTGCGGCGCCTTGTCGACGGTGTTGCTCATGGTCTTCCCGGAATCATTGGCTCGTCGTCGGACGATAGCCTATCCCCTTTCGACCTCGACCAGCTTCGCCATCACGTCCTTCAGCGGGGCGTTGGTGGCGAGCACCGGGTTGCCCTTGAGCAGCCCGTCTCCGGCGAGGAAGTCGTTGGTCCAGCCGCCCGCCTCCCGCACCATCAGGATGCCGGCGAGGCAGTCCCAGGAATTGATGTGGCGCTCGAAATAGGCGTCGGTCCGGCCGTCGGCGACCGATGCCAGGCCGAGCGCGCCCGAGGCGCAGCGCCGGAAGCTGGCCCCGGCCTCCAGCAGGCGAAGCGCGGTGTCGGTATAGTCCTTGTTCGAGCGTCGCTTCGACCAGCCGAGCTCGATCGCCGCCTCCTCGATGTTCGCGGTCGTGTTGGTCCTCATCGGCCGGCCGTCGAGGCTGGCGCCCTGGCCTTTGCGGGCCGCGAACATCTCGCGCGTCATCGGCTGGTAGATGGCGCCGAGCCGGATCTTTCCGTCCTCGACGAAGGCGATGGACACGCAGAAATGCGCGATGCCGCGCGCGAAGTTGGCGGTGCCGTCGATCGGGTCGATCACCCAGGCGCGGCGTCCGGGCGTGCCGCCGGTCTCCTCGCCGAGATGGGTGTCGTCGGGGAACGCGGCCCTGAGACGGCCGAGGATCAGCCGCTCGACCTCGCCGTCGGCCTCGGTGATGAAATCCTGCGGCCCCTTGAACTTGACGGTGAAGCTCGAACGGTCGAGGAAGCGCCGCCGGGCGAGCTCGCCGGCCTCGCGGGCGATGGCGAGAAGGGCAAGCTCGCGCTGGTCGATTTCGGTCATCTGGTCATCCGAATCTGAGGTTCATGGTGAGGAGGCCGACGACGACGAGGGCGGCGGCGGCGATGCGCCGCCGTCCGAAGCTCTCGCCGAGGAGGAACGTGCCCATCAGCGTGGCGAACAGGACCGAGGTCTCGCGGATCGCCGCCACATGCGCCATCGCACCGAGGCTCAAGGCCCAGATGGCGATACCGTAGCCGAGGGTGGCGATGATGCCGCCGACGGTGCCGCGCCACCAATGCACCCGGAGGTGCCGGACGACACCCCAGCCGCGGCGCTGGAGGGCCACCATCATTACCCAGGGGCCCTCCAGGATGTTGAGCCAGACGATGTAGGCGAGCGGGTCGCCGGAGACGCGCGCGCCGGTGCCGTCGACCACGGTGTATCCGGCGATGGTGAGGCCGGTCAGCACGGCGAAGGCCGTCGCCCGGAAGTCGATGCCGCGCGGCAGGCCGCGGCCGAAGGCGACGCCGGCGATGCCGACGGAGACGAGGACGACGCCGATCGCCTCGCGGAACGACAGGTGCTCGGCGAGCAGCGCCCCCGAGAAGACCGCCACCAGCAGCGGACCGAGGCCGCGGGCGATCGGGTAGACGTAGCTCAAATCGCCGTGCGCGTAGGCCTGGAGCAGAAAGTAGTAGTAGAAGCCGTGGATGACGACCGAGGTCAGCAGCCACGGCCAGGCCTCGGCCCGCGGGATCGCGACGAACGGCGCGAAGAAGATGCCGATTACGGTGCCCACCCCCATTACCACCGCGAAGGTGACGAGGCGGTCGGTGTCGGACTTGATCAGCGCGTTCCAGCAGGCATGGATCAGCGCCGAGGCCAGGATCAGTCCGATGATCGGCGGATCGAGCTTGGTGGCGATATTCATGCGCCGGCGCCCGGAAAGCGGCGGCCGGCGGAACGCCTCACTGGGTGCCTTTCCAGAAGCCGGCCTTGGATGCGCGCGCCGCCAATTCGGCCGTCTGGTAGTCGCTGCCCGATTTGGGGTCGGCGTTGGCCCAACCGTTCCGGATCTGGGTGTATCCCAGATCGCGGCCCTCGACCTTGCACAGCGCCATCGGTTTCTTGTCGTCGCCCAGCCCCTTGTCGACGCACGTCACCACCTTCCCGTCCGCATGATCGCGCAGGTGGTTGTAGGCGGCGTTGCCGCAGAGCCAGGGAAGCGCGCCGGCCAAGCATTTCTGCTCGCGGCTCGGACCGATGACGCCGAAGAGCCGGTAACGTTTTCCCGAGATCTCCAGGGTGTCCGACGAGACGACGGTGGCACGGCCACGGATCTCCTCTTGCGCGCGGGCCGAAGGCGCCGCGACAAGGACGAACCCCATTGCCAGGACGATGCTAAAGCCGATACGCATGATACAAATTCGTAACATGTCGCGCCTCGACGGTCGAGCGCCGGCCATGGCATCACCATAGCTTCCGGACGGGAAACGACAACCCATGGACAAGCTGACGATCGAGTTCATCGGCCTGGTTGCCGTGTTCATCGGCCTTGCCTCGCTGGTGCCGCAGCTCGCAAAGACCTGGCGCACCCGGAGCGCCGGCGACTTGTCGGCGGCCTGGCTGATGCTTCAGCTCGTCTCCTACGGCTTCGGCTTCGCCTACGTCCTCTTGCTCGACGCCTGGGCGTCGATCTTCGGTCACATCGTCGGCGGCAGCCTGACCGTCTGTCTGCTCACCCTCAAGCTCCGCTTCGATGCCGAGGATGCCGGAAGACGACCCGCAGCAGCGTCGAATCCTCCGGGTGCGATCTGACCTCGGCGCCGAGCGTGCGACAGAGCTCCAGCATGCGAGCGTTCTCGGCCAGCACGTCGCCGAACACCCGGCCGATGCCGCGACCCCAGGCATAAGCGAGAATCCGCGTCATCAGCACGTGGCCGAGGCCGATGCCCTGACGATCGGTCCGGACGATCACCGCGAACTCCGCGCGGGCGTTGTCGGGATCGGCGGATAGCCGGCAGACCCCGAGCAGCCCCTCGCCCGCCGCGTCGAACGCCGTCAGCGCCATCTCGCGGTCGTAGTCGATCTGGGTCAGGCGCTGGGCCAGGACCCCCGGCAGCCGCTTCAGCGGCTGGAGAAAGCGCATGCGGACGTCCTCGGGCGACAGCTTGGAGAAGAAGGCGTGCAGCGCCGGCTCGTCTTCCGGGCGGATCGGGCGGATGCGGATCTTCTGACCGGCGGCCTCGGCTTCGCTCTCGAGCTCGCGCGGGTACGGACGGATCGCCAGGCGAGCCTCGGCGGGAGCGGCCGACCGGCGCACCCGGATGCGCGCGTCGAGAGCGATCACGCCCCGGACGTCGACCAGCAGCGGATTGATGTCGAGCTCGACCACCTCGGCGAGATCGGCGGCGAGCTGGGCGACCCGGACCAGCGTCAGCGCCAGCGCGTCCAGATCGACCGGCGGCTTGTCGCGGTATCCGGCCAGCAGCTTGGCGATCCGGGTCCGGTGGATCAGCTCGTGCGCCAGCCGGAGATTGAGCGGCGGCAGGGCGAGGGCTTTGTCGTCGATGGCCTCGACCGCGGTGCCGCCATGGCCGAACAGCACCACCGGCCCGAACAGCGTGTCTTCGGCGATTCCGACGATGGTTTCGAGCGCGTCCGTGCGGCGCTCCATCGGCTGCACGGTGAAGCCGCGGAGGCGAGCCTCCGGTCTGGCCGCGCGGACGCGCGCGGCCATCGACACTGCCGCATGCCGAACTGCCTCGGCACCGTCGAGGTCGAGGATCACCCCGCCGACGTCGGACTTGTGCGTGATGTCCGGCGACAGGATCTTGAGCGCGACCGGCCGCGCAAGCGCCGCCGCGGCCGCCGCGGCCGCCGCGGCATCGCCGACGATGCGCGTCGGCACGGTCGGAATGCCGTAGGCGTCGAGCACGGTCTTGGCGCCGACCTCGTCCAGCCACTCCCGCCCCTCGGCCAGGGCCCCGTCGATCGCGCGCCGAGCCATCGCCGTATCGACCGTGAACTCCGGCACCGACGGCGGCACCTCCATCAGGAGCCGTTGGCTTTCCCGGTATCGCACCAGATGGGCGAAGCCGCGGATCGCCTGCTCGGGCGTGTCGAAGGTAGGGATCCCGCTCCGGCGGAAGAGCTTCCGCGCTTCGCTGGCCGCCGAGTCGCCGAGCCAGCTCGTCAGCACCACCCGACCCTTTCCCGCCGCCGCCGCGGCGCCGACCACCGCCTCGGCCGCCTCGAGCCCGGAGGCGATCGCGGTCGGGCAGTTGAGGATCAGCACCGCATCGATGCCGGGATCGGCCAGCAGCACGGTCAACGCATCGGCGTACCGTCGCCCGGTGGCGTCGCCGATAATGTCGACCGGATTGGCCTTGGACCAGGTTTGCGGCAACACCCGGTCGAGGCCGGCGAGGGTCGCGGGCGCGAGGTCGGCAAGGTGGGCGCGGTGATCGATCAGCGCGTCAGTCGCCAGCACCCCGATGCCGCCGCCGTTGGAGAGGATCGCCAGCCGGTCGCCGTCGAAGGGCTTGATCCGGCTCAAGGTCTCGACCGCGGCGAACAGCTCCTGGAGGTCGAGCACGCGCAGAACGCCGGCGCGGCGGAAGGCGGCATCGTAGACGGCGTCCGATCCGGCGAGCGCGCCGGTGTGGGAGGCCGCCGCCCGCGCGCCTTCGGCGTGGCGGCCGGCCTTGACCACCACCACCGGCTTGATCCGGGCGGCGGCCCTGGCGGCGCTCATGAACTTCCGGGGCGAGGTCACCGCCTCGACATAGAGAAGGATCGCCCGGGTCGCCGTGTCGGTGGCGAAGTGGTTGAGGAGATCGCCAAAGTCGACGTCGATCATGTCACCGAGCGAGATCACCGCGGAGAAGCCGATGGCCCGCGCCTTGGCCCAGTCGAGGACCGATGTCGCAACCGCGCCTGACTGCACGACGAAGGCGAGATCGCCGGAATCGGAAAAGCCGCGGGCGAAGCTCGCATCGAGCCGGATGGCCGGAAGCTGAACGCCGACGCAGTTGGGTCCGACGATCCTGACGAGATGTGGACGTGCCGCGTCCAGCACCTGCTGGCGGAGCAACTTGCCTGCCGCATCGCCGCCCTCGCCGAATCCGGCGGTGATGACGACCACGGCGCGCGTGCCCCGGCGCCCGAGCTCGGCGACGAGGCCGGGGACGGTCGCGGGCGGCGTGGCGATCACCGCAAGGTCCGGGGTCGCCGGCAGGCTGGCGACATCCGGATAGGCCCAGACCCCATCGACCGAACGGCGACCGGGATTGACCGGAAACACCGGCCCGCCAAACCCCGCCTTCAGCAGGTTCTGGGCGAGGACCGCTCCGACCGTGCCCGGCCGCTCGCTGGCGCCGATGAGCGCGATCGAAGCCGGGTGGAATAGGGCGCCGAGATTGCGTTGCGACATGGGAGTCCGCCGACCATAGCGCAGATCAGTAGCGACGGTCGCGATCGACCGGATGGAGCGGCGGTCTCCCGGCGAGCGCGCGGCGGTAGTTCTCGACGATCCGCGGCGCCGCGGCCACGCCCGTCAGCTCGCCCGCTTCCAGGTCGTGCCGGCGGCGGTGTCCTCGAGCACCACGCCCTGGGCCTTGAGCTCGCCGCGGATACGGTCGGCCTCGGCGAAGTTCTTGGCCTTTCGCGCCAGCAGGCGACGCTGGATCATCCCGGCGATCTCGGCCTCGCCGAGGTTCGTTGCGCCGACCGGCTGCCAGCGGAACCAGGCGGTCGCATCCTGCTTGAGGAGACCGAGCAGCTCGCCGGCCGCCTTGAGCTCGCCCGTGAGGCGGCGCCTCTCCGACGGGTCCGTCGCCTTGTTGAGCAAGGTCGCGATCTCGTGCAGGTGCGAGATCGCGAGCGGGGTGTTGAGGTCGTCCTCGAGCGCGGCCATCACCGAAAACGGCGGCTCATTCGCCGGCGGGGCATCGCTTCCCTGAAGGGACTGGTAGAGCCGGTCGAGCCCGGCCCGCGCCTCTTTCAGGCCCTGGTCGGTCCATTCCAGCGGCTGGCGGTAGTGGCCGGTCAGCATGTAGTAGCGGAGCGCCTCGCCCGGCGCCTCGCGCAGCAGCTCGTTCACGGTGCGGAAGTTGCCGAGCGACTTCGACATCTTCTCCGAGCCGAAATTGAGCATGCCGTTGTGCATCCAGGTGCGCGCCATCGGCCAGGTGCCTGGGAAGGCGCAGCAGCTCTGGGCGATTTCGTTCTCGTGGTGCGGGAAGATGAGATCGAGGCCGCCGCCGTGGATGTCGAAGGTTTCGCCGAGCAAAGTCATTGCCATCGCAGAGCATTCGATATGCCAGCCGGGCCGGCCGCGCCCCCAGGGGCTGTCCCATCCCGGCTGATCCTCGCGCGAGGGCTTCCACAGCACAAAGTCGGCAGGATCGCGCTTGTAAGGCGCCACGTCGACTCGGGCGCCGGCGACCATCTCGTCGCGATTGCGTCCTGAGAGCTTGCCGTAGTCGGGCATCGACGGCACGTTGAACAGCACATGGCCCTCGGCGGCGTAGGCATGGCCCTTGCCGATCAGGATCTGCGCGATTTTGATGATGTCCGCGATGTGCTCGGTCGCCCGCGGTTCGAAGTCCGGCGGCAACGCAAGCAACGCCCCCATGTCGGCCTGATACTGCGCCAGCGTTCGCTCGGTGAGCTGGCGGATCGTCTCGCCGTTCGCCTTGGCCCGCTCGTTGATCCTGTCGTCGATGTCGGTGACGTTGCGGACGTAGGTGACCTTGGGATAGAGCCGTTTCAGCAGCCCGTAGAGCACGTCGAAGACGATCACCGGGCGCGCGTTGCCGATGTGGGCGAAGTCGTAGGCCGTCACGCCGCACACGTACATGCGCACGTGGTTCGGATCGAGGGGCTGGAACTCCTCCTTCTTCCGCCAGAGCGTGTTGTGCAGCTTGAGACCCATGACGGCGTTACGCTTCCTTTCCGAGCAGGCGCGCCTCGGCCCGCGCGCGGCCGATGAGGACTAGCAAAGACTTGAGTTCGGGTCCATGCGCGCGGGCGGTGAGCGCCAGCCTGAGCGGCAGGTACAGGTCCTTGCCCTTGCGTCCGGTCGCCTGGGCGACCGCCTTGGTCCAGGCGCCCCAGGTCGCCTCGTCCCAAGGCTCCGCCGGCAGCAGCGACGCAGCGGCTTCGGCGAAGAGCGGGTCGGCGATGCCCGGGCGGATCGGCCCCCGGATGACCGTCCACCAGTCGGCCGCCTCGGCAACCCGCGCGAGGTTCGGCCGAAGCGCCAGCCACACCGGCTCATCGGCGCCAACCGGCAGGCGGTCCGCGACCTCGGCGAAGGACAGGTGCTGGATCAGGCGATGGTTGAGCCGGGGCAGCTCGTCCGGATCGAATTTCGGCGTCGCCCGACCGAAATGACCGAGATCGAAATGCCCGACCAGGTCGTCGAGCGAAGAGTAGGGCTCTACCGCCTCGGAGGTGCCGAGATGGGCGAGCAGGCTGTTGACGGTCATCGGCTCGATGCCGTCGTCCCGGAGGCTCGCGATCGACAGGCTATCGATTCGCTTTGACAGCTTCTCGCCCTCGACTCCCGCGATTAGCGGAAGGTGCGCGAATTCAGGATGAGAAAACCCAAGAGCGTGGCAGATCTGGATATGGACCGTCGTATTCGCAACGTGATCCTCGCCCCTGATGACATGCGTCACGCCAAAATCGACGTCATCGACAACCGAACAAATCGAGTAGACCGGTGATGAGTCAGACCTAATCAGTATGGGATCGCTCATGCTATGCGCTTTTGGAAATGTCATCCCGCGAACCAGATCGCGCCAGCCGAACTCCGATATGTCGAGTGCCTCAAGTTCCTTCAGACCCATGTCTGAAAGATTCACATACTCAGGATAGTTGAGTTTGAAGCGCCAATGTGGTTTTCGCCCCTCCGCTTCCAATCGGCGCCTATCCGCTTCCTGTAATCGAAGCGCCGCACGGTCGTACACCGGCGGACGATGAGCAGCACGCTGAGCAGCGCGGCGCGCTTCCAGTTCTTCCTCGGTCTCATAGCAGGGATACAGACGGCCAATCGCTCTAAGCTGGTCTGCCGCCTCGGCGTAGCGGTGCTTCCGTTCGGACTGGCGGGCGAAGAGGTCCCAGGTGAGCCCGAGCCAGGCCAGGTCTTCCTCGATGCCGCGCGCGAATTCCCGCGTCGAGCGCTCGGTGTCCGTGTCGTCGAGGCGGAGGAGGAAGCGCCCGCCCTGCTGGCGGGCGAACAGCCAGTTGACCAGCGCCGTCCGCACGTTGCCGACGTGCAGACGGCCGGTCGGGCTCGGCGCGAAGCGAACGAGAGTCATACGCGTCGTCCGCCGGCTACTTCTGGAAGGCGTTGACGATCGGATAGCGGCGGTCGCGGCCGAAGGCGCGGCTGGTGATCTTGACGCCCGGCGGCGCCTGGCGGCGCTTGTACTCGGCGCGGTCGAGCATGCGCCAGACCCGCCTGACCGTCGCCTCGTCGTGGCCGCGGGCGACGATGTCGCCGACCCTCATCTCGCCCTCGATCAGGCAGGAGAGGATGTCGTCGAGGGCGCCGTAGGGCGGCAGCGTGTCCTGGTCGGTCTGGTTCGGCTTGAGCTCGGCCGACGGCGGCTTGGTGATGACGCGCTCGGGCATCACCCGGCCGGCCGGCCCCTTCGCGCCCTCGGGCAGCGCCTGGTTCCGCCAGCGGCAGAGCTCGAAGACGGTCGTCTTGTAGACGTCCTTGAGCACGGCGTAGCCGCCGCACATGTCGCCATAGAGCGTGGCGTAGCCGACCGACATCTCCGACTTGTTGCCGGTCGACAGAACCATGTGGCCGAGCTTGTTGGAGATCGCCATCAGCGTGACGCCGCGGGCCCGGCTCTGCAGGTTCTCCTCGGTGATGTCGGGCGGCCTGCCCTCGAACAGCGGCTTCAGCATCCCATCGAAAGCGCCCATCGCCGGCTCGATCGACACCGTGTCGAGGCGGATGCCGAGGAGGCGTGCGACCTCGGCCGCGTCCTCCAGGCTGTCGCGGCCGGTATAGGGCGACGGCATCATCACCGCCCTGACCCGGTCGGAGCCCAGCGCATCGACGGCGACCGCCGCGGAGAGTGCTGAGTCGATGCCGCCTGAGAGGCCGAGGATGACACCGGGGAAGCGGTTCTTCTCGACATAGTCGCGCAACCCCAGGACCATCGCCTGGTAGATCGACTCATGACCGTTGGCGACCCGGGCGACCTCGCCTTCCGCGGCCCAGGTTCCGCCGTCGCGGCGGAAGACGACCGGACGGACGCATTCGCGCCAGGCCGGAAGCTGCGCCTTCAGGTGCCGGTCCGCCCCGACGACGAAGGACCCGCCGTCGAAGACGATCTCGTCCTGGCCGCCGACCTGGTTGACATAGATCAGCGGCAAGCCGCACTCGACCACCCTGGCGACCGCGAGATTGAGGCGCTGGTCCTGCTTCTCGTGCTCGAACGGCGATCCATTGGGCACGATCAGGAGCTCGGCACCGGACTCCTCCAGGGTCTCCGCCACGTCCGGGCCCCACATGTCCTCGCAGATCATCACGCCGAGGCGGACGCCGCGGAACGCGACCGGGCCGGGCATCGGTCCGGCGGCGAAGACCCGCTTCTCATCGAAGACCCCGTAGTTCGGCAGGTCGTGCTTGAGACGGGTGGCGACGATCTTGCCGCCGTCGACGAGGAGGGCGGCATTGTAGGTCTTGCCGTCGACCTGCCAGGGCGTGGTCACCAGCACCGCCGGGCCGCCATCGGCGGTGGCGCGGGCGATCTCGTCGACCGCAAGCGCGAGCGAGTCCAGGAACGCCGGCTTGAGGACCAGATCCTCCGGTGGATATCCCGACAGAGCAAGCTCGCCCGGCACCACCAGATCGGCGCCGAGCGCCGTCGCCTCCGCGCGCGCGCCGAGCAGCCTGTCTCGGTTGCCGGCGACATCGCCTACGGTCGGGTTGACCTGGGCGAGGGCAACGACGAGACGGTCGGTCATGGCTTCCGCGCCTTCCAGGCGGAGCGGGCGAAGAGGCGATCGCCGGCGAGCCAGCGCTCGCCCGCATGCGGATGGTCGAGGACCGCCTTGAGCGCGAGCCCGAGCTCGAGATCGCCATCGGCATAGCCGGACTCGACCAACGCGCCCTTGACGCCGCTTTCGAGGGCGAGGCCGAGAAGCCAGGGCACGTTCCAGGCCGGGATGTCGCCGGTCGATCCGCCGCCGTGGATCTGTTTCTCGCACGATTCGACGTCGTAGGAGTTGAACGAGCGGCAGACCAACGGCCGCACCGGGTGGACCGTGCAGACGCCGTCGACGAGGAGCGGACAGGGTAGGCGAGCCATGCTGCGCTGGCTCTGGGTCATCTTCTCGACCTTGTCTTCGTAGACGATCAGCCGCATGTCGAGCAAGGTCCGCTCGGCGGTCGTGAACGTCTCGCGGACGTGGTCGGCGATGCGCATCACCGTTGCTCCTTCGGTCATCACCGCGAGATGGCAGCAATGCGCGCAGCCCTTCTTGCAGGCGAGCGGCTTCTCAGGCGGCGACAACGCCTCGAGGCGGGTGACGGCCGTCGTGAAGGCCTCCATCGTCGTGTCGGCGACGGCGCGGACCTGTCGCGGCGTCCGGTTGCCGGCCAAGCTCCCGACCGTGGTCTTCTTCAGATGTTGCTTCAGCTCGTCGAAGAACGGCTGCAGCGAGATCGAGCCTTCGGGAATTTTGTCGCCGGTCATCGGGTCACCCTGGCCGACGCAGCAGGAACTCGCGCCCGACCTTCACGCGCGGCTTGCCGTCGTACTGGATTATGTCGGACGTGGCGTAGGTCTCGCTCCAGTTCTCCGGAAGATAGGAGCCGGTGCCGATCGCGTCGACCGGCGCGCGGGCGACCGCCATCACCTTGCATTTCGCCGGATTGAATCCGGAGGAGGCGACGATCTTGACCTTGGGGAATCCTGCCCGGTCGAGCTGCTCGCGCATGTGCCAGACGGCGGCGGCCGAGACGCCCGGGCCGATCAGGTTCCGTAGCTCGGCCTCCGAGCGGTAGCCGCGGGTCACCTCCGGGACATTGCGCTCGAGCACCGCATAGGAGGCGCCGACGTCCAGCCCTTCGACATAGCGCCCGCCATGGGTATCGATGCGAACCGACAGGTCGCCGCGCCCGGCAAGCTCGGGAAAGCGCCGGCAGACCGCCAGCGCATCGGTGATCTCCAGGCCGAAATAGTCGACGAGCACCGTCATGCCGTCGGCCGGATGAGTCTCGTGGAACATCTCCGCGGCCCGGAGCGTCGTGCCGGCATAACCGATCAGCGCATGAGGCATGGTGCCGCGACCGTGCTGCTGTCCGAAGTAGTGCGCGGTCTCGTCGTTGGCATTGGCGACGAAGCCGAGCGCGTTCACCTTGGCCTTCGCCTTGGCCGAGCCGACCGACGCGCCATAGGCCATGAGCTCGGCCATCTCCGCACCGGCGCAGTGGCGGGCATCGAACGCCATGAAGGCGGTCTTCGGCAGGTCGACGCACATGGTGTAGGCGTTGTAGGCGGCGACGCACGCGGCTCCCAGCTTCTGCAGATAGATGGTCTCGAGGTCGACCAGGTGAAAGAGCGATCCGGAAAGATACATGATCGGCTCGCCGGCGCCGACCCAGGCGCCCTCCTTGTAGCGGAGGTCGACGGCGATGCGGGTCGAGCGGGCCGTCGCCATCGCCTCGATCCACTCGATCGCGAGCCGGGGCGCCGAGGTCACCGGGCGGCGCATGAACACCGCATAGGTCGCCTCGGTATCGCCGAAGCGCTCGACGCACGCCTTGGTCTTGAGGAAGTACGAGTCGGTGAAGCGCGGCACATCCTCGGGACGAGGCTGCATTTAGGAACTCGCTTTCGGCCGTGAGGAGGCCGTCATATCAGGCCGGGTCGACTCTAGCTAACCCGCCAGCGCGACCCGCGGTTGCGCCAAGGCCTCGCGCTCGCGCTTCAGCAGATCGGCGATCTCGAAGGCGAGCTCGATCGACTGGCTGGCGTTCAGCCGGGGATCGCAATGGGTATGGTAGCGGTCGGCGAGCGCGTTCTCGTCGATCGCCTGGGCGCCGCCGATGCACTCGGTGACCTCCTGGCCGGTCATCTCGACATGGACGCCGCCGGCGTAGGTCCCCTCGGCCTGATGCACGGCGAAGAAGCCGCGGACCTCGGCGAGGATACGGTCGAAGGCGCGGGTCTTGTAGCCGGTCGAGGACTTGATGGTGTTGCCGTGCATGGGATCGCAGGCCCAGACCACGGTCTTGCCCTCGCGCTTCACCGCGCGGATCAGCGGCACCAGCTTGTCGACCTTGTCGGCGCCCATCCGGCAGATGACCGTCAATCGCCCGGCCTCGTTCGCCGGGTTGAGCGTGTCGATGATCCGGAGCAGGTCGTCGGAGGTGAGCGACGGCCCGGCCTTGAAGGCGAGCGGGTTCTTGACGCCGCGAAGGAACTCGACATGGGCGCCGTCGGTCTGGCGCGTACGGTCGCCGATCCAGATCAGATGGGCCGAGCAGTCGTACCAGTCGCCGGAGGTGGAATCGATGCGGGTCAGTGCCTGTTCGTAGCCGAGCAGCAGCGCCTCATGGCTGGTGTAGAAGTCGGTCTCACGGAGCGCCGGGATCGATTCCGGCGTCAAGCCGCAGGCGGCCATGAATCCCAGGCACTCCTGGATACGGTCGGCGAGCTCCTGGTAGCGCTCCCCGGCCGGGCTCTTGGCGACGAAGCCCAGGTTCCAGGCGTGCACCTTCTGCAGGTTGGCGAAGCCGCCCTGGGCGAAGGCTCGGAGCAGGTTGAGGGTCGCGGCTGCCTGGTTGTAGCAGCGGACCTGGCGCTGCGGGTCGGGCCGGCGCGCCTCGGGCGTGAACTCCATGCCGTTGACGATGTCGCCGCGATACGACGGCAGCTCGACCCCGCCCTGCTTCTCGGTCTTGTCCGAGCGGGGCTTGGCGAACTGGCCGGCCATGCGCCCGACCTTCACGATCGGGCAGGCGGCGCCGAAGGTCAGCACGACAGCCATCTGCAACAGCACCTTGAAGGTGTCGCGGATGTTGTTGGCGGAGAACTCGGCGAAGCTCTCGGCGCAGTCGCCGCCCTGGAGCAGGAACGCCTTGCCGTCCGCGACCCGGGCCAGCGCCTCCTTCAGATTCCTGGCCTCGCCGGCGAAGACCAGCGGCGGGAGCTTGCGAAGCTCCGCCTCGGCGGCGGCCAGTGCTGCCGGATCGGTCCAATCCGGCTGCTGCTGGATCGGCCGCGTCCGCCAGGAATCGGGCGTCCACTTGCCGGGCATGTTCGCAACTCCTCTCAACTCAAGGGCCCAAGCCTATACGAAACCGGGCTAGTCTAGGCAAGACGCACGCAGGCGACGAGGAGGGAACGCGATGGCATTCAGCGAGGCGACGGCGACCGTCAAGATCGACGACGAGCGCGTCAGGGTCACCGAATACCGGTTCCCGCCGGGCTCCCACACCGGCTGGCACCGGCACGGCATGGCCTATGTGGTGGTGCCGACCCGGAGCGGACGGCTAAGGGCGGTATCGAAAGACGGCGAGCACGTGGCCGACCTCGTCGCCGGCGAACCCTATTCGCGGCCCGTGGGCGTCGAGCACGACGTCATCAACGACGGCCCGGGCGAAGTCGCCTTCCTCGAGGTCGAGATCAAGGCGCTGGTGGGCTGAGATGGCCGGGCCGGATCAGGCGAAGATCGCCGAGCTCGTCCGCTGGCTGGTGGATGGGGCCGAAGGGGCGCCCCGGCCCGAGCAGGTGGTGCAGCATCTCTGCGACCGGCTGTTCGCCGCCGGTCTGCCGCTCGACCGGACGGCCGCTTTCGTCCGCACGCTCCATCCGAACATCGTCGGCGTGCGTTTCGTCTGGCGGCCGGGGAAACCCATCGACATTCTCCGTGCGCCGCGCAGCGTGCTCGACGACCCGGACTTCCTAAAAAATCCGCTGAAGCCGGTGTTCGACACGGGGCAGCCGCTCCGCCGACGCCTGATCGACCCCGACTGCCCGCTCGACTACCCGATCCTCACGGAGTTCATCGCCGAGGGCATCACCGACTACCTGGTGACGCCGCTCCGTTTCCTTTCCGGCGAGAACCACGTCGTCTCCTGGACCACCAAAGCGCCGGGCGGCTTCGCGGAAGCGGACGTCGCCGCGATCGAGGCGGTGGTGCCGCCGCTCGCCAGGCTGGCCGAGATCTACACGCTCGGGCGCACGGCGGCGAACCTGCTCAACGTCTATGTCGGCCACGACGCCGGCGAGCGCATCCTCAAGGGCCAGATCCGGCGCGGCGACACGGCGACGCTGGAGGCCGCCATCTGGATGTCCGACTTGAGGGGATTCACGCCGCTCTCCGAGCTCCTGGCGCCGCGCGACCTGATCGACCTGCTCAATGCGACCTTCGGCGCCCAGGTGCCGGCCATCGAGAAGCACGGCGGCCAGGTGCTGAAGTTTCTCGGCGACGGCGTGCTCGCGATCTTCCCGGCCTCCTCCGGCTCGGGGGCGGCCTGCACCTCGGCGCTGGCCGCGGCGAACGAGGCGCATGCCGCCTGTGCGGCGCTGGAGACCATCGACACGCCGACCCGCATCGGCGTCGGGCTCCATGTCGGCTCGATCTCCTACGGAAACGTCGGCGGCGAGACCAGGCTCGACTTCACCTGCATCGGCCCGGCGGTCAATCTCGCCGCACGCCTGCAGGGCCTGGCGGCAACGGAAGGCTGGCCGCTCGCCCTGTCGGAGGATTTTGCGGCCAGACTACCGCGTCCCGCACGATCGCTCGGCCGCTTTTCGCTCAAGGGCCTCCACGAACCCGTGGCGGTCTTCGCGCCGGGGTAGGGATGATCGAAGCTACTCGGCCGCCTGCGACGCGGCCGGGCCTTTGCCGCCGATATGGAACTGAATCGTGTCGATCGCATCGATGCGATTGCGCGCATCCAGGATTTCGATCGCGACGAGTCCGCCCTGGTCGTCGTAGTCCAGGACCACGCCGGGATGATCTTCCACGCTGTCGGCGACCGGAGCCTCGCGGAGCGTGATGGTCACCGCGTCGGCTTCCGCGTCATAGGTGATCTTCATGGCCCACCTTGATACCGCTCCAAGCGGCTGCTTGCATAGGCCGTAACGACGACGATCTCGCCCTCATGCTCTTCCACGACGACCCGGAGGAGCCGACGTGCCGAGGGCGATCCCATGTCCATTTGGCGATGATAGATCCGACGGCCGGGGTGATTGCCCGGAAGCACGGCGTCCGGTGCATCGAGAACGAGCCGGATCATGTCCGCGCCGGGCCATCGCCGATCGGGCATGGGAGAGGAAACGGATGGGTTTCACGGGTCAATCGCGCCGGCGGCATCTTCGCGGCACGCTCAATGATACATTGCCGTTGTTCTCTGGCCGCAATGCAAAGTTCAAGGGGGGCAAGGCGCATGCCCGAGCAACAGACATCATCGGCCGCCGACCGACCTCCCGTGTCGCCGAGCGAGGACCGACTCGACCGCATGCGCTGGATCGAACGTCTGGCAGATGCCCTCATCGACCCAAACACCAAAAAAGCGACGGACGTGGTCGTTGCCATCACTGGGCCTTGGGGTAGCGGCAAGACCACTGCGATGAACTTCCTTCAGCAGCACCTGGTAAAGACCTACGGCGGCGAAGCGTTGATCCTGAGCTTCAATCCTTGGCTGATCTCAGGGCGCGACGATCTGATTCGGGCGTTCTTCAAGCAAATTCTGACCGAGCTGGGCCGTCGATCAGGGAACCATTCTCGCCTTGCGAAACTCAAGGCGGCGATCGCCAAATACGGCGAGGCGTTGGAGCTTGGATCGGATTTGACCGCCAGCACCGCTGGTTGGACCATTCCCGGTCTGGACAAGGCAATCCGCTATGCACGACGGAAAATAGAGGGCCAACAATCTCGGAGGGAGTCGCTCGACGAGCTTAGAAAATCCCTGACGACAGCCGTCGAGGAGGCGAGATTTCCTATCGTCATCCTCATCGACGAGGTCGACCGCTTGGAGGAGGGTGATGTCCGGCTGATCGCGCAGCTCGTGCGTTCGATCGCCGACTTTCGAGGCATCTCATACGTCCTGGCCTATGATCAGGAACGCGTCGTTCAGGCCCTTGGCGGTGGCGAACGAGGCCGAACCTACCTGGAGAAGATCGTTCAATATCCGGCCGCTCTTCCGGTCCTTTTCTCGGAAGAGCTTCTATCCCTGCTCAAGGACGAAATCAGCAACATTCAGCCGCTCCCCGGGCTGCCGCAGTACTGGCATGACGATCAAAGGTTCCGGGAGCTTTGGGAACTCCTGGCCGAATACCTCTTGTCGACACCACGCGACATCAAGCGGCTCGTCGGCACGTTCAACGTCGTCGAGCGCATGGTCCGCGGCGAGGTGGACTGGGTCGATCTGTTCGGCCTGTCTGCCTTGATGACGAAAGCGCCGATGACGATGGAGCGAATCAGGACGAACATCGATGCGGTCGTCAGCGACCCGGCATCGGCCAGGGAACAGATGGCTGACATGCTGGATGTTGCCGACGAGGACGACCTCCGCTTCAAGGGCATTTGCCCGAGCGGCTTCGGTGAGTCCGCGTGCAGGCCGATCTTGAAGTTCGTCTTTCCACGCTTCGCTGACAAAGACTCTCGCCGAAAGGCATCGCATCGAGCGCTGTCGCGCCGTCGCAATCTTTGCACTGTGTTGAGATGGGGGCTCGTGCCCGGGGACGTGTCCAGAGCCGAGGTTCGCGAGCTTCCCCGTCTCGCATCCGAAGAACTCGAAGACCGACTCATATCGCATCTTAAGGCAAATACTCTCGATCTCGTCTTTGAGAGGGCGAAGGAGGAGTTCGCCGACCTAGAAATAGATGACTGGCGGCCTTTTTGGCAGGCAGCGGCGCGCACTCTGAAGAAGCTGGATTGCATCTGGCCCAGCGCCTACTCGCCCATGCACAAGACATTGTACGCGCTCACCCGCCTCTTCAATGCGCTCACCGAAAAGTCCACCCCATTCCGACAGCAGGCAGTTGAAATTCTAGACGGTCTCGAGACCGATGGTCTCATCGAACTCCCAGCTTACATCCTACGCCAGTACGTGTTTCGACATGGGCTGTATGGCAACGACAAGTCGGTCGTTCTGGAGATACCGCTCTTTTCCGAATACGAAACCGAGAGGCGACTTCGTTCGCTGCTGGCCGGTCTTCCGGACCGGCACATCAACGGGACCCTCATTCCTTGCTTCTGGAGTCTGATGCCGATCTATCTGCTACTCGATCTGGGTCTATGGAGCGATCGGTGCCGAGACGAGCTACTCGCGCGGATTGCCATGCCGGACGCCCTCGACGGTTTCACGCTGATGCTGTTTGGGGGTCACTACTCAACTGGCGCGTCGATTGTCGAGAAACTGATCGATCGTACCCGCTACGGAGGGGCGGTGGACCAGCGGCTGAAATCGCCGGACATGGCTCGCGTCGACCCCTCGGTGGTCGCCGCTCTCAGGAAGGCCCATGGCGAATTTCCATGAGCGCCCAATTGTGCCAGAACAATTGGATGCGCGTTTGGTTTTCTGCCGCCTCGGCCTATATCCCCTCGATTTGTTCAGTGGACTAACCCGAATTATTCATCGGGGCGCTGATATTGGGCTGGCGGATGTAGCGTAATCCGTTGATTTCGTGTAAGATTTTGGTGTCTAGACAAAGTCTTCCACGCCTCGCCGGAGTGCCACACCCGCCATGCAGGACGATAGCCTTCTGC
>SHVZ01000058.1 GCA_009694025.1 Alphaproteobacteria bacterium | reverse complement strand
GGCAGAAGGCTATCGTCCTGCATGGCGGGTGTGGCACTCCGGCGAGGCGTGGAAGACTTTGTCTAGACACCAAAATCTTACACGAAATCAACGGATTACGCTACATCCGCCAGCCCAATATCAGCGCCCCGATGAATAATTCGGACTAGATGCCTCTCAACCACACCCACGATCATGATGCCTTACCGCCTGTTCTTTTCCCTTCTTCTGCTGGCCGCGCTGGGGTTGGCGCCGCCGGCGACCGCCGGCACGCTCCCCGAGGCCCAGGCCGCGGCCGCCGACGGGCGCTACGCCGATGCGATCGATGTCCTTCGCCCGCTGGCCGATGCCGGCGACCCGGACGCGCAGACCTATCTCGGCGGCTTGCTGATCACGGGACTCGGCCAGCCGCGCGACCTTGCCCGCGCCTTCGAGCTGTTCGAGAAGGCAGCGGCCAAGGGACAGCCCTTCGCCCAGTACAATCTCGGGCTGATGCACGCCCGGGGCGACGGGCTGCCGCGGAGCGATATCAAGGCCGTCGAGTGGTACGACAAGGCGGCTGAGCAGCGCCTTGTGCCCGCCATGACTCAATTTGGGTTGTCCCTTCTCTATGGGCTGGGCACGCAGAAGAATGCGAAGGAAGCCGCGATCTGGCTCGAACGCTCGGCCAAGGCCGGGGATGTCGAGGCGCAGAATCAGCTCGGCATCCTGCTTGCCGTTGGCGATCAAGTCCCGGCCGACCGGACAGGGGCCTATGTCTGGTTCCTGCTTGCCGCTAAAGGCGGGCTGAAGACCGCATGGGAGAACGGCGAACGTCTGAAGCCGCAACTGAATGACTCGGAACGAACAAAGGCCGAACGGGTCGCCTCCGACTGGCGTCCGTCCACCGACGCACTGAGCAATTGATCGGACGCAGCATGTGGCTAAAGTGCTGGCCTGAGCCCTCATGCGGAGCGCCCAACACATGATGGAGAGGAATCGATGACCGAGAACAAGACCCGGACCGCGTGGGATGACGTCGAGGACGCTTGGCAGCTCTGCGATCAGGTGAACAATGAGGAAGAGACCTACAAGGACGGCAATCCCCCGCTTGCCTGGGCGAATGTCTTCAGCCCCTCTCCGCTGATCGACACCGAGCGTACGCAGCGCGAAGGCGGCGGCAATCCACCGCTCCGTATCTTCCTGAAGACGGCCTACGGCATCGAGTTCCGTCCGGACACCAAGAAGTGGATCGTCTTCCGTCACGGCCCGGTCGACATCTCGAACATCACCTGATCGCCGCGCCGGCGCCAATGTGAGCGTTGCTCCCGGCCGACGGCGAGCGCGGCCCCCCGTCACAGACGCTCCGCCTCGCGCGGCCGCCATGTGAGGCGATGCGGTGGCGGCCGGCCGCATGGGACGATGACGGCAACCGACCGCGATGATGCCGCCGCGTCGCACCTCCTTCGCGAGGCCATGGCCCGCCACGAGGTTGGCGCGACCGACGAGGCTTTGGCCGGCTATCGTCGCGCGCTCGGCCTCCGTCCCTCCCTGGCCGCCGCCCTCCGCTCGCTCGCGCACGGACTGAACCTGAGCGGCCGACCGGATCTCGCGGAGAGGGCGGCCGGAAGGGCGGTTGCCTGCGATCCTGCGGATCCGGTCGCTCATGCCTTTCGCGGCTATGCCACGCTTGGCGTCGCCGGCGCGCGCGACGCCGGTCGGTGGTTCAGGCGTGCGGTCGCGCTCGCGCCGGCTTACTTCGAGGCCGTCAGCAACGTCGCCCCGGCCATCGGTCCGGACGAAGGCCCGCCCGGGACCGGCCGCTGGTCCTCACGTGCCGTCGCAATCCGTGCGGAGTCGCCCGAGGCGAGGTTCAATCTTGCGAACGCCCGGCTTGCACTCGGACGATGGGCCGAGGCTTGGCCGGACCACGAACTTCGCCTCGCCTTGCAGCGATCGTATCCGCACACGCTGCCGAAGCCGCGCTGGAACGGCACCGCCGCGCCCGGGGCGACCCTGCTGGTGCACGACGAGATCGGCTATGGCGACGTCTTCAACTTCGCCAGATACCTGCCCTTGGCACGCGCACGCGTCGAGCGCCTCGTGCTCGAAGTGAAGCCTGGGCTGGTGCCTATCATGCAGACCTTCCCGGGGGTCGACCGCGTCTACGAGCGGCGCAGTGCGCCGTTGCCGGAGACCGACTACGACCTCCACCTGCCGCTGGAAAGCCTGCCCGGCGTCTTCATGACGACGCCCGACAGCGTGCCGCCGAACCACCCCCGGCCGCTGCCGCCGGCCGCCACGCTCCGGCGATGGGCTGAGGTACTCGGGGTGTCCCCGCGCCTTCGCGTCGGGCTGGTTTGGGCGGGGAGCCCGGACAGTGGCCTCGATCGGGCCCGGTCCTGCCGACTGGCCGACCTCGAGTCCCTCGCGAGCATCGAGGACATCGAGTGGATCTCGCTCCAGAAAGGCCCGGCGGCATCGCAGCTCACGCGCCGGAGCTTCCCTGCGCCAGTCCGGGATCTCGGCATCGCCCTCGCGGATTTCGCCGATACGGCCGCCCTCCTCCTTCACCTTGACGTCATGGTGTCCGTCGACACGGCCGTCGCCCATCTCGCCGGCGCACTCGGGCGCCGGACGCTGGCGCTCTTGTCGCGATGGCCGGCCTGGCGCTGGCTTCTCGACCGCTCGGACACCCCCTGGTACGACTCGGTCGAGCTTTTCCGGCAACGCGACACCGGCGACTGGAGCATTCCCGTCGCTGCGGTCAGAGCCCGCCTCGCCCAACTCCGGGACCGCAAGCGGACCGGGTGAGCCGGTCATCTACACAGACTCCTCGGCCACCCTGCCATCGGCCTGGGGCGCCACGACGACCGCCGAGCGCCGCCACATGTCCAGGTAGGCGGTCTCGAGCGCCCGGGTCTGCGCGTCGTAGGCCATCGCCGGCGACGTCAGCAGCCGGTCGCGGAGCGTGCGGCGGAGATCGCGCCGACGCGGCTCGTCGCGCGCCAAGCCGATCGCCGCGTCGACGTAGCCGCCCTCGTCGGCCGCGACCAGGTCCTGGAGACCGACCTGCGGCGCAAGGCTCGCCCCGACTCGGCCGACGAAGCGGTCGCCGGCGATCGTCACGACCGGCACGCCCATCCACAGCGCTTCGAAGCTCGACGTCGCTCCGCCGAACGGGAAGGTATCGAGGACGATGTCGACATCCCCGAGGCGACCGAAATGCTCCGCGGCATCGGCGGCAGCCGGCAGAAACTCGACCCGGCCGACAGCGGCCGGCGCCTCGGCGAAAGCATCGAGAACGCGCCGTCTGAGCGTCGGATCGTCGAAGTGCCGGTGATACCCGAGACGAAGATACGATTGCGGGAGCGCCCGAAGGATCCGGGCCCATGCGGCAAGAACATCGTCGTTGAGCTTGCTCGGATTGTTGAAGGACCCGAAGACCACGGCCTCGCCGTGACGCCTCTCGACGATCGGTCCGGCGCCGGCCGGGGCCTGGAATGTATAGAAGGCCGGAAGGCGGTAGATGCGCTCGGCGAATCGCGTCTCCCACCCCGGCGGCGTCAGGAGCGCGTCGCTCAGCCAATAATCGATGGCGGCCAGGCCGGTGGTCGACGGCGCATGGAAGCTCACCTGGACCGGGGCGGCGCGCAAAGCGGCCACGGTCAGGCGATTGGAAGCCGTATGGCCTCCGAGGACGACCAGAATGTCGACGCCGTCGGCGCGGATCTGCGCTGCGACCTCCGCGTCGCTCCGGCCGATGGTCGGGGCCCAGCGGTCGGCGAGCGCACGGAACCGCCCGGTCACCGGGTCGGGCGCCCCCACCTCGACGTAGCAATTGACCGTGAATCTCCGTCGATCGTGGCGTCGCAGCAGCTCCTCGACGTTGCCGGCGATAGGGTGGCGACGGAAGTCGGCCGAGAGATAGCCGAGAACCAGAGGGCGATCGGCACCGGCTCGTGCAGACGGGCGGACAGCGGACGGATGGGTATAGCGGCGCTCCCAGCGGCGCGCCTCGCATAGCAGCGTCGGATCGGCGGCCGCGGGAACCGAAAGCATGGTGAACAGGATGTTGCTGTGAAGTTCGGGGCTCGGCCGCAGCGCAAGGCCGCGCCTCTGCCGAACCAAGGCCACCGCGGCCTGCCCCCGGCCGAGCACCACCGAGCCGAAATTGACCCAGGTCTCGCCGTTCGCCGGCAGCAAGGCGAGCGCCCGCCGCATCGCCGCCGCCGAGCGGCCGAACCACCCGTCGCGCAGGAACATGGCGCCCAGGTTGCTCCAGGCGCCGGCGTCGGCTGGGTCGATGGCAACGGCTCGCGCGAACCCGCGCGCCGATTCAGCCGTCAATCCGTTGGCGATGTGCGCGCGGGCATTGTCGGGTGCGAGGACGAGCGCGCGCCGAGACTGGAGATCGGCCTCGGCAAATCTGCCGGTCTCCCGGAGCAGCATGGCGTGGGAACTCCGGCTCTCGACGAAGTCCGGCGTCCGTCGCAACGCGCCACGATAGGCGCGATCGGCGCGGCCGACGTCCCCGGACGCCCGGGCCGCCTCGCCGAGGTTGTGCAGGAGCAGGGCGTCGGCATCGGCCAGCGCCGTCGCCCGCAACAGCCAGCGGAGGCCGGCGGCGGAGTGTCCGAGCTGATGCAGGCTGACGCCGACCAGGTGGACGAGCAGACCCTCGGCGGGGTTCACGCATGCGAGCCTCGCATACGCGTCGAGCGCACCGGGGAGGTCGCCGCCGCGGTGACGCCGAACCGCATCCTCCAGGGTCGGGGGCGGACGCGCTTGGGAAGTCACGCCGATGCCGCCGCGCTTCTGCTCGGCGACCCGGAAAAACGCGTCCTCCATCGCGGCGGCGTAGGCCGCGGCGTCGAAGAGCGCCGATCGGCGGATATCCTCGCGAAGAGACCGGCGCAGATGCTGTCGCCGGCCGGCGTCGAGCGCGAGCGTCCGCGCCAGGTCGACATAGGTTTCCGCATCGCCGGCGACGCAGTCGCCGCGACCGATCCGCTCTAGGATCGACGCGCTCATGCGGCCGAGGAACCGCGCGCCGCGAAGAGCGACCACCGGAACGCCCATCCACAACGCCTCGATCGTCGCGGTATTGCCGTTATAGGGAAAGGGATCGAGCGCGATATCGACGGCGCCGACCGAGCGCAGGTGTCCGGCGCGCGGGAGCGATCCGGCGGAAAGGCGGAGGCGATCGGGGGGGATGCCGAAATTGCCGAGGAAATGACGAACCCGCCCGGCCACGATCGGATCGTCGAACAGAGCTCCGTAACGCAAGGCGAGCGTGCTGCCGGGAACGCTGTGCAGGATATTGGCCCAGACCCTGAGCGTCGGTTCGCTGAGCTTGGCTGGGTTATTGAACGACGCGAAGGTCACGGGTCCGTCGACCGGCCGGGGCTCGATCGGCGGGTCGTCGTGCAGGCCCGAGTAGAGGAAGAGGCTCGGGATGCGCATCAACGGCTCGGAGAACCACTCCGTCGTATCGGTCGGATGCAGAAGCGGATCGGTGATCCAGGCATCCAGCGACGACAGGCCGCTGGTCGCGATGTCGTACAGACTGATCTGCACCGGCGCGGAACGATGCGCCGGCAACCCGCGCCGTGCGTGTTCTTCATGAAGGGCGAGGAAGACGAGGACATCGACGCCGTCGGAACGGATCAGGTCGGCCGTCCTCCCGTCGTCGAGGCAAGTCGTCTCGCGCCAAGTGTCGACGAAGCCCGCCAGCCGGTCGGTCATCGCATCACGTCGGCGAAGGTCGGCATAGACGACGACTTCGACCCGGTCCCGGCGATGGTGGGCGAAGAGCTCTACGAGCTGCCACGCCATCGGGTGGCTGTGGAGGCTCGGCGAGACATAGCCGACGACGAGGCGCCGGCCCAGACCCGGGCTGAATGGACGAGGGGAGCTGGCGGTGCTCTCGACTTGCGACGCGGCCGCGCCATAGGCGCGGCGCCGCTCATCCTCCGAGACATCGGGCGCATAGGCAAAGGCGCCGAGCAGGCTGCTGGCGGCTCGTTCGTTGGACGGCCGCGACGCCAACGCGCGGCGCAGCCAGGCGATCCCCGAGCGCGCCTCGCCGGCCGTGACCAGGACCGTGCCGAGTTCGGCCAGATAGTCCGAATCCGCCGGCCCGGCGCGGACCGCTCCCATGACGGCGGAGACCGCGACCCCCGGGCGTCCGAGCCGGCGCTCGACGATGGCGAGGTTGAGCCGTGCGTCGGCGTAGCCGGGGGCCGCCGCCAGGGCCTGGTGCAGGAGCGCGGCCGCCCGGCCATCCTCGCCGGCGGCGAGATGGAGTGCCGCTCGGCTGTTGAGCACGACGGGATTTCCGGGCGTCAGGGCGGCGGCCCGGTCGAGCCAGCGCGCGGCCGGGCCGACGCTGCCGGCCGCCCTCAGGGAAACCCCGAGGTTGGCCGCGGCCTCTGCGGCAAACGGCGCCAGAGAGAGCGAGCGGCGCGCCGCGGCGGTCGCCTCAGGGTGCCGCTGAGCGCTCTCACACGCCGCGGCGAGGCTGCCCCAGAGCTCGTGGCGGTCCGGAGCGAGCCATACGGCGCGACGGAAGGACGGCAGCGGCGGGACACCCGCCGACGATGCCGATGCAAGGCTGACGAGGTGCCACCCCGACCAGCCGCCGGGATCGGCGGCGAGCATCCGCCGGGCGGCACGCCGCGCCGCCGGCCAGGCGCCGCGGCGAAGCGCGTCGACGGCTTCGGCGAGATGGGAGGGCCCGGCGGCGTCGGGCGGTGCGGCATGCGTCATTCGCGCGGTGGTCTAGAAGGCTTGCGCCGGGGGGTCAAGGCTCGGAAACCGGGGATCCTCAGATGCATTTCCGTCGCCGCAGCCCCGCCTCTTTCGCTACCGTGGAACGGTCGACGGAACCTCGCGCATGAGGTCGCCTGGGAACGGCGAAGGGCGATGTGGATTTAACGAAAAGTCTCAGCCAAGCCATCGCGGCACATCAACGGGGCGACCTCGACGAGGCGGCGGGGCGGTATCGGGCGATCCTTCGCAAGCACCGGCGCCATTTCGATGCCCTGCATCTGCTGGGCACCTTGCATCACCAGCGGGGGCAACACGAGCAGGCCGTCGAGCTGATCGTCGAGGCGATCAGGATCAACGACGGGTTCGCCCCTGCCCATTTCAATCATGCGAACGCCTTGCGCGCGCTTGGCCGTCTCGAGGAAGCGCTCGCGGGCTACGACCGCGGACTTGAGGCCAGACCGGACGACGCCGAGGCGCTGAACAACCGGGGCGTGATCCTGGCCGAGTTGCGACGCCCGGGGCCGGCGCTCGACAGCTTCGAGCGGGCGATCCGGCTCCGGCCGGACTATGCCGATGCGCTCAACAATCGCGGCAACGCGCTCAAGGATCTGCTCCGCCCGGAGGAGGCGCTGGCGTGCTACGACGCCGCGCTCCGCATCCGCCCCGGCTATCTCCAGGCGCTGACCAATCGTGCCAACGTGCTGAAGGAGCTGAAACGGTTCGACCTGGCGCTGGCGAGCTTCGATCGGGCGCTCGCGGCCGACCCGACCTCGGTCGAGGCGTTGGCCAACCGCGGCGTCATGCTGATGGAGCTCGGCCGCCACGGGGATGCCGCCGCTTCGTTCGCGGCGGCGATCGCGATCGAGCCGGACCATCCCTATGCCCGCGGCAACCTGCTGCACTGCCGGATGTCGGTCTGCGACTGGCGCGACTTCGACGCGCAGGTCGCCGAGATTTCGGCGGCGGTCGGGCGAGGACGGCCGGCGGACACGCCTTTTTCCTTCCTGGCCGTCTCGGACTCGCCTTCCGATCAGCTTCTCTGCGCCGAGGCCTGCGTCCGCGACCGCTCTCCGGCGAACCCGATGCCTCCGGTCGCCGCGGCGCCCGGCGACCGCGAGCGCATCCATCTGGCCTATCTCTCGGCCGATTTCAGAGACCATGCGGTCGCGTTCCTCACGGCGGGGCTGTTCGAGCACCACGACCGGCGGCGGTTCGAGGTGACGGCGCTATCCTTCTCGCCGGAGGCCCAGACCGAAATGGGGCGGAGGCTCGGTCGGGCCTTCGATCGGTTCATTGACATCCGACGCATGAGCGACGGCGACGTCGGAGATTCGATGCGCACGCTCGGGGTCGACATCGCCGTCGACCTGATGGGCCATACCAGCGGGGCCCGGACCGGAATCCTCGCGCGCCGTGCGGCGCCGATCCAGGTCGGATATCTCGGCTATCCGGGGTCGATCGGAGCGGACTACATCGACTACGTCATCGGCGATCGCTTCGTCGTCCCGAGCGGGGCCGAGGCCGGCTTCGTCGAGAAGATCGTCTACCTTCCGGATACGTTTCAGGCGAACGACGACAAGCGGGCCGTCGCCGCGCGCACACCGAGCCGTACGGAAGCCGGCCTGCCGGATGCGGGTTTCGTCTTCTGCGCGTTCAGCAACGCCTACAAGATCACCCCCGCCATGTTCGATCTCTGGGTACGGCTCCTGGCCGGGGTCGAAGGGAGCGTGCTCTGGCTGGTCGCGACCGCGGAGGCGGCTGCGGCCAATCTCCGCCGGGAATGCGCCGCATGCGGCGTCGATCCCCGCCGCCTGGTCTTCGCCGGGCGCCTGCCCTATCCGGACCACCTGGCGAGGTATCGGCTAGCCGACCTGTTCCTCGACACGCTGCCGTTCAACGGGGGCACGACCGCGAGCGACGCGCTCTGGGCGGGGCTGCCGGTGCTGACCTGCTCCGGCGCCGCCTTCGCCGCCCGGATGGCCGGGAGCCTGCTTCACGCCGTCGGCCTCCCCGAGCTGATCGCGCCGTCGCTGCCGGCCTACGAGCGGATCGCGCTCGCGCTCGCCCGGGAGCCCGGGGCCTTGGCGATGGTGAAGGCGAAGCTGGCCGCCAACCGGAAGTCGTCGGCGCTCTTCGATACGGCGCGGTTCTGCCGTCACCTTGAAAGCGCCTACGTCGCCATGTGGGCCCGCCACCGGCGGGGCGAGCGGCCCGAGAGTTTCGAGGTGTCCCGCCTCGAGTGAGCGGCGAGGTCGCCGTCGCCGACGCCGAAAACGGCTCCGCCGCCACACCCCGAGCGGGGGATGCGGCGGCGGGCCGTCGAGGTTCGCGCTTCAAGCGGCGCGGACCTTGGCCAGGAAGTCGTCGACCTCGCCGCGGAGAGTCTCGGCCTGCTTGGACAGCTCGCCGGCCGATTCCCGCACCAGGTTCGCCGCCGTCCCGGTCTCGCCGGCCGCCTGGGTGACGCCGGTGATGTTGGACGACACCTCGCCGGTGCCGGCCGCCGCCTGCTGGACGTTACGGGCGATCTCCTGGGTCGCGGCCCCTTGCTCCTCCACCGCCGGAGGACATGTTGCTCGCCGCCGTCGGCAGTTCGGTCGCCGAAGACGCAATCAAGATCACCACCCTCCTGGCCCGTTTCGGCGGTCGCCGGGCGAGCCCGTCGATTGGGGGGCCAACGTCGGCGCTGGTTCTCTGGATTACCCCGACATTATTCCTGATTATGCATCGCCATCGCGCCCGCTTCGCGCCCTCGCCGCCCCGCGCCGCAACTGAGGCCGTGGCGAGTGCTCAGGCAGGCTCCTAGCGTCGCGCGCCGTCTATGGCACGTGGCTCGGAGCGCGCGCTCTGCGGAACGAGCCATAGCTCCTCGATGTCCGTCATCGCCGGGCGCCGCCGCTGAGTGCGATCCGCGCAACGATGGCATCCGCGGTGGTGTGGAGGTCCTCAAGGGTCGCGCCGCCGTCAACGTCGCACGCCCGCACCTCGAGCGTGCTCGGCGGCACGATCAGCTTCGCCACCCGGCCGGACATGCAGGGCTCCCCGTGGCCCCGGCCGAACCGCTCAGTCGAAGGCCCCGATCACGCTCTGCATCTTGGTCTTGAGCGTCTCGGCGTTGAACGGCTTGACGATGTAGTTGTTGACGCCGGCGGCCTTCGCCGCGACCACGTTGTCGGTCTTGCTCTCGGCGGTGACCATGATGAAGGGCACCTCCTTGAGCTTGGCGTCGGCGCGGATCTCCTTGAGGAGCTGCAGGCCGGTCATCGGCTCCATGTTCCAGTCGCTGATGACCAGGCCGGCGGCCTTGATCCGGAGCTTGTTGATGGCGTCGCCGCCGTCGGTGGCTTCGGAGACGTTCTTGAAGCCGAGCTGAACGAGGAGGTTCTTCATGATTCGACGCATGGTGGCGTAGTCGTCGACGATCAAGATTTCCATATCCTTGCTGACAGCCATGACACATTCCTCGTTTCGGGTTGACGACTTGAGGTGACGTTAACCGGGTCCGGCGGCGGGCCCCATCAGCCGAAAGTATGAATCGACAGTTTCTCTTCCCAGGACTTGATCCAGCCGGGAAGGGCTTCGGCCGGCATCGGGCGCGCGATGTGATAGCCCTGGGCCAGATCGCAGTTCCACGACCTGAGCAGGCTGAGGGTCTCGAGATTCTCCACGCCTTCGGCGACGACCTTGAGGTCGAGGCTGCTTCCGAGACGGACGATCGCCTTGGCGATCGCCTTCGCGTCCTTGTCGCGGAGGAGCTTCATCACGAAGGACCGGTCGACCTTGATGACCGATACCAGCATCCGGTACAGCTCGACCAGCGAGGCATATCCGGTCCCGAAATCGTCGAGCGAGACCTGGACGCCCTTGATCCTGAGGCGCGTTACCTGGGCGGCGGTGAAGACCGGATCGGCCATGGCCGCGGTCTCCGTGATTTCCACCGTGATGCGTGTCGGCTGAACCCGGTGTTGCGACGCGATATCCATCAGGAGATCGGGAAAATGCGCGTCGGCGAGGCAGATCGGCGGCACGTTGATCGCGACGGAGACGCTCTCGGGCAGACCGGCGGCCGCCGCGAGCGCACGGCCGGCGACATCGAGCGTGAGCGGCAGCATCAGCGGGCGCCGCTCCACCAGCGGGATGAACTTGTCGGGATAGACTTGGGCGACGACGATCAGGTTGTTCTTTCCGGCTTCGACGGGGTGGTCGATGCCGAGGGTGTCGGCGAGCTTGGCCAGTGGCAAGAGGCGGTTGCGAAGCCGAAGAACGGCCGCGCCGCCGATCTCCTCGACCTGATCGGCCCGCGCAAGGACGAGCTCCGAGACGGCGATCTGCGGGATGGCGAACCGCTGCCCCGCCGCCTCGACGATCAGCGCCGAGACGATCGCGAGCGTCAGCGGGATCTTGATGAAGAACGCGGTTCCCCCGCCCTCTCGGGAGTCGAGCTCGATGCTGCCGCCGATCCGCTCGATGTTGGTTCGGACGACGTCCATGCCGACGCCCCGGCCGGAGACCGCCGTTACCTTCTCGGCGGTGGAGAAGCCGGCCCGGAAGATCAGGGCCTGAAGCTGCTGCGGGCTCATCTGCGCGGCTTCGGCTTCGGTGAGAATCCCCGACTGAATCGCCTTCCGCTTGATCTTATCGGCCGGAAGACCGCGACCGTCGTCCCGGACCTCGATGATGATGTGTCCGCCCTTGTGGTAGGCGTTGAGCGTGATGGTTCCCGACTCCGCCTTGCCGGCTGCCAGCCGTTCCGCGCCGGTCTCGAGGCCGTGGTCGGCGGAGTTGCGGACCATGTGCGTCAGGGGGTCGCGGATCAGCTCCAGCACCTGGCGGTCGAGCTCTGTCTCCGCCCCGTTCATCTGTAGGTCGATCTTCTTGCCGAGCTCGACCGAGAGATCACGCACGAGGCGCGGCAGCTTCGACCAGGCGCTGCCGATCGGCTGCATGCGCGTGCGCATGATCCCCTCCTGAAGCTCGGAGGCGATCTGCGATAGGCGCTGAAGCGGGACCTGGACGACGGGGTTGTCCTGGGCGCGGAGCGCCTGCAGGAGCTGGTTGCGGGTGAGCACGAGCTCGCTGACCGTGGTCATCAGCCCTTCGAGAAGATCCAGCGACACCCGGATGGACTGTCCGGCGGCCTGCGGCTGCGTCGTCTGAGCGGCATCGCCGGCGCTCTTTGCCGATGCCGCGACAGATGCCGTCGCCTCGGACGTCGCCACGGCGACGGACGGTGGGGCAGCCTCGATCTGCTCGGGCGCGGCGGCCGGGGGAGGCTCGACCGCGATGTCGGCGGCGGGCGCCGGCGTGGCATTGCCGTGATAGAGGGCGTCGAGGTGGGCGATCAGCGCGGAGTCGTCGCCGGCATGCTCGACGCCGTCGGCCTGCTCGATCCCGGCGACGATCGTCTTGATACTGTCCATCGCCTTGAGAACGAGGCCGATTGAGTCCTCGGTCGGGGCGAGACTCTTTTCCCGGAACCTCCCAAGGACATTCTCGGCGGCATGGGCGACTTTCTCGAGCCGTGGAAGGCCGAGGAAGCCGCAGGTTCCCTTGACCGTATGGACCAACCGGAATATCCGCCCGATCAGCTCGCCGTCCTCAGGGTTCTGCTCGAGGGAGACGAGGTCATTGTCGGCCTGCCCGATGCTCTCGGTAGTCTCGGTCAAGAAGTCCCTGATCAGATCGTCCATGGCAGCGGCTCCGGCGTTCAATGTGCGCCGATAGTGCCGTTAGCGGGGGAAAGGTCATATCAATCGAACGTATGAGCCGGACGGACGCGGGGTCCGGCCTCCACCTTTCGTCTGATCCCTGGTCGTCGCATCGCTCTCTAGGGTGCCGGCAGGACACACCTCCAAGACGGGAGACGGGTCTGTGGACACTGTCGTGCGCGACCAAGGTCCGGTGGACGAGATTCCGGCGCCCAAGGCGGCCGAAGACGCCTGCCATTTCGTCTTCCGCCACCCCTTGTTCGCTCTCAAGAGCTCCTTCTTCCGGATGGGAAGCGACGGGATGACGCCGCTTTACCATGTCTGCCTGGGCGATACCCATGCGGCGATTCCGGCCGACCGGCTGGCCCGTTCGTTCGACATATCTTCCGTCAGCGAGGACGCGAAGTTGATCGCCATGGCTGCCGAGGGACTGCGTTATGTCCATGAGATCCGGCCCGGCGACTCCATCCCCTCCGAGCTCCTCGACGGATCGGCGTCCTGGACGGTGGAGGGCCGCCACGTCGAGGCGGCCCAGACGCGCTTCTTCATGCAGCTGATTTCATGGCTCGGCGGCGAGCCCCTGCAGACCATGGATAAACAGGCCTTTGCCGACACTCTCGCGGATCCCGCTACCAAGGCCAAGATACAGCAGGCCTTTACCGGCATCGCCGAGAAGCTCGGTCTCGGCGCCGGCGGCAAGCAGGAAGTCGTCGGCAAGGTCGGCGACCTGACCAGGGAGTTCTCTTACATCGAGGCGCTGCGCGAGAGATGCGCTCGGGTCCGCAAGATCGGCGCGAACCTCAAGGAGATGGCGCATTCCTATCGCGATGAGCGGTTCTTCAGCGGGGAAATTGGTCGCGCCCAGTCGCTGATCGGCCCCCCTCTCCTGCAGCTGGCGGCCCTCTTAGATCAGGTCGATGCGAACACCCAAGAGCTCATGGCCCTGCTTCGGAGTTTCGACGCGACCGTCGCCTATATCCGGCGGATGCGCGACGACCTCCATCAGCGGTTGATGAAATGGGATGACCTCATCCTTGCGTGGAGGGACGCGATAGCGGAGCGCTCGGAGGCCAATGAGCGCCTGATCCGTCGAACCTACCGCTTCGTCGCCACGCACTTTCCCCAGACCAGCGACTGGTAGCCCCCGGTTTCCGGCGAGGACCGGTCCCTCCTCGCCATCGCTGCGGGCCGCGCTGGCCGATGCCGACGAAACGAGTCTTCGCTCTTTAACGAATTAAGTAAAAAATGATCTGCCGCACGAATGGCTTTGCCGGGCGGCAGGGTCCGCGCTCGGTGAATGCCGACCGTCTCCCCTGCCGCGACCCGGCGGGTCTTGGGTCCGCGGGGTCAAAGTCCTCGACGTCGGGTCGTCCGGAACGTCGGGGAGACCGGCTCGGAACGGACACGGGCGGGAGCGCCGGGTCCGCAGCCGCCTGGGCGTCGAGGGCGCCAACATCGCTGTCATACCCCCAACGCCAGGGGGCTGGACGCAGCCCGCCGGTCTGGAAAGGCCGACGTCCGGCCTCATCCGCCAGGAGTTCCCGCGGCGCTCACTAAAGCGTCTTAAGATATCTTCTCGACTTTAGGTCTATCTGATATCATTAAGGTACTTTGTCTTTTGAGCGTGACCTAATTTCTCGCCGCATCCTGCCGCGCGGCCCGTCGTCGGGGCCGATCGCGTCCCCTCGGCCGCCCCTCGACACCACCCTCCTTTGCGCCGCCACCGCCGCCCTCGTTCGCGTCGACGAGCGCCTGCAGGGCGGCTCGGCTGCCGTCCGGGCGGGGTGGCTGGCTCGTGCCTATCTGCACGAAGCCTCGGCGTCGGCCCGCCTCGACGAGGCCTTTACCGATGCCCACGACCTCCTGCTCATGGACCATGACGCCCTCGATCGCCTGGTCGACCAGGACACCCAGCGGGCCCATCAGGCGCTCCGGATGCTCCGCGCCGCGGCTCGCCGGCATCCCCGGCAGCTCTTCACGCCCCGCCGTCTGATCGCCGCCACCCGCTTCAGACTCCGCGATCGGCGTGAGGCCGACGGCTACCCGGATTGGCTTGAAGAGCGCCGCGCCGACCCCACGGAGATCCGTCAAACCCTGGCGAAGGCCCTCGACCCCGCCGCCTTGGCCGCTCTTCGCTCTCTGCCGGCTCTGGAGGGCGCTTCGGGGTTCCTGGCCCTCTGGCATCGCTCCGGGGCCGCCGACCTCATCGGCGGGGCTGCCGGGCGGACCCTGGCCACCGCCTGGCTGAGGCGGGTCGGGCTCATCGGTGAGGCCTCTTTCCTTCCGGCCATCGGGTTTCTCGGACACTCCTCCGACTACCGGCCGGATGATCCGGGCCGGTGGCCGAACTTGTTCCTCGAGGCCGCCCATCGATCGGCCGAATGGCAACTGGCTTTGCTCCAGAGGCTCGCCCGTGCCGAGCGGCGCTTTCGCGAAGGCGCGCGCGCGCAGCGGGCAACCTCACATCTGCCGGCGCTGGTCGACCTGATCCTCGCCTCGCCGGCTGTGTCACCGCGCTCGGCGGCCGGAGCCCTCGGCCTGTCGATCGCGGCGGCCCGCCGGCTGCTGGTCCAGTTGGAAAGCCGGAAGCTGATCCGGGAGATCACCGGGCGCGGCGCCTTCCGGCTGTTCACCGAGGCGTAGTTCTGCGCAAACGAATTAACGTTTTCCATTTACCGGGAGAACTCTATCGGGCTCACCAGGGACACCCAACGAGCCGCGGGCAAAGTCGGTTGGTTTGAGATGAAATAACGAAAGAGTTCTTTATTGTTTTCACGAGATCCCGCTGCCCCGGTGCGGCGGCGGCAATGCCCGGGTCCGCGGTGATGATGTAGGGGAACGTCGTAACCAGGCGGACACGCGCCGGCCGTCGCAGAAGCTTAAAAGAAATAACGAAAGAGGCCTTTCTGGAGTGCCGGCCGGGCCTCGGCACGGGCCGGGGCCGGGCTGCCAGAAGCCCGGCCCCTGGGTTTTCGTGAAAAGACGTAATATCTCTAGAACGAAAGAATGAAACAGCCCGGCGCTCCGAACTAGTCGGCCGCGGTCGCGGCGATCAGCACCTGGACCATCCCCGCGTAGAGCCGGAGATCATTCAGGATGTTTCCGGCATAGACGTCGAGGGTGAAGGTGCTTTCGTTCGACTCCTCCGCGTTCAGGTTACCGGACGCGTCTGGAAAACCGCGCCGGATGCAGCGCTGGTCGGCGTTGCAGAAGAAATGCATCTGTCCGGCGATCGTACGCCCCTTGATCAGAAGAGGACCCGGCGATTTGTCGGTCTGATAGTTGATGCGCTTGGGATCTAGCCGATCCAGCCGCACTTCCAGCCGGCCTGTGCGCTTGTCGAGCGCCGGGTTGCCGCTCTCGACGACCTCGGTGTACATCAGCTTCTTAGCGGCGCGGTCGTAGACCACGGTGAACGGCGTGAGCGCTGTGGTCAGCTCGACCAGCTCCTGAGCGGCGACCTCGGGCGTCGGACGCTCCGGCTCGGCCGTCGCCTGGGCGGCGGCTTCGGGCGCACCGAGAAGTCCCAGGACGGCGATCAGCGTGGCGACGACGGGCAACCGACGGGTCTGGTTCCTTACCGGGCGCATGGCACATTCCGTTGGCGTGGCGGAGGGCGTCTTTTTAATCGAAAACCCGATCGCGGCGCTACAGAGCCCTCGCCCCCCTTCGACGGCCGCCGCTCGTGATCAGAGAGGGGCGGAACAGGGGCTATCGTCGCGGATTCCGTGATGCATTACCCCGACTCGAGGAATCATTCCTCGACCGACCCGGTCCCTCCGATACGCCTCGCCGGTGGCGCCGGGCGCATGCCACAAGACGGGGGAAAGTGATCGTCTCGACCGTTCGGCCGTGACCCGATCGAAGGAGCCTCGGTGAAAGCGCGGATCTTCTATGTCGCCAAGCCGTTCGGCGTCCCGCTCGGGGGCATTGCCACGATCTTCCGGCACGTCGAGATCCTGGTCCGGCACGGCTTCGATGCCAGCATCTACCTTTTGCCGGGCGAGGGGGGCGTCTTCTTCCGCCACGACGCTCCGATCTTCGATGCGCGCGGGCAGCTGGATACTCGGGCGACCGACGTCTTCGTCCTGCCGGAGGCCTGGGTCGGCCACCTGCCCGACATCCTGGCGTTGCCGGTCCGGAAGTACGTCTTCTGCCAGAATCACTTCTACGTCTTCGCCGGCATCGCCGGAACGCAGGACTACCGGGCGGTCGGCATAGAAGGGGTCCTGGCATCGAGCCGCGTCATCGCCGGCTTCCTCGAACGCGACTGCGGCGCGACCGACGTCGCCGTCGTGCCGTACGCGATCGACGGCGAGCTGTTCCGTCCACGCGTCAAGCGCCGCCAGATCGCCTTCATGCCGCGCAAGCTGTCGATCGAGGCCGACTTCATGCGGGGGCTGTTCGCCCGCCGACATCCCGTCTTTGCCGACATTCCGTGGATCGCGATCGATGGGCGGCCGATCGACGAAGTGGCTCGCCACTTCGGCGAGTCCAGGTGGTTCCTAAGCCTCAGCCACCTCGAAGGCTTCGGCCTGCCGCCGGTCGAGGCAATGGCGGCCGAGGCGATCGTGGTCGGCTTCCATGGCGAGGGGGGCTTGGAATACGCGACCCGTGCCAACGGATTCTGGTGTCCGACCGGCGATCTCGACGGCTGCGTCGCCGCGCTCGCACGCGCCGTCGCCGCTTCCGACGCCGGACTCGACGCTCCGATGCTGGCTGCCGGCCGCCGCACCGCCGCGATCTACAATGCCGAGGCTCAGGAAAGATCGTTGATCGACTTCTGGGCGAGAGTGCTCGACCGCGATCCGCACCAGCTCCGCCACATCTCGCGATAGGCAGACTCGACCGAGCGCGCATAAGCACTGGCGTCGAGGAGCCGCGAGGCCGTCAACCGGGCGCGGAGCTCGCGGCGGAGCCGCAACCGTCGCTCGGCGTCCCGCGCCAGCCGCGCTGCCACCGCGACGTAGTCGTCCTCGGACGTCGCCACCAGGTCGTCGAGCCCGACCTGGCGGAGCATGGCGGCGCTCATTCGCCCGACCAGCCGTCGGCCGGCCATCGACACGACCGGCACGCCCATCCACAGCGCCTCATAGGTCGTCGTGTTGCCGTTGAACGGAAACGGATCCAGCGCGATGTCGAAGTTGCCGACAAGCCCGAGATGGCTCAAGCGATCGGTCTGGCGGCCGTGGAGGGCCAGGCGTGAAGGCGCGACACCGCGACGGACGAAGCGCGCCTTCATCTCGTCGACCAGGCTGGGGTCATCGAACCAGCCGTGGTACTTGAGAACCAGAGTGGAGCCCGGCACCGTGTCGAGCAGCCGGCTCCAGAGCGCGATAACGCGGTCGTTCAGCTTGATCGGGTTGCTGCAGGACCCGAAGGCGACGGGATCGCCCGCGCGCGCCGGCGCCGGAATCTCATCGAGCGGCACCTGGAGATAGAGGCAGGGCAGCCTCACCACCTTTTCGCTGAACTGCTCCTCGCCGCCCTCGGGACTCTGAATCGCATCGCTGACGAAATAGTCGACCTGGTCGAGTCCGCTGGTCGAGAAATCGTACATGCTGACCTGAATCGGCGCCGGCTTCAGGGCGGCGACCGCGATACGGTTGAAGAACGTGTGACCGGCCAGAACGACCAGGATATCGATCTTGTCGGATCGAATCCGCTCGGCGACGGCACGGTCGTCGAGACCAACCGTCGATCGCCAGGCCCGGCATGCGGCGCGAATCCGGCTGACCACCGGATCGCTTCTGTCGTGATCGGCATAGACATAGGTATCGATCGAGCCGGGGTCGTGCCGCACGATCAGGCCTTGGATGTTGTGCCCGACCGGATGGTCGTAGACGTCGGCCGAGAGGTAGCCAACCCGAAGGCGGCGATCGGGATCCCGAGTGCTGGAATGATAGCGCGGGTCCGGCTTCTGCTGCGCCGCCGCCCACCGTCGATGCAGGGCGAAGATCTCCGCGCTGGTCGCCGCCGGATCGTAGTGTAGGTGGAACATCAGATCCTTCACGACGAACGGATTGGCAGCGATTGCGACCGCTCGACGAAAGAGCGCGATCGACGCCGTCAGGTCGCCGCAGGCGGCGAAAACATGGCCGAGCGCGCTCAGCGCTTCGAGCGACGGTGGCGAGAGGGCGATCGCGCGGCGCCCGACCGTCCGCGCCTCCTTCGACCGCCCGCGTCCGACCAACACCCGAGCAAGCCCGGCGAGGGCGAGGGCCGAGGTCGGCTCACCTTTCAGCGCCTGGCGAAAATCCCGCTCGGCCTCGACCAGCCGCCGTCGCTCGAGCTTGTAGATCCCGAGGTTGTAGTAGGCCTTCGGATAGCCGGGGTTGAGCCTGATTGCTTCTGCCATCGAGTGCTCGGCGTCCTCGAACCTGGCCTCCCTCAGCAGCGCGGTCCCCAGCATTAGGTGAAGCCCTGCCAGTTGGGGCGCGATCGCCAGCCCGCGGCGATATCCGGCGATGGCGAGGCGGAAACGTTCATCTTGAAGTTCGAGGTTCGCCAGGTTGCCGAGAGCGGCGACGAGGCTCGGCGTGAGAGCGATGGCCTGACGATAGCAGCGTCGCGCCGTGGTCCACGTACGAGCGTTGAAATAGGCAAAGCCCTCCGCATCGAGGCGCTCCGCGGCGTCAGCCGTCATCGGCGTCGCTCCGGGTGACGGCGGCGGCGCAGGTCGAGAGCCTGCGCGATCCCGGCAATCGCCGGCGACCAGCTCACGTCCGGGTCCCTTACGAACCCTCGGCAGTTCGGAAGCATGGGGTAGGCGCCGGCGCCGAACGTGAAGAAATCGATCCGCGTCAGTAGGAGCCAGGTCTCCACGCCGGCGGCGGCGGGCGGGATGCACGCCGACGTCGCCGATGAAACGATCAAATCGACATTCGCCCCCAGCGCCATGACGGCGTCGATATCCTTGAAAAGATCGAGCTCGGGAAAGCGATGCACGCGAACGCCAAACGCCGACTCGACGAAGCCGAGATCGGCCTCGCAGTCTCCGTATTGGAGGTTCACGAAGGTGATGCCCGGCGCTTGCAGCACCGGGCGCCAATGCGCCAACGGCGCGTGGACGCGCGCCGTGACGGCGGTCTCCCTGATGCTCCGCCAGGCGAAGCCCACGCGCAATCCTTGGCCCAGATCGGCGAGACGATTGGCGAGCCTCTCCCGCCGGGCCGGGTCGGGCGTGAGGTAAGGGCCTGCGCTGTTGATCGTCGTCTCATCGAGCCCCAGCGCCCAAGGCAGGCTACAGAGGGCGATTTGGGCTTCGACCTCCTCGGAGAGAAGGCGGGGAGATGGCGGCATCGTCCTGGCGACGAACTCGATTCCGGGGAACGATCTCTCGAAGATCGACACCAACCGAGGTTCGCACTCGACGATCACACGGGACGTACGACCGCAGGCACGGGCAAGATACTGGGCGAACATAATCTCGTCCCCGATACCCTGCTCGCCCCAGACCAGAAGCTTACCGCTCGCCAAGCGGCGGCCGTCCCAACGCTTTGCCGGAAAGATGTCGTATCGCGTCGGCCCTTCGGCGTGGCGCCACTCGTATTCCGAGAGGCCCTCTTTGACCTTGCCAACTGCGAGCAGCGTCGTCGCCAGGGACATGTGGGACGACGGAACCTCCGGGCGCCGTTTCAGACCTTCGCGTATCGCCGCCTCGGCTGTCTTGAATTGCCCGAGCGCCTTCAGCGCCACGCCGAGGTTCACCAGCAGGTCCGCCCGGTCCGGCGCGAGGACGATGGCGCGCCTTGCCCAGCGTAGCGCTACGGTGTCTTCCGCGAGATCGGAGGAGGCGAGGGCCAGCGTGTTGTGACCGACGACGGAGGAGGGAGCGAGCGCGACCGCCCCGCGCACCAGCCGGAAGGCCCGGATCAGGTCGCCGCCGTCGCGGTGCCCCTCGGCCAGGTTGGCCATGGTTCCCGGATCGCCCGGATCGAGATCCGCGGCGCGGCGAAGGAAGAGAAGCGCCCGTCGACCCTCCTTACCGGCCATCGAGAGGGCGGCCACGCCCTGCCAGGCCGACGCGTTGGCCGGAAGGGACGCGAGGGCGCGGCGATAAGCCAGGGCGGCGGACGGGCCACCGCCGCGCCGCTGATCGGCGTGGCCGGCGATCAGCCAAGCCTCGCCGTCGCGTCCGCCGATGGCGCGGGCGCGGTAGGCGAGCTGCAATGCCAGGCCGTCGTTGCCGAGGTGGTAGGCCAGCGCTGCCCGGTTGAGCATGGCGTGCGGCGAGGCGGGGAAGACGACCGCGCCCCGTCGATATGCCGTCTCGGCGTCGCTCCGCTGACCGAGACGCTCGAGGGCCGCGCCGAGATCGCTCCACAGATTGCCGTCCCCGGGCGCGAGCCGAAGCCTGGCCGAGAGTGCCTGCGTCAGGCGCCGGAGGTCGCCCCGCCGATGGCTGACGCGAATAAGGCCGTCGAGCGCTGATACGTCGCTCGGGTCGGCATCGGCGGCCAGCGCGAACAGGCGATCGGCCTCGTCGAGCCGGCCTTCCGCTTCGCCGATCGCCGCGAGCAGCCGGGTTGCGCCGCCTTGTGATCGGGCGGCTGCGTCCTCGGCCAGACGGCGTGCCTCCGCGAGAGCGCCCGCCCGAAACAGCGCCTCGGCCTCGGCCAATGCGTCGGCTGGAGACATCAACGGAACGGCCGGACGCCACGGAGCCAAAGCGCGAGCGAGTACCGGCGGCCCCCGCCGATCGGACGGACCCGATGCAGGACGAAGGACGGGAAGAAGATGAGGCTACCCTGGCTCCGGGGCGCGACCGAGGGGCGATCGCCGAATAGAAGCTCGAGCTCTCCGCCGTCGTAGTCGGATGGCGGGCTCAGCATCGCGACGATGCTCAGCTTGCGCAGCGCCATCTCCTCGGTGCCGATATCGACGTGCCAGTCGTAGTGCTGCCCCGGCGCATAGGAGAGGAACTGGATGGTCTCGGTCTGCTCGATCTCGAAACCGAGGTGCTGTTCGTTGATACTGAGGGCGCGACTGACGAGCCGTTCGTAGATCCAGTTATAGGCCGGCTCGAGCGGCATGGCGGCGACGCCGACCTGGCGGCCGCCGACCACTCCATCCGACGCCTTCGGGTCATTGACCTTGCCCGGCTCGAGCGGCAGCGCCGCGCCGGCTGCAACGATCTGCCCGCATTCCGCGGCGGTGAAGGCCGCTTCGACCACCGTCATCAACGGCAGTTCCACGCGGCGCCCGGTCATCGACCCTCAGCCCTTGTGTTCGCGATAGAGCCGAAAGCTCTCGATCAGCACGTCCAACATCGATGTGCCATTCATCGCGGCGAATGTCTTGAACTCGCGATGAAAATCCGCCGGTACCTTGAAATTGAGCGGTTTCAATCGGGTCGCTTCGGTCCGTCCGAGATTGTCGAGCACAGCCATCTGCGATGGCGGCTCGCCCTTGCCGCGCCGTGTCGGAGGAGGAACGTTCGCCATCAGGCTGCCTCTACTCGTGTGATTGCCGACAACCGGTCGACGACGGCTTGAGCCAACTCGTCGGCGCGCTGGTTGAGGGATGGAAAGCGGGTTTCGGTGGCGGCCCGGCCTTCGTCGCTGGCGCGACGGTAGCCGACCTTCTCGGGCAGGTACCCCGGGAGCACGTGATAGCCGGCGCGGCCGAGATATGTGCGGGCATCGTTGAGCTCGACGTCGCTGTCGCCGACGCGGACCAGCACGAAGGCGAGCCGGGCGGCCGGCACGCCGCGCCTGACCAGCTCGTGGGCGAGCAGCACCTGGGGCTCGAGGTCGTCGAGCGCGAGGCCGGTCGGCAGAATGGTGAGCTGAGAGTTGTTGGCGATCGCGAGGGTTCCCTCGGTCGCATGCGGCGGTCCGTCGAACACCAGCATGTCGTAGTGCGAGGCGACCTTGAGGGCGAGGGCGAGGGTGCCGAAACGTTCGACTGGCACGTCCGGCGTCGTCTTGCTCTGCAGGCGGCGCGCCTGCCAGTTGAAGCTGGTGCCCTGGGCGATGTCGAGATCGGCGATCTTCACGCGCCATCCCGCCCGGGCGTACTCGCGGGCCACCATGCGGGCGATCGTGCTCTTGCCGACGCCGCCCTTCTGCGAAACCACCCCGACTAGCAGCGCCATCGACACCTCGCTCGGTCGCCCGGCGAAAGTACAAGAGCGTGGCACGACGAGCAATATCTCTTTCCATCAATAAGTAAATAACGAACTGGCCTGCGCCATGGACATACCGGGCGACGGCCGGTAGAAGCCGGCCGGAACCCTTCCCGATGGCCGACCAAGATCTTGCCCTACGCGCCGCCGAGGCCGCGCTCACCGACGCACAGGCCCTGCAACGCGCCGGCGATACGTCCGCGGCCTTCGCCAAGATCGAGCATGCCGTGGCGCTCAAGCCGGACGAGCCCGGAGTTCTCTACGTATCCGGTGTCTTCGCCCATGGCCTCGGGCGCCTCCATGTCGCACGCGCTTTCCTCCAGGAGGCGCGCCGTTTGGCACCGGCGGCGCCGGAAGTCGCCTTCGCCCTCGGGAATCTCCGGCTCGAGGAGTCCGCCGCCGGGTCGGCCGAGGCGCTTTTCCGCGAGGCGCTGGACTTGAGTCCGAACTTCGCCGATGCACGGCGCGGCCTTTCCAGCGCCTTGTGCCGGCAGGGGCGTTACGACGATGCCGAGGTCGAGCTGCAGGCGTTGGACTCCGCAGGCATGCTCTCGCCGGAGGCCGCCGTCGATCTCGCCACGATCCGCCTCCGCCGCGACGATCCCGGCGTCCGATTCATCCTCTATCGCATCGTCGCTCAGGCCCCCGCCTTCTCCCGGGCCCACTTCGTCCTGGCCGATCTTTATCGCCGCCTGGGCAACGTCGGCCAGGCGGTCGCGGTCTATCGGCGCACTCTGGCGATCGACGGACAGAATCCCGGCGCGTGGCAGGGCCTGGGGCTGACCGGCGTGGCCGCCGGCTCGATGCGAACCGCCGCTGCCGCCCTTCGCCGGGCACTGACGCTCGGCCCCTCCGACCCGGTCGCGTGGTACGCCCTGGGCGAGGCTCATCGAGGCGAAGAGAGCTGGCGGGGGGCCGCCACGAGCTACCGTCGAACCCTCGCCGCCGATCCCGGCCGTACCGACGCCCTCATCCATCTCGGGAATGCGCTCGACGAGCTCGACGAGCGCGGCGCCGCCGTCGGTGTGCTGCGAACGGCCCTCGATGGCGCCCCGACCAACGTCATGGCTCTCAGCAACCTGGCCACGGTGCTGCTCCAGGACGGCCATATCGGCGCGGTGACCGGCCTCTATCGCCAGGCGGTCGCGCTCGAGCCCGGCAACCCGGTCGCCCAATACAATCTCGCCAACGCCTTCCGTCAGAGCCTCGATCTTGCCGCCGCCTTGTCGCGGTACGGACGCGCCACCGATCTCGATCCGCTCTATGCGACCGCTCATCTGAACGGCGCGATCGCCCGCCTGACGGCCGGCGACTGGGGGCGGGGATTCAGGGAATACGAGTGGCGTTGGCGTGACCGTCGGAGCCGGCTGCCGGACTACGCTCGGCCATGGCATGGCGAGGCGATCCGCGGACGCCGCATCGTTCTTCTGGGCGAGCAGGGCTTCGGCGACATGATCCACTTCGTGCGCTATGCGCTCCTCATCCGTCAGCAGGGCGCGCACGTCGTGCTGGAGTGCTATCCGGAGCTGAGGCGGCTCTTCTCGACACTCGCCGACGACATCGAGCTTGTCGACATGGGAACTCACCCGGGGGCCGTCGATTTCCAGGCAGCGCTGATGCAGTTGCCGCTGATCTTCAGCGCCGCGCCGGAAGTTACTTTCGCACCGGCGCGCTATCTGGCGCCACCGACCGGCGGCCCGGCGTTGCCTCGGCCCGCGACGGGGATCAAGGTCGGGTTCGTTTGGGCCGGCAATCCCCGCATCGAGAAATTCCACAAGCGCTCGGCATCACTGGAGGCGTTCCTGCCGCTGATCGAGATGCCTGGAGTTGCTGCGTACAGCCTTCAGGTCGGCCCGCGCGCCGCTGACGTCGTCCGCCTCGGCCTCTCCGGTCGCCTCGTCGACCTGGCGCCGCTGGTATCGGACTTCGCCGACACCGCGGCCCTTATCGATCAACTCGACCTCGTCGTCGCGGTCGATACCGCGGCCGCTCACCTGGCCGGTGCGCTCGGCAAGAAGGTCTGGATGCTTCCGACCCACGTTCCGGATTGGCGCTGGATGCTGAACCGCGACGACACGCCCTGGTATCCGTCGATGCGCCTCTATCGGCAGGGGCCAGACCGGACCTGGCCGCCGGTCGTCGCCCGCATCGCCCGTGACCTCGCCGCCCTCGTGTCGAGCTGACGGCAAGGCAACCTCGATGCCAGCCTCACCAACGATCCGGAGCGGAGATCTGATCGATCTCAGGCGGCGGCTCGCCTCGGAGCCGGCGACGCGATCTGCGGCGGCGAACTACGGCATTTGTTCGTTGGCCGAGGGGCGCGGCGACCCGGCGGCGCGCTGGCTGTCGGCGGCGGATGCCCTAAAGCCGGACCAGGTCGATCTGGCGCCGCCGCTGCAGGCGCTCGCGGCGGCTTACTTCGCCGCCGGCCTCTTCGACCGCGCAGCATGGGCATGGGCACGTTCGCTCGCCTGCCGGAGAGAGAACGCGACCGGCTGGAACGACTACGGCGTCACGCTCGACCGGCTCGACCGGGCCGAGCGCGCACGGGCGGCCTTT